>NZ_CP007161.1:3110537-3465805 GCF_000725285.1 Virgibacillus sp. SK37
CTAATTTTTTCTCACTTATTAGCAATTATGTTAATGATGAGAAACACCTCGCCTTGTAGCTACACGAAATTAACATTATAAATATATAAATATATTTCGTTGTTGTAGACAACTTCCAAAAAATAAGATGACAATTACTTCTTTTCATTCTATAATAAGAATAATATGTAAATATTTGCCTAAAAGGTAAGCTTTATGTCATGAAATGTTCGTCACAAATAGGTATATTGACTCAGAGCTAATGGCAGTCTGATTTTCTACAAAAGAAAGGGAGTGCTGAGAAAGATTATCTATGTGGTTTAAAATGAAAGTTTTTTAGGTCTATTACTAATCTTAAAAAAGGAGTGGTTATGATGGAATTAACTAAAGAGCAATTATTAGATGATTTTTCTGTACTTGCCCTTAGTAACAAGGAAGTCGTAAAAAATGATAATATTATCAACAGTAACAACAAAGCAATTAACGAACATATACATAAAAGTCTTAAGAAGCAACTTAATGTATTTTTGTTAGCGTCAGTATTCCTATTGATATTTATATTACCATATGTTATTGGAACGCCAGTATCATTCGTACTTATCGTAGTCTTTTTCTTCGCTATAAGATACTGCAAAAAATCGTTAGATAATCCTAATTCTTTCTTTGGAAAATCTTCCTTTTATAGCAACCAACGTTCTAAAATATTAAATAAAAATGCGATGCAAGAAAAACTTAAGTTGATAGATACAGCAACTCAAAGGAATAACCAAATAAACCAATCACTAAATGAAGCGGGAATATTCATGCGAATACCTGAACAATACACAACTTATAAAGCTTCAGTGAAAATATTTACATATCTGTTTAACTCTAGAGCAGATACGTTAAAAGAGGCTATTAATTTATTTATGCAAGAAGAACACCAAGAAAGAATGGAAGCGAAACAAGATTATATCATTAACAAAACGGAACAAGCTGCCATGGATGCAAGAGCAGCAAGGATTGAAGCAAGTATTGCAGCCGCGGCTAGTCAGAGTGCAGCTTCGTATAGTCAACAAGCTTCCGAAAATAGTAAAAGAGCAGTTTCCACAGTTCAAAATAGAGTTAGGTAATAAGAAAGTGAGCATAGCTTCAATAAGGAATTTCATTAATACAAGTGACTCTTTGGCAGTTATGTTTGAAAACTGAATCTAGTTATTACATTGTTAAATTGAATATTATAAAGTTCATTCCTTTTTTGGGATTAAAGCTAGTTGAATAAACATTTATCAAACAAGTATAAAACAAAAAGCACTTGCTAATAGAGCATGTGCTTTTTGTTTTTATATTGTAAGCGTAGATACACTCTCTTGCTCATCTACAAATAAATCTATATTTATTCTGTAATATAAACGATCAGCATGAAGTATCTCACACAACCTTCATATCCCATCAGTCCATATAATTACCAATTAAGTAATATACCCTATCTTTCGTTTCGAAAGTGAGGTAGTCCATCCCTTTAGCTCTTTGGGAAGCTACTTGATCAGGCATCGCTTTAAAATTTTGCTCTTTTTCTTCAATCCATTGATTTTGATCATACTTCAATTCTTCAAATTCCTTATTAGGCAAAGCAGCTTTTAATTCAACCCATACTTCATTTAATAAATCATCCCATTCACCGTAGTATTGACCATAGAAGCCTTCCTGCATATCTTGTGCGTGCGGATCGACTTCTTTGGCATCCTTCATTATTTTATCATCAAGCGCATCAGCTTGTATTTTCCAACTATTCTCTATGCCAGCCGCCTCTTTTTCATCTCGAAGAGCTTTTGCTTCTTCTTCCTCCTTTTCCTTAGCTAGTTGTTCAAGTTTCATTTCTTCCTTCTCTTCAGCTAATTTTTGCGCTTTCTTCTTTTCATCACTTTTCTTAGCTGCGAGTTTCTCTTTCTTTTTTACTTCTGCTTCTTTTGCTGCCTCTTCTTCTTTATCTTTTTTCATTTCTTCTTGTACACTTTTTATTCGAACTAATTCACCTTGCTCCTCAGCACTATTGCCTGGAGCGTTTACAATTTTTATGGTATTTTTATTTTCAAAATGTCCTTCAAAGAAAAATTCATTTGTTCCATTTTCCGGATTCACAACTTCTAAAATGAAATTGTCATCTTGTGTTTCTGTTACTATGTATTCAAGAGTTATGGGTTCATCATTTGATTCCTGTCTGCTTATAATTCTCTCTTCACCTATTTCCATATATGCCCCTACATCCTCACCATCTATAACTGCTTTCCAGTTGCCTTCTATATTACTTTCTGCGGATCCACAAGCTGTTAAAAATCCAATAATAAGTACTCCTAAGAAATATTTAAAAGATTGTTTCATTTAATTCACTCCTTGTATATATTGTGTATTACGTTAAAGGGATGTATTCCACACCCCTTCTGTTAATCACTTCTCTCATTATTTCATTTCAATCATCTACCTATTTTTATTCCTGACCCAAACAAACCCATCCCCTTTTGTAATAACTGCACTGTCAATTGGACCACCGACCGATTCTGCATCTGTTGATAACCTCTTTTTAAAAGTCGTCAAATGGATTAAAGTTTCAGCCATTTCGGCTAACTCTTTTTTTGGTAGATTCTCAACAATAGCCATCATTGGATCAATGAATTGCTCTTCTTTATATCTATTCATTGTATCGACATGGTTCTGATATAAATGAAGGATTTCTTCTTTGAATTCTTCTTTAACAGAGTCACTGTCTAATTTTCCAACAAAATTATTATCTATCATTCTATCAACAGACTTATGTAGTGATTGGACGTTTCTCTTCAGGTTATTTTTTAACAGCTTTTCCATACCAGGGTGGATTCCTTCAATGAAATTGTTTACCATATCCCTTTGGGCAAGTGGTATAATGGAAGCCTTTCTTTCATGATTAATCGACTTGGATTTGGGTGTGTTCCAAAATTTCACTTTACGATTAATGCTACCATCAACTAGGAATAAATAGAATGAAGGATAAATCTCTTTTTCCCCAAATCCTGCAAACGCAATGCCGGAAAACTTACTAGAAAAATCTTTTAATAGGACACTAATGGCAATTGTTTTGATAGAGTCGACCCACTCGTGAATAAAATTATGCGGTTCAAAATGTTTCTCAATCATTCCTTCAATTTTAGGTCCATATTTTTCGGCCAAAATGTTATAATCATCCTCGTTAATTGGACTTATGTGGCTCTTTTTTGAATAATCATCTATACTGTTTTGCAGGAAATCGCCAGCATTATTAATAAACATACCCTGTATCTCTTGTTGAAGATATAATTCACCATACTCGTTGAACAAGTCATTTTTTATATCAGCCAAAGCTTTATGTAAATGAATAATCTCGGTCTCTAAACCATTTGTAATGAAGCTGTGTTCACTACCTTCGGACATGAGTGCCGGATAATGATTATCATGCAGGAAGTCGAAAAAGCTTTCCGTATACGCTTCTAACGTATCAAAACATTTATCACCTATATGCTTCCGGTAGACTTTAAGAATTGTTTCCCAAGGTACTTCCAAAAAAGATGCGTTTCCATAAATCATAATTCCAACAGAATGGGCCTCGGACAGATTGAATAACTTGTGAGCTGAATGGTATATTTTCTCCCCCACACTTAAAGTAACAGCACTATCAGCTGCCAGGGCAACACCACCTGTATTCATTATGGCAATTTCTAATGTCATTTTCATCCTACTTTCTTTATATCTCACCAGATACAGTATTTAAAAGTAAATATCTATCACATCTTGACTTTCTATTTGATCCCATTTCAGGTCGGTCATCAGAAACTTTTGCCCAGCTGGAATATAGATCTCCTTTTCTACCTTCATTTGATCATCGGAAGTGTATCCATATTGATTTAAAATAGAACCATAGGAGCCGTCGCCTAAAATACTGGCTCTGTATATTTCTGAAAATGGTTTTAAATCAGATCTATTTTCTAAAATATCTGGAGAAAGATCAATCATCGTATGTGCGGTATGTCTTGGTGTATTACTATCTAACAAAATAGCAAACGCCGATTTCCTCGGTAGCTGTTGCAACTGTTCCTCTAAAAACTCCCCATATGCCATACGCAAATAGTCTGGTAATTTTTCAGGGGAATCGATGACCTTCTCAATAGGCTCAAGCATGAGATGAGTCGCTGATAGATAACATCTTGCAGCCAAATTTTGTCTTTTTAATAAATGGGCGGTCTTTGCGAGACTTATAAATACTTTCATGTTCGTCGGATTTAAGTCGACCGCCTGCAAATAACAGTTTAATGCCCCTTCCAAATCTCCAGCCCTTTTTAACCTCACGCCTTCTGTAATAAAGTGTTCAACTTCATTGTTCATTTTTCTGCCTCCTTTAGGAATTTATTTATTTATTTTAAATGCTCTTTCTGATTCTGAGTTATCTTTTAATTAATCACCTCCTTTTCGTTTCGATTCACATGGTTATCCTTTTTTATTAGTCTTCCATTTCAGAAAATGGATCACGATTCATAACTCCTTGTTTATATAATCTCCGGTACTCTTCTGTTATAAGTTTCTCAACGAGAGTGCTGTTGGTTTCCTTGCCTTCCTGCAGCATTAATTCTAAATACCAATTAGCTTTTTCGGAGATGTATAATTTCTTTTGGATTTTCTTGTTTCCATTTCCCTCCTTTTCAAGCAGTTCAGGGAAATGCTTGGCAATTGTTTTCTTTTCTGACGCGGAACTGACAGAAATCTCGCTTGCAAATTGCAATGCTCTTTCATAAGAAACTGGTAGGATCTGTTCATCCGTCACTTCCTGTTCTTCAAACTTGGGGAAAATATCATCATTGTTTATGACAACATGGGTAGTAAACTCACTTTTAACATAAAAGAAATAATTACTGCTTCTCGTTCTATATAATTGCTGCAGTTGTTTGACGTATGCACCTTTTTCATGTTTGGGTTCATTTGAGAACCGTTCACAAATTTTTTTGGCTGTCGCCGTATTATAAACAGCACCTTCAATTATTTTCTTCATAATATTTCCCTTTCTTTAATTAAGTACTAATTATAATTTATATAATATAATGTTTTTAGTACTAAGTAAATAATTAACAAAAATAATTTACTGTCTTTATTTCTACTTTTTCTCAGTTCACCTACCTAGTTAGACAAAGGTAATGTTATATACATTATTTCTTTTGAACATTAAACATTTCAAAATTTTTATTATTTCTATTAAATTATCTTTGTTGGTTGTCTTACTTCATGGAATATAAGTAGATACTACGATATAAAAAAAGGTTCACATTATTAAAAAGATCAAGGCCGGAGTAATAAGTTCTTTTAATATTAATCATATAATGGTTGACGACACAAACACCCTTCTCTTCAATGAATTTAGTATCTCCTCTGCGCTTACCTTCCCCTTCTTACCACGTGTGAAATTGGAAAGGAGTTAAATGATTTAGAGTATAACCACAAGCTTTTTTTAAACTATCTCTAATTAATGTCTTTTTCATCAATAGTAATTAAGTCTTCCAAAGTTAAGTCATTCTTCCCCTGTAACCGCACTGCCTGGTTTCTTAATGTCCCTTCGTAGATATTACGTATAGATCTTCCATTTCCAAATGGTTGATGTTGAATGGTCAATTCTATCTTTTTCGCCTTTCCACAACATCGAACTGCTTCATAAGACGAACATCGAATTCTCTTTCTACCATCAAATCCCCCAGCCTGGGTTTTTAAAATAATAGTCTACAAGTTTCATTTTTTAAAATCTTTTGCCACCCATTCCCTAACATCCTCGTTCACTTAGTGTCTACTATAAGGGGGTAGGAATCAATAATTCAGAGACAAAATATTGACTTAGTACTAATTCTAGTTTATATTTAATTCAGAGTTAGTACTAAAAAAGCAAAGGAGGATATATAAAGCTTGTAGCTAATGAAGTCAATAAAAGAATTCAAAAATATATTTCAGAGAAAACAAGCTAGGAAGTGGATGATTTCATAGCTGTCTTTTAAGAATTGAAGCTAATATATGAAATTACAAGCCTGGGAAGATTATAGTAATAAAAGACTGTAACATACTATATTATTTAGAAAAAAATGGTATATTAGAACTATTATCACTTAAATAAACAGACAAATGTACGAAATGAGGAGATGAGAAATGATGTTATGTAAAAAATTGGTAAGCCTATTCACGATTTTTATTGCAGTACTGTTTTTAACAGCTTGTGGGGGTTCTATAGAGAAAAAAATCATAGGAAGTTGGAAGGCGGTTGCTGATGGGAAGACTGGACAATACATAGAGATAGGTGAAGAAAGGCTAATAAACCGATCTGAATCTATCAGTGCTGAATACATACTTACTGAGACACAAAGTGATACCTTCATGCTAGAAATTATTAATCCAGAAGATGGTATTCCAATTCCATTCTTTGAGGGTTATTTTGAAAGTAAAGATGAAATAAAAGTTGTAAAAATGATGGGTGAATCAATAGATAACGCTGAATTTATTAGAGTAGAGAACATAGAAGAAGAACAAGAAAAAGATAAAAAAGCACAAGAAGCAGAAGAAAAAAAACGTAATTCAAAAGATAATGAAAGCCAAAAAGAGCAAAAAAGGCAAGCAAAACAAGCTGATGACACACAGAAAGAAACAGAAACAGCGGAAATCATCAATGATGAATTAGAGAGATTTACTGCAGCATCGGAATATATTATGGAATTGATTGATCAAGGAAGGTTAGGGGAAGCTAAGGGGCGATTAAACTTATTATCCAAATCAATTACTTCGCAGGAACATAATAGCAGTCTTCGTGCAATGGACGATATGATAGAAAGTGCAAAATATGAAAGGGAGCAAGAAAGAATATCTCCGAATTATAGCAGTTTAAAAGAGGAATACGCGCATAAAGCAAGGATGCTAGATGAAGATATTGAACAAAAATACAAAGGAGACGTTGGGATCGGTGCTTATGGAGATTACCTAGATGATTGGGATGGATTACTAAATGAAGTATGGGGCGTTTTAGCAGATTCAATGCCAAAAGACAAATTTGATCAACTAAAACAAGAACAAATTAACTGGGTCCAGGAAAAAGATGCAAATTATGAAAAGGCTCGTGGTGAAATAGATGCAAAAGATAGACTAACGAATACTACAAGAGAAAGAACCTATTATTTAATAGAAAATTATTTAGATCTGTAAATAAATGTGGCCCCATGATATAAAAGTTATGATTGAGAATTCTAGAAAACCATAACAAAAAGGAGGTAACATGTGAATAGGATATATGAATCATTTAGACAGATGAAATTTGGTAGTGGTAAGATGTGGCATTTTATAGTTTATACTTTGGCTTTTGCTAACATTCTTAATAGTATTGCAGATAAAGAGTTAACCAAACTGTTGAATGCGAATAATGAAACAATTTATACATACAACTATTCCCTCGGTGCTACGGGGCTAATATTTTTGATCCCTGGAGCATTACTTAGTTTGTTAATAGTAACAATATTAGTTAAAATTAGAGACAGGTTTTTCCCAAATTTGTCTACATACAAGGTCATAGTATCCCTTTTTAATTTGACTAAATTGCTCTTGAAAGCTGTACGCTTCCTAGGGAATGCTCTATTTTATATTATAATTTTTATTGTTGCTATCTTTTCTGATGGTGGCGGCCGTTCTTCTTCTGGTGGAGGTAGTTATCATTCTGGCGGAAGCTCCAAAAATTCGAGTATTAGAAAGAATTTAAAGAAGGAAGCAGAATGGAAGGCAAGTCAATTACAAAAAGACGCTAATTATGCTTATAAACATGCAGGAAAGCAAGCTCAATACAATATAAATTCACATCATTTTGATGATAGACTTAATAGGGCAAATGCAAAGCAACGCGAAGCTAACGAAGCGGCGAAAAGAGCTCGAAATTTATAATTATGTGTTCTACCTCACATCGATAGCAATCTGAATTCTTGAATAAACCACCTTGCTGTGAGGTATTCCTTCGCTAGATTGTAAGAAAACTGGTTCTCAGTCAAATGTGGTGGTGTGATTTTCACTCCACCATCTCTTTTATTAAAAAGCCTTTGCTTAAATAGCTGCGTACGTATATTGGTTGCCGTTTCTATTGTGTCAAAACCCTTCTAACCTCTTGTCGCCACAGTATTTTCTTTTTTAATCGATTAAAATTTTTAATTCCATACGACATTCGTTTTGCCACTTTAATTGTATTATTTACGCCTTCAATATATCCATTATTAAAAGGATACATAAAGGAATGCAAGATCTCTTGCTTCCACCGCTCAAATGTTTTTCTTACTCTATGAAAAGACTCAATATTAGAATCCTTCATCGCCATTAAACATCCTTCTAGACCCTGTGTAGCGGTCTTTTCGTTACTCTCTTTAAACCACTGATCAAGTTTGTTTTTTAGGTTGTATGCCTCTTCTAATCGAGGATCAACCTGGAGTAACTGATTTACTTTCTCTCGCTCTTCTTCTGATAATTTATAGGTTGATTTCCAAAGTAACTTTTTACTTTTTTTCATATATATCCGGTCTTTTTTCTCTAAGTCTCTTTGCACTTCTCGACGTACTTCATCTAGCGCCCAATATACTTGCCGCATAAAATGAAATCGATCAGCGATGATCAGTGGGTTACCAAGCGCCTTCCGTATTGCTTGCTTAAAAGACTTAGAAAGGTCCATGACGACAATCTCTACGTTACTTGTATCACAGGACTGAAGATAAGCTTTAATTGTATCTACCTTCCGATCAGGTAAGACATCCACAATCTCTTTATTTTCTACATCCGCAATGACCGTTTGAAACCTTTCACCGCCCGCATCCCCTTTAAATTCATCAATAGCTAACGCACGTGGCAGGACTTTCCTTGTTTTTATTTCTTTTCGATCATAAATACGAAGTAACCGTTGCGAACTCATCCCAGTTAACTGGGCAGCTGTAGTAAATGAGCCCACAGCTGTATACGTTAGCGCTGTCGTTTGTATAGAACGGGTGCAACGTTGGTATCGTTCCACCATCTGAAGCTTTTCATAAAACGTATGATTACACGCCTTACATAAGTAGCGTCTCTTTTTCAAAGAAATACTAACTGGTTTATTGGAAACAATGGGCCCCTGAATCGTTTGGGTACGATAGCCGTGGATACTTTTTGTCCTATTGCCACAAAACGGGCACTTCTGCTTCTTTACTTTTGTATATAGCTCTACAAAAAACTTAGCTGAGTCACTAGAAACTTCCCATACATCTACATGTTTGTCTTCAATACCTAACATTTCTATGATAAAATGGTTTTGCACTCTTTCCCTCTCCTTTTCCTTTTGTGTCGCAACTTTAGGTTAACAAAAGAGAGGGGAATGAGTGTATTTTTTTGTTTCTTACGGAAACACTGATCCTCCAAAGGAGACCACCACATTTAGTATAGAGCCAGAAAAACTATATTCGAAAATGAATAAATAAAAGGAAAGGAATAACAACTACATTTTGTTGTAATTCCTTTCCTTAATGATAAAAATGTTTTTTCTGAAGCTTCAACACCATTTTGATCAGTTAGTATGCTTATGGATCTAAAGCAGTGGAGAGGCTGACCCCAAAGTCACGCCTCATCCCACTCCTCTTCCATCTCATCTTTCACGACAGATGTAATACTTTCCACTGTCCATCCCCATGTGTTTTTCTTCTTGTTGAATCTTCTTTTCTTGATATATTCCACTTTGTCGTATGTTTGAATGTTGTTTTTCTCCACCAATCGCGGAGGAATAAATGCATCATCCACAAATGCAAATGGATTGCCCTGTTCTCGATCAGCATAGCCCGTTCCGGATTGGATAAAATGATTTATAAATGCTTCGTCACCCTCCTCAATCTCGTAAACCCTATATAATTTCGTCCGCTTTTTGTCCGCAAGCATCTTTACTTTCAACGTCTCATCGGGTTTCCAGTGATGCGACTCTTGAATGGCATCCATGTAAAAATATCCTTCTCTTATCGTTTTAAGATATTTGTTTTCTAAGTATATAAAATGAATAACACCTTTATCTTTATTTACATATGTAACAAAAATATCGCTAAAAGGAAGCGTTCGATACAATATTTTTTCCGCTTTTCCCGCGTACGCTCTTAGGGCATCCCTATTTTCTGCAGGTTTCTTTTCCAAATACCAGCTTTCCGTTTTCCATTTTTCAAGCTGCTGAGATATCTTCCCCCACTTCTTCATTCGAGTAGAAATTAATGCGTCCAGCTCCATTTTCGCATTTGAAAACATCTCCCTCCTAATAAGCATGGGTATCAACTTTTCCTGCAGCCCGACAATCATCTCGGGTTTTGACTTGCAAAGCAATCCGGCACATAAGCAATTGAATCTTTCATCTTCCTTCACCAGCTCACTAATTAAATCCCATATCCAGAATTCCTTGCTTTTCGTTCTAGCAAAGGATGTTACGGCTTCAAATGCCTCCTCTTCTCTGTTCACTTTTATTAATAATTTCGCTTTGTAATACGGAAGCCATTCATATTCGGGATGCTGTTTAATTTGCGAACTCAGCACATCGATAAATGAATGGATCCTCTGTTCCGTTGCGGCAGAAGTAGTTGGGGATGCCAGCCTTTTTGCATGATAGTTCAGAATAACCTCTGCTAACGGTCGGATCTCTACCAGCTCCCCTTTGTCATTTGTAAAGCTGGACTTTTGAAAATCTCCTCGATCAAACCAATTGAAACCAAGCATATCCATGAATAGATAATAGTTCGTATCGTTTAATTTGCTGCGAATTTCTTTAACAAGCAAACGGGATGCTGAAGCATTGCTTTTATCATAGATGCTTCTTTTCTCAATAAACTTTGCACTATTCCCGCAAAATTGCTGCAATTGTGGAAAAACTTTATTAGCAGATTGCTCTCCATGTTTCACAACCCGTCGGATGGACCACAAGATCGAGTTTACTAATGTCTTCTTGAAATCATTGGAAAAGCTGCTGTCAAAAGAGATAGTTGCATGATTATTCAGCACTGCTAAGTTGTTGACATAATTGTCTATGCTGCCTTCAGAAGACTTCAAGAAATCATACATAATCCAACCAAAGGTGATAACCGCATCCTCATCATCCTTATTTGCTTGGAGATAAGGAAGGATTGCATGAAATGCCTCCCGCTGCTTCTTGCTCTTCCGCAAACGCTTTGCTTCTTCAATTGGATCCGGATCCAGTTTTCCGCCATTACGATCCACTTTTTCAGACAGCCTTTTTAATGCTGCTAGTATTTCATTTATTTCCCAATCTTCTTTTTCAAGTTTTAATTTTTCCACAAAAGCATTCTTGTCCATGCGATTATAAACAAAGCCTTGAAGCAGTTTGTATTTTACAAAGCATTCCGTGCTAATTTGGTACAAGTCTTCCTTATAGTTTTTTGTTGTGTACATCTTTTGTACCTCCTCTAGTCAAGAACATAAACATCTTTGATCAACGCAACTATTTTTGAGAAGAGTTCCTCGCTTCCATCCATGTAGCTGAATTTAGAAATCTTGCCATCACCGTTATACCAAAGATGGATGTCCGTATGATGTTTTTGTTCAGCAAAATTTAATAAGAGATGCCATTCACGTGAATCCACTACTTTCATTGTAATACCCTGATTATCCAACATAACAGCGAACGCTTCCAAAAACGATTTCATCACGCCAATTTCACTTGACACCTCTTTTGAAGTTAGTGTGAATAGCGGCAATAACGCTTTAAAATCTTCCTCCTCCCCTGACTTCAATCTGGGAACCTTCATTTCTCCTTTCCCATTGTAGTCGAAGAACAGTTCAATTTTTTGGCCATTCATCTCCAAAGTGACCATTTCTAAGTAATCTCTGGAAGCGATGTCCAAGATTTCAGCAACGCCTGACAGCCGTGTTTTCAGATAGCACTGAAGCTGTTCAGCAGCAGTTTGTTCTCTATTGGAAAGCGATAAAATGACATTTCTTTTGTTTGGAGTTTTTGCAGCTGGTGATGCACGGAATTCGGTTTTCAAAAAAGGTGAAACAGGCTTCCAATTGATCAGCTCGACACGATGTAAGCCACTCGATACCCCTGTATAGATCCATTTGAAATATTCCCTATTCGTTTTGCCTCGATTTTCACCTTGATATGTATTGAAATATACCGATTCAAACGAATAAGCCATCCCCTTATTCACTGTCATCGCCCACCCAAACTTCACTTTTGCTGCATTTAGAAGCTTAAAATATTCACTCGTTGGCACATTGAGTTTTTTCAACACCCGATCTCTATAAGCTTTTTCAAAATGGGTGAGTTTCCGTTTATCTTTGGCGTCCCTGAATAGTATTTTTCCATCTTTGTGGATCTCAGCATATTGTTCAGGATGCTGCAGCATCTCCTGATATTCCGAGCTTTCTTCAAAAGGTTCCTTTTTTAGAATGTCATGCTCATATGTTTACAACACATATTGATAAGCAATTATTTCGTTCATACCAAGCTCATTCAGTGGGGATTTTAAGTAATTTTCAAACACAAGCGTTTCTATGATGCTCTCATCTTGAAGCTTTATTTGGCAAGGAATAAATCGCAGTATTACTTTTTCTTCTTTTATTGTCACAGCCTTCTCGATGATATGTACATGATCAACATAGACTACTTCACCAAAGCATCCGTTATCCACTCTTTTAGGTTCTACAAAGGAAAAGGGCTGTGTACTATTTTCAAATGGCGATACATCATTTTCCGTCAATCCCGGTCCATAAGCTTGTATAGTTGTATTAAAGACGATATAGTCTTTTGCTTCTATTTCTCTGCCGTTTTTGATTAGATGCTTCTTTATCCAAAAATTCACCTGACTCGCTTGCTCATTGCTATAAACAAGAATTTTACTAGTGTCTGGATTTAAATAAACCTCTTCCAACACTTTTGTTTGGTCTTCCTTTTCACAAACTTTAATTTCTTCATTGGAATAGATAAATAACGCATTGTATAGGTCTGCCCGTATATCCTTAGCAATCTTGTTGCACACTTGAATGATTTCAGATTCCGCATCACTGTCCGGCAGTACCGTATTTTTTATATCTGAAGAGAAATTTTTATTCTCAAGCAGCGCTTTCAGAAATTCCGGATTCAGTGCATTTTCAGTATTTGATCCATAGCTCAGTTTATTTTTGTCTCCAATGAAAATAACCTTTCTCTCCGGATTCGACTCCAAATCAATGTAATTCAAAACGTCCTCTAATAAATACCCCGAACCAAATTGCACCAAATCGGAATCGAAATTCGAATTCGTAATCAGCTGGCTATCATCGATAATATACAATGTTTTGCCTTGGTCATGGATCTCATCGTACGCTTTTACAGGAATGGTCTTTTTGTAGAATTCATCTATTTTTTCTTCTTTGAAATCAAAAACCGAATTAAATAACGACTCCACTTCTTCTAATGCTGGATTGCTTCTCAGCATCTTCCTTCTCAACCGGTTAGAGTAAGCAAAGACAGGAACATCATTATAATGTAAATCGAAGGCTAATTCTCGAATGTCAGGAATTAACGAAGTTTTGCCACTCCCCGTATTACCTGTTAAGGTCATTATTTTGCTGTCGGATAACAAGAATTCCCTAATTTGTTCAAGAGCATCGCTATCTTTCGTTTGATTTTCCGCACGTGCTTCGCTTTCCTCTGGTTCAATCTGAACATCAGCCTGATATGCGTCCGTAGCAAACACAGATCCTGTAAAAATTTGCCGTCCCTGTTCTGATAGATAATCAATATTCCCCTCTGCCAGGACATCAATTATATCGACAATTTTGTTAAGATAGCTGCTTGGATCAACAATCGAGAAACTGATTTGGAATCGTCTGGGAACAGCCCCTATTATCTCTACTTTATCGTGAAAACAAACTATTGTTGAGACTGATTTACGTTCGAAGTTATGTAGGCGATATTTGAGTTCATTAATCAGTTTACTCCGCTGCTTACTAAGCTGGCTGAATGGATTAGGAGAACTGCCTCCCTTAACCGTAATCTCATCATCAATTACCCATCTGCCGAACCTAAAATTTTCTTCAGATGGAAGTTGCAGCTTCCCACTATAATTCTTAAAATCTATCAGGATGATCTGATTTTCGGTAACCAACAAACAATCAATTTGCAAGTCTTCCCGGGAAATACACTCCGGCATTCCAAGTAAAATACCATCCCACTTTCTCTCCTCGAAAACTTGTACCAGTTCTACCGAAATTTTTCTAAAAAATTCATTTTCATAGGATTTGGAAGATTTTCCTTTGCGTACTTCTAACATATCATTTTACCTCCCCCATGGAGTTTTATCTCTAAATATTATATCATTTCAGCTAAATATCTGTAAGGGTCAATTAGATGGCAGACTTGGAGTTAACCTATGCACTTCTTAATTCTATTACTGTACCCACTTAAAAAGACGGAGTGACTGATCCCAGATGTTTTATGGCAACAACGTTAACTATCCAATCTCCTCAGCCTGTAAAAGCAACCAGATAATTTTCGATAGGATACGGGGAGCGACAGTGGCATTCAAAACTTAATTTCTTTATGTCTTCTACACGCATACCAAAATCGGGATCTTCAGCAACTTCCTTAGTATAAGGGAGACAGGGAATAATTGGTGACATGATCGTATAACAAGATGAGCAGAGCAAGATTGAGTGAAACACCTAACCATTCACCGTATAAATGAATGTACTGCTGGAAATAATAGTTTTATAGATTAAAAGGAAGGGGAACTTTGTATGCCACGAATATCAGTAGTTCCATTTAGTAGGATTATGGAAATTTATGGAAACACCCATCACAGAAATGATCTGGAAGCAATGAAACATTTAGAGAATGCTTATGAGCAGGGAATGACAGAGATTATTAGGGAAATGGCTTATTTGGAGATGCTTCATTATGAGAAAGAGTATGTACCTGAAAATAACCATGGCGAAACACGTAATGAAGAAACACCATTTCAGCGTGCTATACGTCTGTGTGATACCAAAGACCAAAAAGATGCATTGTTTGATGTAGAAGCTGAACTCAATTCCTTCGCTGTGTTCGAATGGGAGAGATATTTTATTGATGGGTTTATACGCGGGTACAAATTTCTGAAAAGAAACAACTGCTCATAAACGTTAATTATTCCTATCTTCTCATTAGAGATTAATGGGCCAACCACATGCCAGCTTCTACACCTCAGAAGCAATCTATATATCCGTACTACAATTGCATTTACTGGCCCATTCTTGGTTCTGTGATATTATCCCTCTGTATACTTTTACTCTTCCCCCATATACACCCTTGACAATCACCCCTGCAAAGTACAAGGGGATTCTGACCCAACTTTTTAATCACCACAAAATGATTAACCAACGAAATTAAAACACTGCAGAGAATAGACTCCTGCAGTGTTTTAATCTGTTATTTCATGATGGGATCTTACTCCAAATTTCGAAGAACGATTTTTTTAGTGTGAACATTACTGATTGAGGAATTTACGAAGTTTCTTCTCGTGCTGCATAGTTTTGCTGGAAAGAAAGTCAACGGTTTCTTGTGTTTCTGTTAATTCAACACGTACTCCATTAATTTTTGTTTCAATACGATCAAAATGTTCATCCATGCGGTTTTCAAGTCCCGTCTTCATATTATGCATGCCGTTCTCTAGCTCAGTTATCCTTCCAGTGATCTCCCCAGAGTATTGTTTGAGTGCATTAAGAATTTCCTTCAGTTCATGTTGTTCCATGTTGTATCACCTGCCTATTAAAATCATTATATGCTATACTACTTCTTTTTTAAAGACCTATTATCTTGGGATTTTAATTGAATCGCGGCAATGTGCTTTTGCGCAACAAGTATTAAACTAAGTCACTAGATTTCCGGTTTATCGTCATCACTGATAAAGATGATTAAATGATAACGTTCATTTCTATCTAGTTTTAAAGGAGAACCACTTTATGCTTACATCACTATAAAGGAGTCGGAAGCTGACCCCAGAACTCACTTAACTCGGGAAGTGACAGTGCACCAAAAACTAAAAAAGATGCTGACTCTGGAGAGATCGTTCTTGGTGAGGGCAGCGAGGATTCCTTTTGGGTACTGGAAGAAGGACAATATATTGATCTAATGATTGCAGTAAAACTGGATGAAAGTGCAGGCAACGATTATCAGGGCGCACGCTATTATGCCTCTCTTAACGTTATCGCAAAACAAACAGATGATGGTGCACAGTACGAATAATAAATGAAAATAACAAAAGGTGAAACTGAATGCAGTCACAAATTTATATTGACCCAAAGATAGACATTGCTAGTGACGAATACATTGGCATAATTATTGAGTTTAAAATAAAACCTGCCAAAACTGCCGTGGCCACATGTATATCGAATTTGACAATTGAACAAGCCAAACAGCAGGTAGAAACAAGTCACCAGACATTTCAAATGGAGCTCAAACAGTTAGAGGAATCCCTTATTGAATACTTCATCATTAATACCTATAAAGATTCCTTTAATGGTGTGTCGATGCGTCTAAAAGGAAATACAGTTCAACGCTTGCTTCTATCCACAGTTATAAAAGCGATTTATAAGACCGATGAAATGAATTTACCCAAAAAGCCAGGAGATACAAGGTATTAAATATAATAAAAACTCCCCTAATATTAAGTGTAATTAACTTAGTATTGGGGAAATTTTGTTACATTGAATATGCTATTCCTTCATGCCTTGGAAATTTTTCATTGGAGAGGTTGGCAAGTGTTTTTTATTTATGCAGCAAATTCAAAGACCAGTATATAAGTTAATTGCCAAAGACTACATTTTCAGTTTGTAATAACCACTATACTGGCAAATAAAATCCGCATCTTTTACATCAACTGACACAACCTCTTATTTAGCCAATGTGTGTTTTAAATTTGGAAGATGCCAGCCACCTAGAACTATAAATTTCTTCAATCAAGCTGCAGAAGGAGGCCTCCCCACCATCCCCCAATACTCAACCTCATTAAATAACCGTTGTTCACGAGGTTCTTTCTGTGATAATAGTAAATATATTTGTTCTTCATACACGTTCTTTTTCTTGTGAAAGGGCATCGTAACTGACCTTGCATATTTCTCAATAAAATAAAGTTGAAAAGAAGTTAAGCTTCCATCAATCCGCATAAATTCAAGGTGCTTTCGAATATGAGGAGCTTTTTTGCACAAAATGGAGGAACTCCGAATTTTATTCATCATGGTAAGATCACGTGCTTTCTCTGCATAAAGCTTTCCTCTTTTAGTCATTTCTTCGTGAAAAGAAAATTGCAGGATTTGCTTCATAGTAAAACCTGTTCTGTCCTGAATACTTTGTAGATCAGCATTTTCAAGTTGATTGACCAAGTCAAAACGAAACTGGTTTAATTTCTGGATACCAACTTTATTTGTAATTGAATTCCGTAACGTTAAGTGCACTATATCGTCTCGTGAATCAGGACTTATAATTTGGGCATTCACTACTGCATTACTATTATATTTTTTCTGTAAAGCTATTTCATGAAAATCAGTTACATAGAACAGTTCTCCATTCCATTTATATAAGTATATTAATATTGAAGATATTGGAGTTAGCGTCTTTAATTCCCTTAATGAATTTTTTGAAGGTAAGTGGAATTCACTCTTTGTAATCATTTGGATATTGTTGATGGGTACTGGTGTTAATTCTCCGTTGTCCATACGACCATCCTCCTTGCTTCACTATATGAAGCAGTTCGATTGTCCTATTAACATAACTAACAAACGCTTAAAACTTTTGTTCAATAAAGTTTATCTGATTATTATGGATAAATAGATCCACTGTTTGTGAGCTGGAAAGCCAGCAAAATAATTAAGAATAACCTTTTGTAAAAAATCTGCTTACAAAAAAGCATGATACTAGTATACAGGGGTTTTTTAGTGATTAATTGTCGTGGTCCTCGAACTGCACTCAAAAAAACCTCAAAAAGATATCGTATGATTTTAATCAAGTGCCGCGGTTCTAGTCTATATATGTCCATATTTTCTACTCTACGACTTTAAAGCAGTCGGTGCTGACCCCAGCAGTTCCCAAACCTTATCTGTATACAAAAAATATATTAGACAAATCACTACATAATTCAGCCAGTACCAGACACTCACCTCACCATCCTCCACCCCACCCAATTACACCCTATTCAAAAATTTCCATAAAAAATAGGTTGTAATTGGTTATCAGATAGTTTAGTATGTAAACATATTCTGAAAATTGGGAGGGGTTAAAATTGAATGAAAACAATGCTCTAATTGAAGTTCGCAGAGGTAATCATATAGAGAGCGCGCATCATTTACATATTGCTGTCGTTGATTCTGCAGGAACGTTGCTGCATTATGCTGGAAATAACAACAAAAATATTTATGCCCGTTCTTCGATGAAACCTATTCAAGCTATACCAATCGTGGAAACTGGTGCAGCGGATTATTATGAATTTAGTAATGCTGACTTATCCCTTTGCACTGCATCACATAGTGGTGAATCAATGCATACGGACCGGGTTACATCCATTCTAAAACGTGTCGGGATTGATGATACGAAGCTACAATGTGGCACACATATACCAAGATGGCAGGAAACGTACAAAAATCTGATTAAAAACGGTAAGGAAGTTACTCCTTTATTTAATAACTGTTCAGGTAAACATACAGGGATGCTGGCAACAGCAATGTTTATGGGAGAACCTATTAACACCTATTATGAGTTGGATCATCCTGTCCAACAGCGAATAATGCAAACCGTTAGTGAAATATGTGACTACCCGCAAGAGGATATTGAAATCGGTATTGATGGCTGCGGGGTTCCTGTACATGGTTTACCTTTGGAACGACTAGCTTACGGTTTTGCAAGAATGGCAAATCCCGAATCACTCGGAAAAGAAAGGGCCGAGCATGTACGTCGGGTTACAAAAGCAATGACTGCAGCACCTGAAATGGTCGGAGGTACAGATCGGTTTTGTACAGATTTTATGACCGCCGGAAAAGGCAGATTCTTTGGCAAGGCAGGAGCTGAAGGAGTTTATTGTATTGGAGATACGCAAACCGGATTAGGAATTGCCATAAAAGTAGCCGACGGTAACGGCAGAGCAGTATATCCTGCTGCAATGGAAACACTTGTGCAGCTTGGATTACTGGAAAAAAATCAGATCGAACAATTGAAAGAATATCACCATCCCAAATTAAAAAATGCGCGAAATGAAATCATTGGTGAATTGATCCCTCATTTCCAATTAAAGCATATTGCATTGGCTTAGGAGTTGTAAGTAATGACAATTAGAAATGTTAGCATCATTGCAATTCAAGAAAAATTTTCAAATACAATCACCAAGCAGCTTAAAGAAATAATTGGAGACAAGGTGAACATTCATTCCGTAACTGTAAAAGATATACAGCGTCACACAATTACAAAAGATGATGTTGTTGTCCTTTCAAACAACCTGATTAAAGGACTCGTGAATGAACTAATACCCGAGGAATGTCCCGTCGTTGTCGCAAAGCGAGACATCAATTATGTGAATACGAAAGAATTATTAAATCTTCCTTCAGGCCAAGAGATTTTGGTAGTAAATGATAATAAAACAAACGCAGATGAAACGGTTCAATCATTAAGCGAGACCGTATTTGAACACAATTATCAAGCTTATTCACCAACCGAAGTCATGCCAAAAACAATTGACTATATCGTTACACCAGGAGAAGGACATCTTCTGCCCAAGGAATTATCAAATGTTATTGATATAGGTTCCAGGCTACTGGATTTTAACACAGTGGAAGAGATCATTCAGCTGCTGGAAATTGATATTGCAAAGTCACAGATTGTCAGACGTTATTTTAAAGCATGTGTGTCTTTATCAACGAAGAATAATGATGCAACAGACAGAACGAAAAACGATAGGAATGTCGCCAATTATTCTTTCCAAGATATTATTAGTACGAGCGAAAGTATGAAACAAACAGTTGAACTAGCCAAGCATTATGCTGTGAACAGTCAGATAAAATACATTCATATGGAAGGCGCACCTGGTACAGGAAAAAACATGCTTGCCCAAGCCATTCACAACCTTTCTGATCGATCAGAGCTACCTTTTGTTTCGGTTCATTGTAATTCAAAAAATTTAAATGAAGCCGAAGAAGCTCTTTTCGGATTAAAAAATAGCGGAGCCTCCCCAGGCGTTTTCGAGTCTGGTGAAAATGGAACGATCTGTATAGAAGATATTGAAGAACTACCTTTAGTAATGCAAAAAAGACTGTTTCAACAACTTAATGACAAATCAATTAAGGCCAAAGTGATAACAACAAGCTCCAAAGATTGCAAGGAATTGGTGAAGAAGCACTTATTTTATGATGAACTCTTCCATTTAGTTAATGAACACTATTTAAAAGTTCCCGATTTATCTGAGAGAAAAGAAGACCTTTTGCCTTTAATTGATAATATTAAGCAACGAATACAGAAAGAGGGAATCACCTTTAAAGAGGAAGTATTGGAGTTTTTCATGGAATATCCTTGGAACAATAATGTGAAGGAACTTTATGATGTAATCACCTATTTATCTTTATTGGAAGAGAGCCCTATAGGAATGAAATTCCTACCTTTTTATCTCCGTTCAAAGGTAGATGAGCAGAAATTCAAGGACATTGATAAAAATAAGATGATTATTTCAAAAATAGAAGAACATGGATTCCTTGGTGAGAGTATCGAAATTTTAAAGGCCTTCTATGAAGGAAAAAAAGAGTATGTTTCTTTTGGCAGATATGCTTTAAAAAAACATCTGGAGAAAAAAGGGCATAACCTTTCCGAGCAACAATTACGAGCAAGATTAGAAGTGCTACAAAATCTGGGTTTAACGATTGTACGGCAAGGAAGAGCCGGTACAACCATTTCCCGATCAGGTGAAGAATTTATCGAAGACTATTTAAAATCACAGGAAAGTACGAAAGGTGGAAAATAAATGATGAAGTTTTTAAGATCTAACTTATTAATTACAATTGGTCTTTTGCTATTTGTGTTCCTCTCTGCTTGTTCAAGCGGAAATAGCGAAAGCGCAACAAAGGAAGATAGTACAGACAAGAATGGTGACCCGAAGCAAGAGTTAAGTTTACTTAGCAAGGATACAATCCCTACGATGGACCCACATATGGGGACAGACGTAATTTCATTTCAATTTATTGGTGAAAGCAGAGAAGGCTTATACCGACTTGGTGACAACCTTGATTTAAAACCAGGGATAGCAAAAGACCATAGTGTCAGTGAAGATGGATTAACATGGACATTTAATCTTCGCGAGGATGCAAAATGGTCAAATGGAGATCCGGTTACAGCACATGATTTTGTCTATGCATGGCAACGTGCTGTCAATCCGGAGACAGGTTCGGAGTATGGCCCCTACATGATGGGTGGCGTGATTAAAAACGCTACAGCAATAAATAAAGGTGAAAAAGATATGGAGGATTTAGGGGTAAAAGCTGATGGAGATTTCACATTAGTTGTTACACTAGAAAAAACTACCCCCTATTTTGAATCATTAACAACTCGAAGTACATTTATGCCATTAAATCAAAAGTTTGTTGAAGAACAGGGCGACAAATTCGCAACAAGCGCCGACACACTATTGTCTAATGGCCCGTTTCTATTAAAAGATTGGGAAAGCACATCAAGTTCTTGGAATTTAGTGAAAAACCCGGATTATTGGGATAAAGAAGCAGTTAAGCTTGAGAAATTAAGCTTCGACGTAGTAAAAGATCCACAGACAAGTGTCGATTTATATGAGAGCGGCAAAGTGGACCGTACAGATTTAAATTCAGATCTGGTTGATCAGTTTAGTGCACAGGATGACTTTGTCGTTACACCTGAAACTGCTCTTTATTACTTAAAATTAAATCAAACCAAATCTGAGGCACTTGCCAATAATAACATTCGCAAAGCATTAAGTATGGCAATAGACAAGTCCTCTCTAGTTAACGAGTTGCTGAATGATGGATCTATCGTTTCCAATGGCTTCGCTCCACAGAATTTCGCCAAACATCCTAAAACTGGAGAAGGGTTCCGTGAAATCAATGGAGATTTAATCACGTATGATGTAGAAGCAGCAAAAGAGTTATGGAATAAAGGCCTCAAAGAGATTGGCAAGAAGGAAGTAGAGCTTGAGATTTTAAGCAGTGACACAGATATTTCGAAAACATTGGGTGAATATCTTGCTAACCAACTGAGCAAAAACTTACCAGGTTTATCTGTCAAATTAAAACAGGTACCTTTTGAACAACGCATAGATTTAGATACGAATATGGATTATCAAATAGAGATTGCAGGCTGGGGACCTTCATACCTCGACCTATACACATGGATGGATCTTTGGTTAACAGACGGCGGAAATAACAAAACAGGTTATTCAAATAAAGAATATGACACGCTTGTTAAAAGTACAGTAGATGAACTAGCCCTTGATCCGGTAAAACGCTTCGAAGCTTTCTTGGAAGCAGAAAAAATACTGGCAGAAGATGTGCCAGTTGTACCACTATACCAAAGCGGCCGCTCCCAATTAATTGCTCCTAAAATTGAAGGAGTGATTAGCAGACCATTTGGCCCTAAGTATGAATATAAGTGGGCAGAGGTTGTTTCGGGGGAATAGGAAAATAGAGGAGGAACTAGACTTTTGTCTAGTTCCTTTTTTATGCATTATATGAGACATCCTATTTTAATTTTAATACTCTATTATATTTCTACATACATACATTCTTTCTAGCTATAGTAGTTATTTGCTATTTTCCTGAAACAATAGTGACTAGCCCCTCGACTCATTAAAAAAAATGTCTTAACAACAAATAAAATACCTATATACCGTAAACCGGCTTTCCACCAATAATAGTTGCATTAACTACAATATCTTTAATATACAAAGGGTCAACGCTAGTTGGATCTTCTTCCAACCCTGCAAAGTCTGCTTGCTTCCCAATTTAAATACTACCCGTAATATTTTTATCAAAATTAAGATCTGCGCCACTTACAGCTTGACCACATATAAAGTTCTGAAAGAGTTAAGCCAGAGATTTACGCTTATAAATACTTTATGCTAATACTTCCCCGCATTTTTTGAAGCACACTCCAGCTCGATTCTTTATTTGCAATCATAACATTAACATAGAGTGCATCAATTATTGAAAGTTGCGCAATTCTTGAGGACAAGGCTTCTGAACGAAAATCGGTTTCTGCAGCAATAGTGTATAATGATATGTCTGCTTTCTCGGCAAGAGGAGATTTAGCAAAGTTCGTAATAGCTACTGTTTGTGTTTTGTTTTCCTCAAAAACTTGCATAAGGTCTAGTATATCTTTTGTAGAACCACTATGGGAAATTATAATCGCAAGATCCTTATCAGTCATTTGGGAGGCAGACATAATTTGAAGATGTGAATCTAAGTCAGCATTTACATTAATCCCGCTTCGAATAAATTTATGATAAGCATCCATAGCAATGAAAGCAGAACCACCAACCCCAAAAAAATGGATTCTCTTTGCTGTCAAGATTGCCTCGACAACTTTTGTAATCAGATTTTCCTCCTGAATACGGAGGGTATCCTCAATTGTTTTGATGTTGGATTGAAAACTTTTTTCAGTAATTACTCCAATACTATCTTTTTCATCTATTTTCCCATGTATATCTTTTATTGACGTAACGACCTCAGTTGCAAGTGATATCTTCATATCTTGAAAGCCTTTAAAACCAATTCGTCTACAGAAACGAAAAATTGTTGCTTCGGATATACTTAACTTTTCTGAAATGTGGTTAATTGTATAGTGAATGACTTTATCAGGATTTAATAAGATGAAATCTGCAATTTTCTTTTCTTTCTCACTAAGATTTCTATAATTGCTTCTAATGCTTAACAGACAGTGATGGATATTGTCAGACATAATTATCCTCCTATAAATTAATTATGTAATCGAATCTGGCTATTCAGGAAATAGTGGAAAGATCGAATTAGCAAGTTTACACAAATTTCTAAGATTACAATGAATTCCTTGACTAAAATACCTTAGTGATTGCTGCCTATGTGAATACTTTCAATATGTTACTATCTCTTTCTCTATAATAATTGCAGCTTAATCAGAAAATGGGCTGGATTGAGCTATATATTATTTAAACTCAAACCAGCCAAGGATTTGCATAATTTTCAGTTGACCTTTGGGATCTCAATCCCTGTTATCCTAAAGATCTTATCACCAAATTGAAATGGTGAATCGTAACAGGCGTTAAACTTTCCATATATATTATTCATTATTCATTCGTTCACTCAACTCTTTTTTAGCCTTTACAACGGTATTTGGATTTCTAAATAATTCCATTGCTGTTCTGGCCATTGTTTTGCTGCTTACTTGTATACATCTTCTACCAGCGGGAGAATTAGCCAGGTCTCTAAACTGTTCAGTATGATTTGAAATTTTGTAATCAGGGAAAATAGTCACATAGGGATTGCAAATAGGAATAACTCTTGATACATTTCCTAAATCCTCCCCACCGTAATCAAACGGCATACCTTCCATTACAGGTTCGTCAATTGAATTAAGTTCCTTACGGCATACTTCTGACAAGGTTTTATTTGGAATACGCCCAAGATAACCAGGGATAAATTGTATGTCGACTTCACAGCCAGTTGCAATTGCTGCTCCTTCCGCACATTTCCGGACTTTTTCTGTATACTCCTCTAAATCACTAGATTTGAAACAACTAAGAGAACCTTTAACTGAAACATAATCAGGAATTAAGCTAGTTGTCTTTCCACCATCTTCTATAATTCCCGATAAACGCAGATCAGATTTTACATGCTGTCTCAATAAACCTGTGGCAACAAAATATAAATTTGCCGCATTTAAAGCGTTAATCCCTTTAGCTGGGTGAGAAGCTGCATGTGCAGATTGGCCTTTGAATTCAATTTGAATGCTGGTAGATGACATACATTCTCCGGCTAATCTTGTCGTATCGCTTGTTGGATGCATAAACAAAATAGCGTCTATCCCGTCCCAAGCATTTTGCTCAAGTAATTTTATTTTTCCCCCACCTGATTCTTCAGCTGGTGTCCCCATAACCACTAACGTGCCAGGAATTTTTTGCTCTTCCATATATTTTTTTGTTTCTATTGCTGTACCCAGAGCGCTTGCACAAATTAAGTTGTGTCCGCATGCGTGACCAATTTCAGGAAGCGCATCATATTCAGATACTACAGCTAAGGTTAAATCTCCTGGCTTATATTGATAAACTGCTTTATAAGCTGTAGGAAGGCCTCCTAAGTTTTCTTCAACTTTAAATCCATTCTCTCTTAGAAATTCACATTGGATTTGACAAGCTTTTTCTTCCTTGTAACCAAGTTCAGGATTAGAATGAACATACTTAGCAATTTCCCAAAGCTCATCTAATCTAGAATCCAAGTAATCATCGTAATACTTTTTTATCTCTTCCATTTACAAACTACTCCTTTATGTTTGATTTCTTGAATTTTGTATTAGCCAGCCTGTAAAATTCCAAAGAAACCAGTGATTAAGGAAATAACAATAATCCAGCCAATTAGTTTATTGTAATGTTGCCCTACCAATTTGAAATAAAAATAAATTCCAAATACTGCAATGAGTGGTAATATACCCACTAAAATTGAATCTAAAAGGTTCTGTATTATAATTGGTTCCCCATCTTTAATAGGAATCTTTAAAGGTGTTTTTACTTTTATATAAGTTGACGATAGAGCACCCATCATAAACAAACCCAAAATACTGGCACTTTTAATAATGTTGTTAATTAATCCAGATTTCATTAGTTTCATAACTGATTCTTTGCCTAATAAATATCCACTTTTCATCATCCCATATCCTATTAATATAACGGCTAAAGGAAATAGGAATGGAACAAAAGCTCCTATGAAAAGCCCGCTTAATGCGAGAGAAGAGGCTAACGCTAAAATAATTGGCTTTAAGGTTCCCCAAATTAATGTATCTCCAATTCCGGCAATGGGTCCCATCAACCCTGTTTTAAAACCTGTAATAGCTTCTTCAGGAATTGGGTTTTCTTTCTCCTTTGCTCTTTCTTCTTCCATTGACAAAGTAACACCGTGGATAACAGCACCAAAAGTACCCTCTGAGTTATAAAATTGAAGATGGCGTTTTAATGCTTCTTTGTAACCTTGTTCATCATCTTTATAAATTTTCCGTAGACTTTTAGATAGAGCATTACAGAAAGCTAATGCTTGTAGCCGTTCATAAGAGTTACTTACTTCAACCGATAAAAACCATCTAGCATAAGTTCTTCTCAAATCTTTATTTGTCAAAACTCTCTCTTTTAGTTCACTCTTGGAATTCGAGGGCATATTTAAGCAACCTCCTTTTTGTTCATAGAGTTAAACATGATTATGGCCGCGATAGCAAAGCCAAATGCTGCAGCACCCATGATATTTATACCTAGATACGCAACTGCAAAAAAACCAATAAAGAAGTAGGGAATTATATCTCTCTTTCCAATAACTAACAGGATAATAGCAAAGCCAAGAGCAGGAAGAACACCACCAGCAACGCTAAAACCATCAATTATGCCTTGTGGTAATGCATCAATTACAAACGTCACTGCACTAGCCCCAGTTAAAGTTATTAAAAACACAGGAATAAAAGTTATAAAAAATATAGTGATAGTTGGGTAAGTAATCGCACAGTGGAAAATCTTCTTTTCATTCATCACCTCGGCATATTTTTCTGCTTTTGATATCCAGAATGAATTGGAAATTCTCCTTAATTGATCCAATAAAATTCCTAGAATACCGAATGGTACAGCAAGCCCGACAGCAACTTCTATATCCATACCAGTTTGCAATGCAATTGGTATTGCTATAATTCCAGCTAAAGATTGATCGGATGGCATATTCCCACCAGTAAAAATAATTCCTATATAAATAAGTTGTATCGTAGCGCCAATAATCAATCCTTTTTCAAGATCTCCATATACTAACCCTAAAATAAATCCATAAAAAATGGGAGAACCAGTCGCTTGAGTTAATCCATATCCTAGTCGACTAGTACCAATAAAATATAAAAACCCACATAATATTGCTACTAACACAGTTTCCATTATAGATTTCCCTCCCTCAATTAACCTTTAGTTTTTAGAGAGTTATACCGTTGTATAGCCTTTTTCAACTCCATTTTAGATTCGTCTGGAACTTGCTGTAAGTACACATGACAATTATCCTGTGCTAATTCCTGCAGCATTGCACAATCTTTTTCATCAAAGGAAATTGGTCCATATACAGATATCCTTCCTGGTTTACCACCTAACCCACCAATTTGTATATTACTAATTGGCACCCCTTTTTTAATAGTTCTATAAACCGTTTTAACGTCTTTAAATAAAATAAATAATTTACCTTTTCCCATTTCTTCTTTCTCCCAATAATCGATTGCAAAATCAACAGAATAAACATTTACTTCTACATCTGATGGTGCCGCCATTGTATAGATTTCTTTCATAAATTCATCGGCATATAATGAGTCATCGATAATTACAATACGGTTGGCGGATGTCTGTTTAATCCATTTGGTAATTACTTGCCCATGAATCAGTCGAGAATCAATACGGACCATTTCAATCTCAGCCATTTTACTTCCTCCTTTTAATATATTGCTTAATTCTTTTCCATAATAGGGTTCCTGTGTAATGGAAAAATAAATTTTGTTTTTCTATTTGCTACTTATTAATACTAGATTTATTAATTTTTAAATGTTGACAATTCATCAATGCCGCTTCTTTGATTTCATTAACACTCTCGTCTGTAAAGGGGTGATCTTGCCTCATTATAGCTTCAATTAGCATAATTGAACTTAACCCAGACAATATTTTGATGTCGTAATTTTGGCTTAACTTTAATGCAACATTTGATGTTGTTCCTCCAGATATATCAGTAATTATTAGAGAATTACTTGGCATTTCTTTTACTTTACGTTCTACTTTTTCGAGGAAACCTTCTAGTGTGTCTTCAGGATTTAGAGGAATTTCACTTACTCCTTCTATTTGGCCTATTATCATTGTGAGTGTGTCCGCAAGAGTTTCACCCCACCCCCCATGAGTTAATAACAAAATTTCGTGCTTAATAGTTTTATCTATCATGATTACCACCTCCTTAATTTTCTTCAGGAAAATAAAACTACTACTTTTGATTTATTTTTAAATCCCTTAACCTGATAGTTATTCAATTAGTATCAAATTATTCTTAATATATAGATATTATGAAAAAATATTTCTTCATGGATCAAGTTACGTTGTTTTGCAGATTTATTTCATAATTATGATTCTCTAAATAGAAAAAAGGCTTCCCTCCGAAGAGAGAAGCCTCATTATGATGAACCTCATGATTATGTACGTTGATTATAATGATATATCCTTAATATTATCGTTGTTTCTCCTAAAGACATTTTCTATATTATTTCGGTACCTGGGACTCCGAGACATAACTTAAGAATAAAAACCCCTTTGCCTGGTTATATCCTCACGAACAAACTATTTTTCCTCTGTAATTTTCTCGCTCCCTCGCATTGAAAGAACTCTTATACTTTCAAAGCAGTGGGACCCCAGTAGTTTAGCCTAAGTAGGTCATCTTTTCCATATTTATACTAGTACTTGAAATAACCGTTACCATTTTTCCGAGTTACATGGTGACTTATTTTATAACCAATCATTTTGTGTATCTTTCTTCTTCTATTATATACTTGCTGCATCATGAGGTTATTTGTATATGGAGAGATCTTATCAAAGGCTTCTTGGGACTTCATTGCATAGGTTATGAAATTACCGTAAGGTCTTCTATCTATACCTAAATCTGTATAGAGACTATAAATTTGTTTCCGGTATGGTAATTTTTTAGCTTTTTTCTTTGCTTTTGCCTTTTTTGCTTTTTCAATCAGTCTCTTAGCATGTCGATAAAATTTGTATGGGCTTTTTCCGCGCATCTCAACAGTCTTACCATCAAATACGAACCCCAAGTAATCCATTCTAACTGGTATAGATGAATAAAAATCTGTAATCTGGTTTTTATAGTAATAAAAAGCCTTTGTTTTACTACTTTCAATTATCATCCCGTTTACACGGACAACTTCTTCAATGTCTTTAAGAAAATTCTCGAAATGCCTTGAGTCCTTAACATTATCTTCAGGTAGTACGATAATAAAATCATCAGAGTACCTTCTATATATTCCTCCATATTGATGAACCATTCTATTAACCTGTTCATCAAAGTCAATTGCGTAAACATTTGATAAAACAGCACTGGTAGCTGTCCCCTGGGGAATACCTACCTCCAAATTATTTATAGAAGCAGGATAAAGTGACTTGAATTCTCGAAAATATTTAGGTGAAGAAAAATATTTAAATTGTTTTTGTTGCTTCAATTGCTTATCCGTACCGCAGTATTTGTGAATAAGCTTTTGATTATAATAGCTATATTTAGTAACAGACTGAAAGACTTTATACCAGTCTTTGGATAAGTTATTTTCATCTATTCTCAATACCTTACACATACGATCTTTCAATTTCTGATGGTCTATATTATCAAAGTAACCTTTAAAGTCTCCGATCATAATATAACATGATTTTAGGTTATATATTCTATTAATTACCTCTGCGGCATGCTCTATATTACTTTTTCCTTTCTCTTTTTTTAGAGAACGATAAGCAATAGAACTTTCATGTATTGAATGTTCTTTAACCCAATTATTGTAATAATTGTTTAATTCCTCTCCGTAATACTTATAAATAAAGTTGTCTATATGGCTTGCATACATAATCATTCGTTTTTTTGCCTTAATCGGACGACTATCAGGATAATCTTCATTACGGTAATACTTTTCAGTTTTAGTAAAGTATCGAATAAATGGATAAAAACTATGCGAGTGAATATTTACAGAATTCGTCACATAGTCTTTAATCTTCTCATTATAAGTCCGTTTACCATCAAAATGCAGATAGTTTTTGGACTGAAATTGATATGATTTTTTATTATGTATCATGGTGCGGTACCCCTTTAATTATTAGAGCAAAGCAAGTATCAATGCAGTCCTTGAATACTACTTACTCAGCACACCCACTACCAATTGAGCTCTGATAGCGTACAGCCATAGTTCACCATAGCTTATGGCTATTTACAGCTATGGGACATCTGCAAAGTAAACTATTAGAGATTCTTGTTATATTACTATTAGAAGATTGGAGTTGCCTATCAATGGTTGTACTTCTGATTATTATGAACCTTCTGTACAAGGAGCTGGAATTATTGGCAATCATTTCAATCTCCTGTCGCTCAACTTATAATCTTAGTATAAAGATTACTATTAAGATCGATTGGTTGAAACAAGTGACCTTATTACCTACGTAATAAGCAAGTCTACTATAACAGCTTGTGAAAATATTGTCAACATTTGTAATTTTCATATATTAATAGATAGATTTTAATTTAAATAAGTAGGATATCTTTTAACTCGGGAAGTGATAGGCACTCAAACTTCTACTATTAGGAAGAATGTAATGACCTTATCCGCTCTTATATTGATTTCGTTAATAAATTTGAGGATGAAGTTGAACGCCTAAAAGAACAACTAAACATTTTAATTAAAGAAACGGACTATCCCTTAAAACATTGACAGAAATAGATACCGTACTGGCAGCGACACTTATTGCAAAAATCGGTGATATCAATTGTTTTTCAAAAAGCTTAAACTCGCAAAAATACCAAGGATTGCACTTTCAGAAAATAGTTCTGGTGAAAGTTCAAGCCAATATGCTAATATGCTGGACAACCGAGAATTAAACAAGGTATTTTATTTCTTAGCATTAACTCAAATAAGAAAAGAAGCCAATCCCATTATGTACGATTATTTCCAGAAAAAGATTAGAGAAGGACGGAAAAAGAAGCAAGCGATGGCGTATGTGGAGCGGAGATTAGTTAATATCCTATATCGGATTATGAAAGACAAAGCGCCTTATGTGCAGCCAGAACCAAAAGTTGAAAAAGAAGGTGCATGGATTATGGCTTTAGAGCGTCGTTTCCTAGAGTTCGGCTTTACATCTCTAATGGACAACAGAATGTAATTGCTTTTCGAGTGATTGTACTTCACCTTTCATTTATGCAACTGGCTGTTTAACTTATCAGTTTCCGCCGAAGCAAGCCCATATTCAAGAGAATATTCGGCAATTCTTTTCAAATTATAAAGCATCAAAGCAGTGGGGGCTGCCCCTGCTGTTCTTTGGAAGTTTTAGCGAGAGGTGTTAATAGTTAAAGTATTTTCTCTCGTATTAGATTTAGATCTAGGCTATAATAAACCATAAGAACGTACATTCTCTATATTAGGAGGCCTATATGTGTAAAGTTAATACTTACTTATCCCGACTAACTGGTAAGTTATTAGGAGACGGATGTATTACAAAACAACAAGGCAGAAAGCCAAGATTCCAATTTATACACCGAAAAGAGGATCTGCAATGGAGCAATTATTGCTACGAGTCTTTAAGAAACTTTATTCCTCTCAATCCACCTAAATATAAAAAGACTATTGATCCACGGCTCAAAATGGGCATGTCAGAATCCTATATTGTACAGTCAAAAACAAGTACAGCAATCACTAGCCTGGAAAGGTTATGGTATGTAAATAGGGAAAAACGGCTACCATTTGATTTTATTACTTGTTACCTGGATGCGGAAGCTTTGGCATGGTGGTATCAGGATGATGGTCACCTAAAAAAATGCCAGAATATGCCTCAGAAGATTATCCTCTCAACAGACAGCTTTTCTAAGGAAGAAAATGCCTTCTTGCAACACATTCTTCAGGTGAAATTCAATTTATCTTTTAAGATTGACAGACAAAATCGGTTAATTTTATATGACCAAGTACAAATGAACTATTTTTTAAGGTTAGTTGAACCATATATGCAACCATGTATGAAAAGAAAAACACTTGATGGTAATTCACCATCAGAAGAACCAATCTTCCCTAGAAGAACTACAATCTATTTGCCTGAACATATACTTCTCGTGAAACCTACACAGGAAATTAATCACTCGCTTCGTTATACAAATAAAATCATTTCACAACTGGAGAGCCGGGATTCCTATTTGCAATTTTATCAAGCAAATATAAAACATCTGAAACAGCTAAAGGAACTCAGGGGATATCAAATAGTTATTAGTGGTAAGAATGGAAGGAATCTGCAGTTGATTAAACAACTTATTGGTTGGAATCAGAGTCAGGTTGCATATTGGTGTTTTGAAAATGGATGATGCTAGTGCAGTTTTTTAAAGACGAACATCTAAGCAGGAAGATGCGACGGTGGCCTCTCTGCGGTAGCTAATGTAAGAAAGACACAGACCTAAAATATCCTTTTTTCTTCATGGAAACGTATTCTCCATCACCCAGCACTATATGGACAAGACATCAATGCCGATAATCTTACCGGCCTCCACTAATCTTTTAGTAACCTCCACGTCCTCCCTACTCTGGACACTACTGCCGCTGGGATGGTTATGACCTACTAAAATTGAAGCAGCATTACTCAAAATGGTAGGCTTGAAGCATTCCCTTGGATGTACGATGCTTGCATTTAGGCTTCCAATGTGACAAATATTGATGTCTGTTGGCTGATTCTTTGTATCTAAACAAACAACAACAAAGTATTCCCTATCCACGTCTCCTAAGAACTGCTTCAACAATTGGTAACCATCTTCTGGGCTTCGTACACAGCGATTCTTATATAGCATGCTTGATTCCTTCACTAACTTTAGGCTAACGATGTTCACTCGTTTCGCAGATTGTTTTTTCATTTCCACTCCTTTCTCAAGTAGTTCCAATTGTTTAATAGGTTTCATTGCGTATGATTCATGATTTTTTCTCCCCAAAAATAGAAATAGCCCTAATTCCCCGAAAGGAATTAGAGCTTTTGATAAACTTAAACATGATAATAATATATATCTAAATAATAAGTTACTTATAGATTCTCATCAAAATAATGCTTTTCTTTTAACATTCTAATCTCTTTTAATAATTGAGCAGAAAATCCATTGATATGCTTTTTCTCCATTAAGTTTCTTAAATTATAAATCATTGTATCAACTTTGCCATCTGTTATTTCAGAGTAAACTGAGCCTATCGTTACTCCGTTGTCATCAGTGATACCATCAATGACCAAAATCCACTTAAAATTTAACTTATCAATATTGGGTGTAATATATTCTGTTTTAATTGTATATTGATACCCCTCAAACCTTGACTTAAAAGTTATTGGTTTTATTCGGTGTCCCATATTTAAACCTCATTTCAAATGTAAAAAGAGACCCTAGTAAACCTAGAGTCCCTTTTAAATAATCTAAATTAACGAAGAAGCTGTAAAACTCCTTGCGGCTGCTGATTTGCTTGAGCTAACATAGCTTGAGCAGCTTGAGAAAGAATAGAATTCTTCGTTTGGTTCATCATTTCTTTCGCCATCGTGCGAACATTTACTTTCATAAATGACTAGACTATATCTTCACCCACTAGCATTTTAGTTGGGGTCGGGCACTTCGGATTCACAATGCTGATGATACACTGTTTCACCTATGGATTTCATCATCATAGCTTTCGCCTAAGATGGTTTATCCTAGTCGTTGAACCTTCTCCACTCTTTCGAGACAGGAGCTTGGCTGCTGATTGCCCAATCTTTTCTTTTTTCAAACCATCACGCTTGTCGTTTCCAACTACGTTGTGGCAAGAAAAGCTCTAAGGGGTTTCCAGCAATTCACCCGATAATTATCTCTAACCGTTACCAGCTAGGACGACTGTGCTTGTTACTGCTTTTAAGCAGCTAAAGCATAATCTACGTCACGGATACGAGATTCCGCAGCAGTTAGGTTTTCGGAAGATGTACCTAAGTTGTTGATTGTGTGGTCTAAACGGTTTTGGTATGCACCCAGTTTAGAACGTTCAGCAGAAACTTGTTCAATTGCATTATTAATAGTTTCAATAGCTTTAGCTGCACTTTCGTGTGAAGTAACATCGAGTGCGGCTTCAACTGAATTATTGTCTGTTCCGTTTGTTACATTAAGTGAATCACTGAATCCATCTTCGCCAGCTTTACCTGTTAACCCTAGTGCATCTGCACGCATATCACCAATCTCAATTGTCATCGATTGCCCCTTATTAGCACCAACTTGAAAAGTAGCTGTAAAGTCCTTTTTCTCAGTACCATCTTTAATTTCTAAAGTAGCTTCTTCACCTTTTACGGTAGTTGTAGCAGTTAATGTACCAGCCCCATCGGATGTAAGTTCTACTCCATCTAATTTTTTACCAATTTGTGTTGCGATAGTGTCAGCTAGTGCTGTTTCTGAATTATCCGCAGTGGTTTCTTCAAGTACCCTAGAGATATCAACGCCGACTGCTTCTCCCTTATAGGTACCATCATTTTGATTATAGAATTCAACCTCTTGCCCATTAATTTCGAATCCTTTACCAACCAAATCTTTAATAGCATCTGTTAAGTCACTACCTGTTTTAGAGCCAAATGCTGATGTGAAATCAATATCTTCTGTTGCAGCAGTATTACTAGTTGTTCCGACTCCAGCTGTTGCAGTAATGGTACCAGTTCCAGTTGCTTCAGAAATTGAGCCTTTATTACCATCAAAGTTACCATTAGCTACAGCTGCAATTGTTACAGAGCCATCTCCCTCGTCATTAACCGTAAACTGACCTTTTAAAGTTTCGTCTGCCTCGATTGCAGCAGTTAATTTGTCCGCAAGTAACGTTCCAGATTTTATAACTCCATCTCCAGTGTTACCGACTTCAGCCGCATCAATTGCTGTTTCATCGGCACCAGTAAATGCAACTTCTATATTCTTCCCACCAATAGTTAATGAAACAGTTTCACCTTCATTCGCATCAGCACCAACTGTAATTACAGCAGAAGCCTGAGTTAGAGATGAGTTACCCGTATCTTTGGCATTAGCTACAATACCTGTTTTCTCTAAATCAACACTACCGTCACCTTTTAGTAATGATTGAGTATTAAATTCAGTGGTATTACCAATACGATTAGTTTCAGAAGTTAATTGGTTAATTTCCTTTTGAATTTCATTACGGTCTGTTTCAGTGTTAGTATCGTTTGAGGCTTGCGTTGCAAGTTCACGCATACGTTGTAGTATATCATGTGTTTCATTTAATGCTCCTTCAGCAGTTTGAAGCATACTTACACCATCCTGCGAGTTTTTAGCCGCCATATCCAGACCACGAATTTGTCCTCTCATTTTTTCTGAGATAGCTAGACCAGCAGCGTCATCACCTGCTTTATTAATACGAAGACCTGAAGCTAACTTCTCCATTGAACTTGACTGAGCATTTGATGCACTATTCAACTGACGATATGTGTTCAATGCTGCGATATTGTGATTAATTCTCATTTTTCCTTACCTCCATGTTTTGTTTTTTAACAAGTCACATCCATTTGACCTGTTACATATAATAGCTCCATTAATTGGAGTTACTACCGTTGTGTAGCTGCCCACGAACAATTTGAAATTCCCGTGGAGCATTGATACGTAATTAGGTAAAGTTTCCGAGTTTGTCTTCTCGCTTTACCACTTCAATCTCAATCTTTCTTCCTTGAGCATCTATCATATATACCTTTTCACCAGGCTTTCTACCAAGTGTAAGTCCCATAGATATCATCCTTCTTGATGCTTATATTACTTATATCGGACGAGCTATAAGTAATGTTTAGTAATTTAACAAAAAAATTCTAGAAATAGTTTAAATCTTTTTTGCTACTTCAATTTAGTAGTTTTTGCACTCAAAAACACACAATCCGTAACCAAACTATATGACATAACCAAATAATAACTCATTCCGTGTGAATACCCTATTCCTCACACATTTTGTGGTATTTTTTAGGCGTGCAGGAAGAGGTGTTTGTTATGAAGGGACTTGGGCAGCGGTTGGAGAATCTTCGTGAGCGTTCTGATTATAAGCAAAAGGAAATTAGTGCGTTATTAGGCTTCACTACCAATGTATACGGAATGTATGAAAGGGAAGAAAGGGCCCCTTCCTTAGATACGCTCGTGGAGCTTGCTGACTTCTTTCATGTATCGGTGGACTATCTCCTTCGCGGGAAGGAATTTGATCCATCAGAGGAACTTCCAACTGAGATGTTAGATCTCAAGCGCCTACTAAAAATCTACAGAAAAAAAGGCATAAAAAAACCAAGTATATTACGTGTAGAAGATTTTACTTCCCTATCCGCAAGTGACTTGGCCTTTTTGGATAATATCATTAAATTGTACCTCGAAAAGGATAACGATCAGTAAAAATAGCCAGGGACGTTGACCATACATACGTCCTTCGAATTAACCTCACATCCCCACCCGCTATCAAGTACTGCATTCCTCCCCCCCTCATCACCTACCTATCATGCAACTACCCACAAAGGAGCACCCCCATGAACAAACCTTTCACATTTGAACAGATCTACCAGCAAAACAAGCGTCGGATTCATTACCAGATCCACCGACTGAACATTCATGATCCACATCAAGATTTCTTTCAGATAGGACTTACCGCCATGTGGCATGCTTATGAAAAATATGATCCCGATAGAGGCCCGATGGCGACTTATTTCAATTACACGATTCGTCACCGTCTTTTGGATGAACTCCGTAAGCAAAAACGAGAGCAAGACAGGCAGCAACCACTTTCAATCCCCCCACTCCATCAGGATCCCCATACACCTTGCCCAACTTCAACACTTACCGATCTTCTACTCGACAATCATCAATTATGTAAAAAACTAAAAAGCCACTTAACCGAAAAACAATGGAAATGGCTAAAGTATGCCATCCTGGAGGACATGACGTATAAGGACATAGCTATACAGGAAAACACCACAACAGAAGCTGTAAAAAGTTGGGGGAAACAAGCGCGGAAAAAGCTGTGCACTCCTGCTATTTATCAATTATTAAAAGAGGGATAATTCACCTTTCCGGGAAGACTCGCCTCTTCCCGGGTTACCAATCAATTAATCTGAAGAGGAGTTTTTATGATGAACTATATGAAAGAAATCAATGCCTTCCATACCCAAAATATGTTTGATCCGCTATCAGGCTCAGCTGTTGCCCTATGGTCTGTGCTCATGCACGTAAATAATTTATGTGGTTGGAAAAAGGAATTCACTGTAGCCGCAACACAGCTCCAGGCAATGGCAGGATTGAAATCTACGACATTTAAAGCAGCCCGAAAAGAACTACAGGAAAAAGGCCGAATTATTGTAACAAGCCGTGGAGCAAATCGTGCTGCCATGTATCAAATGATTTCTCAGCAGATGGACTATACACACTGGGACATAAGAGAACCAGAGGAAACTATACATAAAACAAAACCCATTCCGGCATCTACAACAACGTACAGTGGAGCAGATCAACTATCCAACATAGAAGCAAGAGCTCACACGCCCAAAAAAAACATCCCACCCAACAACCCAGCCGCCTTCACAAACAGCCACATTGCCGACCAATGTAGCAACCACATCACTGACCACCCGACCTTCCTCACGAGTGACCACACTCCCGACCCATTCTTTAAACAAGACAGTGGGAAACAAAAACTAGACAATACAACTACTACAACAGACGCGATCCGTTTCTACCAGGAAAACTTCGGCATCCCCAGTCCGTTTATTATGGAAGACATCCTTATTTGGGCGAAGGACGTCAGCGAACCACTTGTTCTGCATGCTATGAAACTGGCATTGGAGCAGGATAAACCAACTTGGCGTTATGTAAAAGGAATATTGCAAGCATGGACGAAGAAAGACATTAACTCAGTGGACGCAGCTATAAACGAGGAGCAAGCATATCGAAACAAGCAACACACTTTTATGACTTCCAGAATGCAACCCACCACAGAAGTGCTTCTGATTGGTTTGTAGAACAAAAGCAACTGGAAGCAAAGCGAAAAGCAGAAACGAGCGCTGCAACTCCAAAAAAAGACCCCGCTGAAGAACAGCGGGAACTGGAAGCATTGCTGGCGAAGTATGCTGGGAGTGTAACGTAGGAAAGAGGAAAATAATAGTATTTTAAAAGCAACCAGGTATGAGACCAACTTCTTCACCTGGCAGTTGTCTATTCACATGGAAATATTCCACCTGTTAAGTGGCGAGAATTGGCTCCATAACTTAAAATATTTTGTTCGTATTGACTCATTTAAACACATTTTTTACCTTTCCAGTGTAACGAGGGGAATTTAGCAGTTAAGGAGCCCATACAAAATATCATTATCCATTCATTTCTTCAAAAAATTTATCTAACCGTTCCATTGCTAATTTATATGCCTTCTCTTTATCTCTCGGCCCTATTGCTATAATCTCCATAAGGATTGGTTCATCCTCAACTGGTCGATAAACAATTCTTATATTTAAAGATTTGGACTTGATTCTTGCGAAACCATTTAAATTAACATGAAGAGATTCCGCTAAACCATTAGGCTTGAATAGAGGCCCTTTTTTTGCCCTACGTAAAATTTCTAATAAAATTTCCTGTCTTTTTCCTTTATTAACTGACTTAAGATCTTTTCTAACTGCTTCTGTAAATTTTACTTCAACATTATATTTCTCAAGGATTATCCCCTGCAGGTCTTTTAAAGTCTTCATTATTTGTTACTCTTCTTCTAGCTGATGTAATAGGGATTCAATATTAATATCCTCTTCGTCAAATACATCTGCCAATGATAAATTAGCCTCATCATTTACACGTTCACTAGCTTCTTGCAAAACAATCTGATCAACTGCCTGTTCCACTTCTTCTTTTATCGTTAGCAGCTTTTCAAAATATTCAAGATCTACGATTACTGCTTGTGCATTCTTTTTCTTTCCATTTTGAATGACAAAAACTTCATCTGTCATTTCCCCTGAGTATAAATCCAGTATTTCAGTTAATTTTTTCTGGCGCGTTATATCGGTCACACTATAAACATTCTTCCGTAAAAAGTCTAACATATTCGTGTTAACCCTTGGATGTCCTTCTTTAGACATTACATTCACACCCACTTTCATCATCCCTTTCTTTATTATATGTTAAATTCCTTCATTTTTATACTCATTATACACAATTTGGTTGTATTTTGGAACACATTTTATTACACGTTTTATTACACACAATATTGGACAATAGGCTATTGAACTTGACCCTAGCTACCTACATGGAAGTATCCCATCAAGGGGTAGCAAGAACTGGCTCCACATCCATGAAGCAAATACAAAGTAATCCGAGGTAGCCTGAAGCAATTAAGTTTGCAGATACAAATTACGGCCCTCCCCATCTGTCGTTCCATCAATAATAAACGGAGTGTCCAGTGCCTTGGATATTTTCAGTAAAGTTTCTACTTTGGGACTGGTTATACCTGCTTCTATTCTGCCTATAGTAGATTTTGGAACACCAGCTAAATTTGCGAGTTCCTGTTGAGACATTTTTAGTTTTTGGCGATTTGTTTTAATTTGTGCAGCTATTACCCCTTCCAATTGAAGGCCTTGTACATGATCTTCTCCACGAATCATAGAATGTTTTTTAAAAAATTCACTCATAAACTTCATCCCCATTCGAATTTAATATAAATTGGGATCTTCGATGCAATAGTCTTCATAATGCAATTCAGCAGATATTAGGTCCTTACGCTTAATAAGTCCGTTATATCTTTTGTCAAAGTGGTGAAGAAGAATAACCTTATGGAAATTGCATAAATGATACGATTATTTGTGAGGAATTAAAAAAGTAGGAAAAGAAAAGGTGCATTATCGCGAGATCATAAGAGCCTTTATATTCAAAAAATGATTAAACAAAAGGAAAGGAATAACAACTATGCTCTTGTTATAATTCCTTTCCTTAATGGTAAAAGTAGATTTACTTTTCTCCGCACCTGGCTGATTACAATAACCAGTTAAATATGGAGAATCCAATCCTAGTTGGCATTTATTATAAGTTCTTTAATTTTTAACCTGTTCATGTGAAATTATTTTATTACTCAAATATCCTGAGGTATTGGGTTTACGCATATCCGGGACATTGTTTTCTTCGATTTCGAATCCATTCTTGCGCATTTCTTTTATAAAATCCTGACGCTCTTGTTTATTAAAGTAACGTACCAAGCCAGTATTATAATCCACCACTACTACCCCCTTCAACTTTATTATATAATAATTTACGTTCCCTTAGCAATGTTTCAAATTGCCATTCCGTATCAGTTACAATTTTATTAAAGTCAGTTTTACTAATCCCTTCATCAATTTGCAAGGTCAATAAGTACAAATGATTAACTCCATCTTTCCCTTTCCTAATCATACACGTATATATCCTATTTGTCTTTCGGCTTAAAGATCCTGTGTAACTAAAATGGTAAGGATCTGGATCTGTAAAAAAGTCATGGCTAATTATTGCTCTTGCTATTCCGGTCCGTTTATATGAATGCAATTCTTTTTCCATACTTTCACTATTTAAATAGCCTTTTGTTGTAGATTGAGCCATTCTACTTGAATAATCAATTGCAACCTGAAGCAAAGAGAATTTCATTACATCTTTTTCGGTAATATTTGTTTTACTAAGCATATCAAGTTCATTTCTCCAACGATATATATATTTGACCAGTTTTTTTGGTTTCGGCTTTTGTATCGCACGTTCTAACCTTCTTAACTCGCCCTTATCGTAAATGTATTTTGCTTTAATTAAAGCATTAATTTCTTCATCCTCGTCAATAACCCCTTGACGATAATTTAGTTTTACAACTGTTTTCAGCGGTGAAGTCTTCGAAACGGAATACTCATACACTTGAACTGCAGGAACATATTCCTTTTGCTGAACAAATATCTTAAGTGTCTCCTCTTGAATTTTCTTATATCTAAATTGACTTAACTCGTTATATTCCGATGTTAAACTTAAGTAGCCTCGTTCTATGACTTTTTCCAGTTCATTTATTTTACCGTTCTTTTCATTCAAATACTGTTTAACCCAATAGATTGCACCCATTGAAAATAGTATAAATCCCGCAAACACGTAATTTGCTGGAAAGGTCGTTTTACTTGGCCCTTGAAATATAGGGCTTATTATGGACAGTACAACTGGTGTAATAAAAATAAATGTATTAATTATTTTCTTCCCCATAAACTACCTCACCTTTATTATTTTCGCTAGTAATATTCTTTTCCACATACTCCCGATACTTCCTCCGCTTCTCCCATTCTTCCCCAGAAAAATGATCGAGGATGGCCTCCATGTAAAGTTTTCCATGGCGGATAGTATGCAAGTAATATCTATAACTGCTCCATGGATAGCTTTCTGCCTTTTGCACCATTTCTGCTTCCAGGGGATTGCAATGGATGTAGCGACTAACCTCCAGCACTCCGGCTGACGAATCAATGATCTTGTCATAATATCGTTTCTCGAAAACATGTCCGGTAAGCCGGTACTTTGTATTATAATAATCGGCATACCGTTTATTTATAAGGGACATTACTTTGGAAAGAGGCTGCTCGGTAGATCGGATCTGTAGATGAAAATGATTTGTCATGAGGCAGTAGGTAACTAGCTCAAAAGGGGCCTTTTTATGAACCTGATCGAGGATGTAGAGGAATGTTTTGAAATCGCCCGTATCTTTAAAGAGAGCATCCCTTCGGTTTCCGCGACAGACTACGTGGTAATACGCACGAGGGATCCATATCCGTTTCTTCCTGGCCAACGTTATTTCACCATTCCTTTCCCAGCTTTTCGATGATCATTCCTTCTGATATTTACTGCTTCCCATAAAGCTTCATTGGAGATCCCTTCTTCCCCGTTTAAATCAGAAATCGTACGGGCAAGCCTTATGATTTTCACCTGTACCCTTGTACTCCAATGTTGCTCACTCGCCCATTGGCGCAGCATGTGCTGTTGGGTTTCAGAGAGCACACTACAACGCATTAACTGTTCATTCGATACGACGGCATTATGTACTTCTCCTCCATAGCGCTTATACTGAATTTCCCTTGCCTGATACACGCGTTCTCGTATCTCGGCGGAATACTCATTTGCTCCTCTACTTTCCCTATCGAGCGAAACATTCCCCAACTTCAGGATAATATCCATCCGATCCTCCACAGGACCCGATACCCGGTTGGTATATGCATTAACTTGTTTGGGTGAACATGTACAATAGTAATGTCTCGAACCAAAGTAGCCACATGGGCAAGGATTCATTGCTGCAATTAAAAGGAAATCAGCAGGGTAGGTCACGGTGGATGCAGCACGACTTATTGTTACTTTCCCACTTTCCATCGGTTGGCGAAGCATGTCTAGCGTACGCTTGGGGAATTCCGCCATCTCATCGAGAAAAAGTATCCCACGATGAGCAAGTGTTACTTCACCCGGTTTGGGGTTCGTACCTCCTCCAACTAGAGAAACGGCGGAAGCTGGATGATGCGGATTTTGAAATGGGGGTATCTTATAATTGGAATAGCTGATGCCTGCCAATTGATAAATGCTCATTACATCATACTGGCTTTCCTGTTTTAATGGTGGAAGAATAGATGGAAATGTTTCAGCTAACAAACTCTTCCCGCAACCTGGAGGTCCAATCATTAACACATTGTGCGCTCCCGCTGCGGCAATTTCAAGCGCCCTTTTGGCATGAGCATGTCCAAGGACGTCTTTGAAGTCTTTATCGTAGAGGATTTCATCATCAGAAGTTTCTGAGGGGTTAGGTAGAGTAAAGGCAGAGGTTAGGCTCAATTGTCCTGAAAAAGATTCAACCACTTCCTGAAGTGTTTCTACAAAGCGAAGCTCCATTCCTTCCACCCTAGTCAGTGGGAAATCTGCCATCTTAGGTAAATAAAGAATCTTCACTTTTTCCTTCTTCGCAGCAAGAATGGCTGGTAACATCCCGTCAACAGACTTAATACTGCCATCTAGAGATAAAACACCTAAATAGGCAGCATCTTTTGGAAGCGGGTACCTAATATCACCAGCTTCTTTCATGATTCCAATTGCCATTGCTAAATCAAAAATCGGACTGTTTTTCTTTTGCTCTGCAGGCGATAAATGAACAATAACCTTTTTATCAGGAATCTGGCAATCATTTGCATACAATGCCGCCATCACACGGTCCTTGGATTCCTTCACTGCAGCATTGGGAAGCCCTATAATACTTACACTTTTCATGCCTGGCAGCAACTGTACTTCCACCTGAACAAGATAGCCTTCCATCCCCTTCAAACCAACACTTAACGCAATCGTTGCCATAAGCATCACCCTTTCTGCAATATTCTAATTATTATGTGGTTGTACATAAGATATATCAATTCAGAAAGAAAGTCAAGAACATTTGTTCGTTCGATTCGAATAAAAAAAAGCAATCCACTTTTTGCGAGATAGCAAAAAAGAAAGCTGAGATACGAAGGTCAGATGATTCATTTCTTTTGTTCGAAAAACCTGTCTGAAATAAAAGAGAGGAACAGTAGAAGCCAAGCCAGAAAATTAATGCGTGCCAAAGTCATATGCTTTAACTTTATTAGCCCCTTTCCCCAAACTACAACGATCCTTTGACGATACCCGGGAAGTGACTGGCATCCAAACAACGATTTAGCGCTTATCTTACAACGGTCCCTCACGCAACCTCTTCCTTGCTTGCCTTCCCCAGCTCTTGACCGCATCATCACTTACACCTTCTTGTTCAGCAATCTCCTTAATGGACATCCCTTCACCAATATAAAAACGCAACCACTTATTTTGATTATCTGAAAATGAATCTGTCCGTCCCTGGATGTAATTATAAACCGGTGAATCTTCCGCAACCATCATTGAACTAGCGTTTTCCATACATCCGTAATAATCTGTCTCCTCCAGTTTGTTCATCAACTGTTGGCTACTAACTCGCTCGTTATTTTCTTGTCTTTTCTGCTTTCGTAATTCATCAATCAACCGGTTTCGAATTATGAAGTTGAAGTATGTTGCAAGTGGCCCTTTATCAGGATGATAACTCTCATACGCACGCCACATTGCAACCAAGCCTTCGTTAAAATATTCCTTGTAAGGATCGTATAAGTTTAGTTTATGAATATGATAGTGAATACGACGCTCATTTTGTTTCACAATTTCTTCAAAAGTCAAACGCTCTCTCATCTACATTGGCCTCCAGCTACGTTCTATAATAAAATTATATTAATTAAATTATAGATCATACGTTCGATAAAAGGAAGCTATTCATGAAAGATTCATTCGACAAAATATTACATCATTCGAGGAGTGACACCAGGCACCCAAACCTAAAGCAAAAAATTATCTGAAAGAGATACGCACAAGAAAAGCCAAAAAACTTGGTAATACCAGCTTTTCTTAAATGTTTGAACACGTTTAATTCCTTAAAGGTAGAAGCTAATTCATTTGGTAGTTGCTTGTCTTGGTTATTATCCGTTATCATATAGAGGACACCTCTTCTGTATGGTAATAGTGGTTCTCGACAAATCAACTATACCAAACGTTGGGGTGTTTTTTCATGCTTTTTTACTTTAGGCCAAGCGCTATACTTCAACGGATAAGAACCCTACAGAGAATTTAACTTAACTAATTTTGCTCGGTGCGAAAGTTGAGTAATTAAATTTACTAAAAATGTTGATGAAGGCCATTATGGTCTACTACACGGTGTTAAAAACTAGAAAATCAGAATAATAGCATGCTCAAATTAGGAAATGAGAGGTTTTTCATAACACAAATAAGCCCGCCAAACTACCATGGCTGATAGCTTGACGGGCTTAATCTCATTCAATGAAAAAAGATACCCATACAAGCTCTCAATTTATCTCACACGTGTATCTTTAACTTTACTGTTTAATTTTACTTTTTTGCTCTTTCCTTTTTTCACTATAATGTTAATCAACAAATAAACGCCAATCCCAACACTTGCTCCAGCAGTGTCGATAAGTACATCTCTTACCTCACCAGATCTTCCTGGAATAAACAGCTGATGAACTTCATCAACAATGGCGTAAAGTACACATATTAGTAATGCTAGTATCACACTTCGATACCCTAAGACATTACTTGCTCTTAATGCATTAACCACTAGAAAACCAAGAATTAGATAAATAAAGAAGTGTGCGTTCTTTCTGACTTCACGGTGAAAATCCCTAATATCAAATTCCACGTTAGGACCTACCTTTTCAACAGTTTGGGCTACCACTTCAGTTACACCACCACTTAATTCTCTAGACTCTTCTGCCGGTTGATGTGATAGATAGAAGATTAATACTGCCCAAAGAATAACAGATATCCATGAAATGTATTTATACATTAAATTATTAATCCCTACTGAATAAGTCCCTAGTGTACACTTTATCCTCTACTTCACGTAAATCATCTGATAAGCGATTAGCTACAATCACATCCGATATCTTCTTAAATTGTTCAAAATCATTTACTACTCTTGAATTATAAAACTGATCCTCACTTAAAGCTGGCTCGTAAACAACAACTTCAATACCCTTTGCTTTAATACGTTTCATAACCCCTTGAATGGCAGATTGTCTAAAGTTATCGGAATCCATTTTCATCGTAAGGCGATAAATTCCTACAATTTTAGGGTTTCGTTTAATAATCATATCTGCAATATGGTCTTTTCTTGTTCTGTTCGCTTCAACTATTGCCGCCATAATATTGTTAGGAACATCAGCATAGTTAGCAAGTAATTGCTTGGTGTCCTTTGGTAGACAGTACCCTCCATATCCAAACGAAGGATTGTTATAATGATTACCGATTCGAGGATCAAGTCCTACACCTTCAATAATCTGTTGTGCATCTAATCCTCTTACTTCTGCATACGAATCAAGCTCATTAAAGAAAGCTACTCTCATTGCTAAGTACGTGTTAGCAAATAACTTAATAGCTTCAGCTTCCGTAGAATTCGTAAACAAGACATCAATATCTTCTTTTAGAGCACCTTCCACTAATAAATCAGCAAAAACTCGGGCCCTTTCCGACTGCTCTCCTACAATAATCCGAGATGGATATAAGTTATCGTATAAAGCTTTACCTTCTCTTAAAAACTCGGGAGAGAAAATAATATTTTCAGTTTCAAATTTCTCACGAACTTTCTCCGTATAACCTACTGGAACAGTTGATTTAATAACCATTACTGCATCTGGATTAATGGATAACACATGGGCAATGATAGCTTCTACTGTTCTAGTATTGAAATAATTCTTTTCCGGATCGTAGTTTGTTGGTGTAGAAATAATAACATATTCTGCATCTTTAAAGGCTATAAAATTATCAGTAGTTGCGGTTAAATTTAAAGTTTTTGTTGCTAAAAACTCCTCTATGTCACCATCAACGATTGGAGACCTTTTATTGTTAATCATATCTACTTTTTCTTGAATGATATCTAAAGCTATAACCTCATTATGTTGGGCTAGTAAAACTGCATTGGACAAACCAACATATCCAGTACCTGCAATTGTTATTTTCATTTCTCAATACACACCCTCTTAGATTTCCTAGTTGATTATTATTTTCTTATGATACAATTGTAAACTTATTCCAAAAATAAAATTAAGGATAGTCGTAAATTATAAAAATACCATTTACCCAGTATTTCGTACTTTTAATGAATTATTTAATTTATCATATCTTCTGCTTACTAATAAAGTATGAATCATTAAGTATAAATACATTAATATAGAAGCAATAGAAAACATTGCAACAGCGTAAATAGCTTCTTTAAAGAAGAAAACACCTGCAAAAATCGCACCAATTTTTACAACTGTACCAAAAATTTCCACCAACAAAAATTGTTTTTGAATACTTAAGACGGGTATTGTTACAATAATAGGTCTAGTTATAAGCATTGATAACGCGACAATAGCAATCCATCTTGCATATTCGCCAGCAACTGTCCACTCATTTCCAAATACAAAACCAAATACCCAAGGACCAAACAGTATAATAACACCAAATGGGACAATCCCTACAACAAGTAATCCTACTACTGCCTTCAATATTGTTGGAGTAATTTGCTTTTTAGCATTTGCTAATTCATTTACTTTAGGGTAGAATACATCCTGCACCGCTTTACCTATTAGTTGGATAGGTGTATTTAACGCTTGTTTTCCTAATGCATAGAAACCTGCTACAGCTGGCCCAAAAAAGGTCGTAAACAACAAAACTGGAAGTCCTTGTGAAACTGCATTGATAAAAACTTGCGGCGCACGATATTTAGGGAAGTCCCTATTCTCAATTGCAACTTCTTTAATTTCTTTAATAGTATGTTTTTCAGACCTATTTACTATTGATTTATCAGACATAAAAAACATAAGAGAAGCTCTAAAAAGAATACCTGCTGTATGAATTATGACTAATGATGCAGATAGTGGATAAATTAAGCCTCCTCCAATTTTCGAACCATTCATAAATAGCGATTGCAATACAGCAGTTTTTGCCGTGATTTTAAAACTCTTTGATCGAATAAGCCACTGCTCCATTACTTGAGAAAAACCTGTTACTAGTACAAAGATAGGCAATAAATAAATAAAGCTAGATATAACATCTAGCCTAAATAGATTAATTACCTTATCAGCTGCCACTAATAAAATTAAGGTCATTATCAATCCGACTACTAAGGTTATTGACAACGACAATTTAACTATTGACCTAGATTTTTTATCACTTTTTGGGAGGACAATCGCAATTGGATATGTTAAAGCAGCTATTGGACCAAGGATAGCTACAACGGCAGTAAACGTTCCTAATACCCCGATAGGTTCAGGTCCATATAATCGCGTAATGATTGGCATGAGAGAAAATGTAATAATCTGGGCCAACGCGGTTCCGCTCATTACCATTAAAACATTTTTAATAAACCTGTTTTTCTTTATAGAATTAAATTTTGTAATCATTTTTAACAGCCCTATCTAATTAACTCACTATCTAGTAAATATTTTCCTTACATAATAAGTAGTGTACAAAACAATATTCCCTTATAACTTAGTTATGAATTTAATATTCTTACAAATTATAACTAATTCGTAAGAGCTATTAAAAAAACCTGAGTTATACTATTGTTGCTTCTTGTATAAACTAGGCAGTTTATACGGAGTCGGTTTTATCTCTATCCCTTTTCACCTTAACAAACATAACTAATATTAATAAAAACGGCAATGCCCTCGTTGGATATACAGTATAAATTCGTGCCACAGAAAACAATAATTGTTGTAATATTAATAGATAAAATACCGTATTGCGGATATTTATATTATACTTTATTCCTTGATATGCCCTACTACAGATGTAACCTAATAGTGCAGAAAACAAAATAACACCTATTATCCCACCATCTATATAAAAATGATAAAATAACGTAGCATATGCGTTCATATTTATACCTTCACCAATTGGAATAAATCTCTCAAGATTATCTAGAACATCTTGAGCTCTAAGGTAACTTTCAGGGTAACTTATTCCAATTTTATCAAGAATAATAAAGAGCATCCTTGTGAACCCTCTAGTTGTTAACATACCATATGTATGCAAGTCCGATATTGGTTCAGTTAGCCTAATACTTAATTGAGGAATCGCTCCAGCCAAATATACATAAGCTTCTTTTAAAAAATCTGCTTCTGCTTTTCTTAATAATGTAATAGTAGCAACACCTATAATAGGGAGGGAAATTACAACTGGAGTTTTTCTTAAATTTCTCCTTATTTTATTACTTAAATTGAACTTTTTACGGTAAATTAAACTAGTGAATATAAAGTAAATAACTGAAAAAACTAGTATATTTCTTGAAACTGTTACAACTGCAAATAAAATCACCACAATTATAGTGGTGTTTACAAATAATTTACTTTTTTTCTCAATTAAATAATCTACAATAGCTATTGGTACAGCTAGGTAAACCAAAGGAGAAATGATATATGTGTATATATATAAATTCCATTCTGATCCTCCCCATAACGCTAGATCCTTTTCAATTGCTGTTACCATAAGCCTGATATCCCACCATGAATATCCTTGTGCTATTAACATCAATAAGTCAAGTAACCTTAATAGTAAAAAGCCTATGACAAATATATTAAATATTATATAAATATTGTAGCGAACCTCAAAAGTGTATCTGGATTTGCTAATTTCTTTAGTCGGTCTTTTCATCATTATTAAATAACCATATGCAAAACCAAACAAGCCTATTGCTATTAACATATAAGTTTGTTGACTTGCACTATACATTCCATAAAGCTCAAATGAAGCTAAAGTAATAACAATAAACCAGTATGAATAAAATAAGGTCATTGGATTATATATATTTTTTCTTTATAATAGCTAAAAATTACACATAGCGAAGCAAATAAGATTATCACAAATTGCATAATTATTTTACCTCTTTATCTAACCTTGTTCTTAAAACTTCCTTATAAAGGTCAAGTATTTGATCTACAACACGATTAACTGAATAATTTTCAACCACTGTTTTATAACCTGATCTAATAATAGTCTTCATTTCTTCTTTATTAGCGATAGCATATTCTATTTTATTTGCCAAACTTATATAATCCCCTTCTTGATAAAGTAAGCCTGTAATATCATCATCAATAAGCTCGGCTGTACCACCAGAATTGGCACCTATAACTAACATATTTGATAACATGGTCTCTATTGTGACTCTTCCAAAAGCCTCTTTTTTCGAACATACCAATCCTATATCACACTCTGTTCGCAATTGTTTTAGTTCTTCTACATAATCAATTATTCTAATAAATTCATTCAAATTATGCTTAATAATAAACTCTTGAATCTTTCTTAAATACTTAATATCTTGGGCATCACCTGCTAAAATAAGATAAATATTTTTAAATCCTTTCTCAACTAGGTGACCCACCGCTTTAACAGCATCTAATTGTCCCTTGTTCTTGTTAATTCTTCCCGCAAGTAGAATACCTATCTGTTTATTTGCAAAACGATTATTGGTTTTTATATGATACTTCTCAATTGGTATTCCATTATATATCAATTCCAAATCTCTATCTAACTCTTTTTCAAATTTTTCTTTAATTGAATTTGAAATTGCAATAATAGAATCAGCTTTATTTAATAGATCATACACTCTTTTCTGATTATATAGACGTAACCCGAAATCTTCTTCTAAAAACTGTCTAATATGCCAGATATATGGCACTTCAAGTTTTGAAGCGATCTTTGCTCCAATTCCTGAGTCTAGACCATTAATATGAATCAAATCTGGTTTTTCTTTTTTAAGAATTGATAGAGTCTTTCGCATTGAAAACCAATTAATTGTACATTTTAATCTACCTTTTAAATTACTAATAAAGCCCTTTTTGTGTATAGGAACGCGCATTGAAAAGGATGATACAAAAAAGCACTTAAGTCTATCACTCTCTTTAAATATTTTTACGCTTTTATTTGGAAAAATAATAATAACTTCGATGCCTCTTTTAACTAATTCATTAACAATATTTTCCAAAGATAATGTTGCACCATTTTGGTGGGAGGAACTATTATGTGCGAAAAAGCATACTTTCATCAAATACCCCTTCTTTTAACAATTATTATATTATCTAATCCTTTTCATTTAAGATGATAAAAATTTCATTTTCGGATATCGACCTAATATTTTTAATTGAATTATTTTAGATAATAACACAAAAACACTCTTAGATTTCTTGAAGACCCAAAAAATATGACCTAATCAATAAATATATTAGTGTTGTAAATGAGTAAATATATGCTTACTACTTTACTTTCTGCCTCTCATTTACATACTTTTTGTATAGTGGCCATTTACCAATCTGATCAGGAATTTGAGATATATCTGGATCGGCAGCTGCATTTCCTTCTATAAGGAGTATAGTACCATCTTTACTAATTGCAACATCCCACCCTACATAACCTACAGAAGGGACTAATTGTGCTGCTCTCGATACTGTATCTATAACTTTATTCCAAAGAGGGATTTGAAATCCAATAATTTGTTTACCAGTATAAGGATGAATTATATATGGGTTCATCTTTCTATCAATCCCCTTTGTTACAACTATACCTGTTTCTACATCCAGTAATGATGCAATTCCATTATGATGAAAATTATCTGCATGTTTTTCACCATTTCCCATTCTCAAATTTGCGGTCATTACACGTACTTTATTATCAGGGCAAAGTAACGTAACAACCCTTAAAGTATTAACCGACGTAGGATTAAATGCAGCCAATTCATCTAGTTGTTTGATGACCTCTTCTAAAAGAGCATCTTCTTTTTTTAATTCCTCAAATAAGGTTCTCCTATCCTTTATGTCTTTCGTATTAATTACTCTAATTCCCTTACCGTGACTCCCTGCGGAAGGTTTAACAATAAATTCTCTAACTCTATTAGTAAATTCATTAAACTCATGATAACTTGTCTCCTGTGTACTAAGCCAATCTCTTCCTATAAATTCACTAAATGTCTTATTAAACTTTTCTTTAGAATCAAAGATCATTCTATCTTCTTTACTGTTAAATGTTTTGACTATTTTCATTCTCTTCTTATAGACAATAAATTCTTTTCTATCTGAGTGCCTTCTTTTATAAAATTTATATTGTAAATAATCATTTACCCCTGCTCCATAAATTAATACAGTAGTAAGAAAATCAACTGTAATATAAATTTTAGAAAACCAATTTAAATTGGGATCAATGTATATGTCTATCCCGCTCCATAACTTCTTAATTTTTGAAATAAAATAATTTAAACTCATTTTAATTATTTCTCCCATTTATTCATTATATATTTTCTTTTACCAGAAGAAAGAGCAGGTATATCCTCAACATAACTAAACCTTATTTCTGCAGTTTCTCCTAATAACTTATACAATCTTTCTACAATTTGTGATTCACTATTAAACGAACTAGCGACGTTCAATACTACTTTGTAATCACGAGGACCTAGCTGTATGAACTGGAACTGATTTATTCCTGTAAAGGACCAGAATGTTACAGATATTTTATGCGGAGAAAGAATTGATCCATCAACTTTATAGACCATATCTATCTTACGACCACCAAAATTATTAATACACTTTTTCTTAATACCCTTAACATCAACATATGTTATAGCGCCAATATCACCAGTGTCGTAACGTATCATTGGCATTGCATAATTATATAGATCTGTAATAACGATTCTTCCAACTTCACCTTCTGCAGCAAGAACATCTTCGTCTATTTTAAATATTTCAATTAAATAATGGGCCTCATTAATTAAAAATACATTATTTTCTACATCATCCTGGCCTAGGACACCATTTTCTTGGTTAGAATACCTTGATATACACTTGCATTGAAAAACATTTTCCATAACTTCGCGTGTATCATCATAAAGCATTTCAGATCCACTTATAATACCTGTTACATTAAGACTGTAAGAACGATTAGTTTGATTAAAATAATCACGAAATGCGTCTAGGGTAGACGCGTAAGACATTAATACAGAACCATTCGATGATTTTCTTTCAATCTTCTTTAACATGCTATCAATTGCGTTATCATTTAATTCAAACACATTAATTAAGGTTAGGTTTTGTAAAAACCTTAATAATTTTGAACCCTTATTTTTCGCAGTTAATGATCTTAGAAAGATCAAATTTTTCCCTACAAAATAGCCTAACTTTTCATTGTAGTATATTAACTCTGCAATTACTCTTTTTTTCTTCTGAACGTTTTGATAACTTATAAATGGTGTTCCAGTAGAACCGCTTGTATGCATAGTTATTAATTGATCTTTTTTAAAAATATTTGAAATAAATTCGTTTTGTCTATTACGAATAATATTTTTATTGATTATAGGGAAATGTTCAAAATCCAACCCATTACAACATCTGTTATAATAGTTAGTCGAAGATATTGAATGTTGAATTAGTTGTTCTATTGCTTTTTTCTGTTTCTCTCTAACTAATGGAGAGAAACTATCAATTTCCTCTGCTCTTTTTAAATTATTATAATAATCCCGTATATTACCGCCCTTTAGTTTATCAACTAACCAAAAGGCTTGGTTCCTTATTTTACTTAGCCCAAAGTCCATTTATTAACCTCACATTGTTATATTTCTTAAATTATTTTTACTTCACTATACTTCATCATATAAACACCTTCAACGTACTGCCCAATTACATCCACATTAGTTTTCTCACAAATATTGTTAATAATTAATCTCGGTATATTTACATTGCTTTCGTAAGCATGTGGATAGCCCCCACCAAATCGAGGGTTAACTTCCGAGATGTAATATTCGTTACCAATTTTAAAAATATCAATATCAATTACGCCTTTAAATCCAGCCTTTTTTACCAGATTCCTGATTAAATTAAATAACTTTTCATCTTTCACAGAAACAGACTTATCGGTTTCCCCAGATCTCATCTTTAATTTTTCTTTTATAAAAATTGCAACCGGTTCATTAGAAATCATATCAATATAAACATCAGCACCGTATTCAATTCCATCCATGAACTCTTGAATCATTAAATTGTCAAATCTATTAAATAACAGTTCAATTTCTTCTTTTGCTGTGACTTTACTTATATTAATACTAGCACTGCCCTTTACCGGCTTCACAAATACTGGATAGTTAATAACTCCAGCTTCAACGTCTCTATAAAAGTACTCTTTATCTACATAACTTTTAACAGTTTTAAAATCATTTTGAACTAAGAATTCAAACATCTTATACTTGTCAAAACACATTTCAATAATATCAGACTCTGAGACAATTGGAACCGTACCAATATCTAAAAATGCTTGCTTGTGTTCTGCAAGAAGGCTTAGCTCTGGATCAATTAATGATAATACCGCTTTAATATTGTTCTCTTTACAAATTGAGAGAATTAAATCTAGGTATCCTTCTTCCTCCATCCTTGGGACTATAAAATGTTTGTCAGCCTCATATAGGGCTGGAGCTAATTCGCTGCAATCTGTTGCAATTACAACACCTCTACCGCCTAACTCTTTTTTGAAATACTGTACAATTTTATTTCTTGTACCACAGCTTAATATTAGTATATTTAAAATATTATTCATTCTTCAAAGCCTCCAATATATCAAAAAACAATGGTGTCCCACCTGTGTGGATAAATAGTACCCTTTTACCTGTTATATAATTCTTCATAATATACTCTTTCATGCCCCAAAAAGCCTTACCAGTGTAAGTTGTATCCATTGGTATTCCATCATTAATTAGCACACTCTTGATAGTTTTTAATATTTTATCGTTATAAGAACCATACCCTTCAAGTATATAATCGTCTATGAACGCTATGGCATCAGAGTCGATTAGTTCTTTATTTAGACTCAATAAATAACTATTTACACTATCAAGAACAACTTGACCTCCATAAGGGTTTTTTCGAGCATTACTGACTCCAATAATTTTCCTCTCATCACCATTTAGGATTTTTCCACATACAAGTCCAGCTTGAGTGGTTCCTGTTCCAGTCGTATGAAAAATATAATCAAAATACATACCTGATGAAGCTTCATAATTAAGAATTTCTTTATAGGCATTAACATAAGCCTGGGTACCGATATCGCCATGGCCTCCCCCTTCAATGAAGTAGGGTTTATAGCCTTTAACTCTTAAATCACTCATCTTTTTAGCAATTGTATTACTTACTTCAGAGACCGGACATTCTGTAACTAACGAACCAAACAATTCAATCATTTTTTTATTAGAGGTTGTATTACTAGATTCGCTCGGCGAAACAATATAGCACGGAATACCCTTTGCAGCTGCAATATTAGCAATAATTCTACAATGGTTGGAACTGCTACTGCCATAGGTTACAACGCAATCAGATGAAGACCGTTCAATATTTTCAAAAAAAAGTACAGCTTTCCTTGCCTTATTTCCCCCAAATGATATAGGAATAAGATCATCTCGTTTTATATAAAATGTGTTGTTATTTACATTTTCACTTAATTTTTGAATTGGTGTAGCTTGAAAATTATTAAACTGCATTTACTATCACCTAATCTATTTTTGAATATAGTTTTCAACATCTAAACCATAAATATATCTATCAATTTTTCGGCCATTATAAAATAAGTCATTTCTTAGATGACCTTCCTTTTCAAAACCAATCTTTTCAAAAAGCTTTTGTGCTTTAACATTTTCTACTTCAGTATATAGATATATTTTATTGAGCCAAAGTTCCTTATAACTCTCCTTGATTAGGAGATCTGTTGCAAATTCAGCTATACCTTTCCCTTTAAATTGACCTCCACCTAGACAGATGTAATACTCCGCTTTTTTATTTTTATAATCAATATCAAGCAATCCAATTAACCCAGCTGGCTCATCATCATATATAATTGTATAATCAACCCGATCTGACCGCCCTTCAAGGGATTTGAACCACTGTAGGGTTTTATCTTCCCTAAGAGGCAAATCATAATGAAGATATTTATTGTTACTTTCATCGTTAATCCACCGAACTTTATAAGGAACATCTTTTTCTTCAAATTTTCGGATAAAAGTACCCAAAACTACACCTCCAAACCTAATTGCAAATACTAAACTCAGTTTATCCAAGATAAACTTAAATTAAATTTCGAACTAACATAAAGCTCTCAGCATTTCTTACACAAATTGTCGAACCTCTAAACTTTGATAGAGCTTCAATAGCCTCAAGTGAACGAGGGTTAGGGAATTCTCTAAGTTGACTCTCATAACATTTCATAGCTTCAAGCTTAACATCTATTGAATCTGATATATCACTCCAAACATTAGGAACAAAGGCGTTATCTGGCGTTGGTATATTCCATTCTGTTTCAGACAATGTTTCGTACGTATAAATAGCTTGTAATTGTGGGTTACTAACCGGCCGTAAAGCTACCATCGCACTTGATGCAACTTCCCCATGATCTGAATGCATATCACCTTTATGCGGTATAAAAGCTACATGTGGCTTAACTTTTTGAACAACCTCTGAAATTTTCGAGTTAATTTCAATATTGGAAACTTCTCTTAGCTTTACTGCTGGAAGATCTAAAAAGAATGCTTCTTTAACTCCTAATAATTCATGTGCTTTTTTAGCCTCACCTTGCAATAATTCTTTTTGATTACCAGCTGTTATTTCACACACATATACCTCATGTCCCTCTTTAGCATACTTTGCCATCGTACCACCGACACCCAAAACCTCATCATCGTTATGTGGTGCAAATACTAATATTCTCATACTTTCACCCTCATCTTTTTTCTGTTTTGTTTTCTACCCTTTGAATTTATTTCCTACAATTAGCTTTACTTCATCAACCATTTCATATTCATATACCCTTAATAAGCCGTCTACACAGACTACATCAATATATTCATTAGTCTTATTGGCAATTTGTCCGGGAAATCCAATGTATTTCTTATTTTCCATATAGTCAGCTTTCCAAAAAATAACCTTATGCTTCCCATTATAATTCGAATAAGCCCCAGGATAAGGTTTAGAAACAGCTCTTATCAACCTTTGAATTTTTTCAACAGGCTCTTTCCAATCAATCAAACCATCTTCTGGTGCTCTTTTTAACAAATATGTTGCTTCATCTTCATTCTGTTTCACTGGTTTAATAGAGTCATCCATAAGTTTTGGTAAGACTTTTTTAATAAGTTTTTTAAAGGCTTCTCTACATTTTAAGCTAACATCAACGGCATAATCCGTGTCCTCAATAAAGTACTCTTCTTGCCCAATAATATCACCAGAGTCCATTCCTTCATCTATGAAAAATAAAGAACACTTTGTTTCTTTTACTCCTAAAAGTACCTGCCATACCATAGCAGCTCTACCTCGAAATTTAGGTAGTGGAGTTGGGTGAAAGCCAATAGTCCCTCTCTTTGCAGAGTCTATAATTTCTTTTTTTACTAACTGTGATAAACCAATTACAAAAATATAATCAGGCTTGATGTTTCTAATCTCTTCTACATGCTCTTCATCATTTATCTTTCTAAACTTTCGGTATGGTATTTGATTGGCTTCTGCTAATTCATGAATTGGTTCATACCCCGATACCTTTTCTGAGTATTTTTCATCAAGTGAATATACCATATCAATTGGAAAGTTCAACTTGATCATTTCTTCTAACAATACTTTGCTTGATCCTACAGAACCTATTAGTATTGACTTCATTTGATTCTCCCTTCACAACCAATTATCAATTGATTTTTTTGAGGCTTTTCTCCTTTTTAAACTTCGCTTCACCAAATAAGACAATCGCCACTGTTTTAATAAGTATTTTACAATCTAATAAGAATGAAAACTTCTTAATATATTCGATATCGTATTCAATTCTCTGTTCCCAAGGCAATGTAATATTGCCATTCACTTGTGCTAGGCCTGTCATTCCTGGCCTCATATTTAGCCTTTGCTCCTCATATTTAGTGTAGTTTTCTACCTGTACCATCACTGTTGGTCTAGGGCCTACTAGGCTCATATCACCTAAAAATACATTTAAAAGCTGTGGAAGCTCATCAATCTTAGTCCTTCTTAAAACTTTTCCTAAAGTTGTTATGCGATCTTCATCCTTAGAAAAATCCAAGTTTTTCTCAGCTTCAGTATCTACTTTCATTGTTCTGAATTTTAGTATTTGAAATCCTTTCATATTCTTCCCCACCCTGTCTTGTTTAAAGAAAACTGGACCTGGCATTGTGACTTTGATAAGTATCGTTACAATAATAAGCAATGGTGAGATGATAAGTAATCCCAACCCGCTACCTAAAATATCTAACGTTCTTTTAATAAAAAGGTTGAATTTTCTCAAAATATTCATTAATCCCACAACCCCTTTATAATTTCTACAATTTTCGCCAAGTCAGCATCAGTCATCTTCGTGTCAGAAGGCAAACACACACCATTCTCAAACAACTTCTCCGATACTTCTGTCCCAACATAATCATACTTCTCAAAGAAAGGCTGCATATGCATTGGCTTCCACACCGGTCGTGACTCAATATTCTCAGCTTCCAATGCTTCAAATATATCAATAGGTCTCACTTCACCAGTCAACACCATTGAGCTTAACCAGTAATTCGGTGCATCCCAATCATTGCTAGGCATAAACTGGACTCCTTCAATCTCACCAAGTTCTCTTTTATAAAATTCATAGATATGATTCTTCTTTTCTACACGTTGTTCTAAAACTTTTAACTGCCCTCTACCAATCCCAGCAACCACATTACTCATACGATAATTAAATCCTAATTCGCTATGTTGATAGTGTCTTGCTTGATCTCTTGATTGAGTAGCCCAGAACCTAGCTTTAGCGATTCTCTCTTCATTATTAGAAACAAGCATCCCACCACCTGAAGTAGTGATGATTTTGTTTCCATTAAAAGAGAAGATACCGTAATCGCCAAAAGTTCCTGTATGCTTACCTTTATAGTAAGTTCCTAAACTTTCAGCAGCATCTTCTATTAAAACAACATTATGCTTATTACAAAGTTCTACTATTTTATCCATATCAGCAGACAAACCATAAAGGTGTACTACGATTACAGCTTTCACATCAGGGTACTTTTGAAATGCTTCTTCTAATGCTTTTGGGCACATATTCCATGTTTCATAATTACTATCTATAAATACTGGAACAGCACTTTGATAGATGATTGGATTAGCTGTAGCTGAGAATGTAAGTGTTGGACAAAACACGATATCTCCTTGACCTACTCCAGCTGCTCTTAAAGCTAAGTGAATAGCTGCTGTTCCAGAGGAAAGTGCTGCTGCAGCCTTAGATCCAACCTTTTCTGCTAGTTCTCTTTCAAACCCATTTACGTTTTCTCCAAGTGGTGCAATCCAGTTTGTATCAAAAGCTTCCTTTACATATTCCATTTCATAACCTTCATCACTCATATGGGGTGATGAAAGAAAAATTCTTTCGTTCACTTTTGTTGTCTCCATCCTATAGACTTCCTTCCATCGTTAAGTTAATATTTAGTAGATTAGGACTTCCTTGGAGCCTTCCAAACTATTACTCCAACCAACTTCTAAACCACTAAAGTGGTTATCTATAATCAATAGCCACCTCGTACTATCTATTCAATCGACCAACCAAATACGTAATAGATATTCTTGTAATTATCACACTTAACCGAGTTTTTCCCTATTATATATACCATTCAATCAATCTATAATTCTCACTAAAAACGCCTCAAACCTTTATCCCGCAAGGTTTCTATCACTCAATCTAACTAAGATACTCAGTTCCTCACCACCAGCCAAGGCACATCATTACCACCAGGCTCTTCCACTTTAGAATGAATGTTACAGATAACTTCCCCATCCTCTCCATCTCTATAAGAGAGTAGACCATCTCTCGGACACAAGTCCTTGTCAAAAACAATCAAAAACTTCCTAAAAAGTAACGTAGAATGATTATCACCCTCTAAGGAAAGCTCCATTTCATAATGCTTCTCAACATAGCCCTATTAGCTTCACAAACTTCCTGCTCTGCCTCTGCTATACTCCCCGTAAATACAGGGACAGCAATTAACAAAATAACACTCAAAACTGCTAAAGTAGCCAGCAGTTCAATTAAACTAAAACCATCTTCACTCTTCTGCTTCTTCCCATTTCTTATCACTAATCTCACCACCAGTCCGAAATCAGAATTACATTTCATAATGTAAAATTTATGTCGAAACTAGATGATAAAACAGGCCCGTAAGGGCAGTAACAATAAATTAATTAAAACAGGGCATCTAACCCCACCTCACGCCACACTCCTGACAACAAAACGCGTCTAAGGTCATTCAACCCACAGCACAGCCGAGTATATCCATTGATAAAGGTAAGGACACATCACCTATATATGTAAAGCCAGCTACGAAGTAGCCATAATGTTCATTAAGTGCCGCAAGGCACCCCGATTTATGTATAAAAAATAATTTATAAAAAACTCAACTACCATGTTTAACCATCCAAATAGCAGGGTATATAACTAGGGTAACCTAATCCCTTTCAAAATTATTTAAGTTAATATTGTTCTAAGCGTTACACCCAAACACACATAAAAGGGCTAAGACAGATTAGTATGTCCAACCCTTCCATACATTCACCTAAACAAACGATTGATTAAACATTTATAACACCCATATATTCCAAACTATTACCTAAAACCATAACGTTACCAAACCAGATTACACCTATTATTATTAAAGCTAATCTACCGACTTTTCTATAGCCTAATAGATAATAGTATCAATAACTAAACCGCAAGGTTTACCGAATGTACTTCATTGTTCTTAACAACAACCAACAAATCAAACACCCAGTTATTCAGCATTCATAAAAAATTATGTTCAAAATGCCACAAGACATATAGATATAAAAAGGATATGCTAAATCCCAAAGACCGCAAGGTCACCAAAAGTCTTAACCCAATACTGAGCCTTATGCGCCGCTCTCGTTTTTTCACAAAATGCTCATCTGTTTATAGTGGGCGACTGTTCCCTATGAATCTAGAGATAATGTCCGTATCAATAGTACACCAACCCCTAAACCTCAACCCCACTAGCCTTCTCTCTCAAATAAGCCAACAACTCATCATTAATCTCATCATTCTCCAAAGCCAAGTCAATTGTCGTCTTCACAAAGCCAAGCTTTTCACCAACATCATAACGCTTGCCTTCAAAATCATATGCATATACTTTCTGCAGCTCATTCAACATCTGGATCGCATCCGTCAATTGAATCTCGCCACCAGCGCCAATTTCTTGTCTATCAAGAAAATCAAAAATTTCTGGTGTAAATACATAACGACCCATAATCGCCAAATTAGAAGGGGCAGTACCCTGCGCAGGCTTCTCCACAAAATTATTCACCTGATACCTTCTACCCTCCACAGTACTCGGATCGACAATTCCATAACGATCCGTCTCTTCCATTGGCACTTGCTGCACACCTACAACAGAACTGCTTGTCTCTTCAAACTGCTCAATCAATTGACGCAAGCAAGGTGTATCAGATCGCACAATGTCATCACCCAGCAATACAGCAAACGGCTCATTACCAATAAACTTTCGTGCACACCAAACAGCATGGCCAAGTCCTTTTGGTTCTTTTTGGCGTATATAATGAATATCCACCTGGGAAGGCTGCTTCACTTTTTCAAGTAAAGTAAACTTTTCCTTTTTTACCAGATTATCTTCCAATTCAAAGTTATTATCAAAATGATCCTCAATCGCACGCTTACCCTTACCCGTTACAATAATAATATCTTCTATCCCAGAAGCAACCGCTTCTTCCACAATATACTGAATCGTAGGCTTATCAACAATCGGCAACATCTCTTTTGGCATCGCTTTTGTAGCAGGTAAAAATCTTGTTCCCAATCCTGCTGCCGGTATAATAGCCTTTTTGACTGTTTTCAATCAAATAACCCCCATTTATTTCTCTAGTATTGGTTAGTAGGAGTAGGAAGTTAGTTCCTCAACAGCAGAAGAAAATATGCGAGACTCCTGCGGGAAAAGCAATAGCTGAAGATCCCGCAGGAAGTGGTTTTCTTCCGAGGAAGCTGAAGCATTGCCCGCGGAAAGCGAGTATATTTTCACTCTGCGGTCGCCAGAGACCACCTATTCAACTAGCTCCCCTTCACACTCATCAACGTCTTCTCCATAAACACAATACCCATCAACTTATCTTTCAACTCAACCGCATCATATCCCTCAAACCGATCAATCAAATCAAGGAACAACGCCGCATCCACATCCATCGTCCGACCAACATAAATTTTCTCAAAAACCGCATCAGGATGAACCTCATCCTCACCAAGCAGCTCTTCATACATCTTTTCCCCAGGCCTGATACCTGAGAACTGAATCGGAATCTCTTCTTCTGAGTAGCCTGATAGTTTTATTAGGTTTCTTGCCAGATCGACAATCTTCACTGGCTCACCCATATCCAAGACAAAGATCTCGCCACCTCTTGCCAGCGTCCCTGCTTGGATTACCAATCTTGATGCTTCTGGAATTGTCATAAAGTAACGCGTCATTTCCGGGTCAGTAACTGTTACTGGGCCACCTTGTTCAATTTGTTTTTTGAATAGTGGAATGACACTACCTCGACTTCCAAGTACATTCCCGAATCTTACTGCGACAAATTTCGTCTTACTTTTTCTCGCCATATCTTGGACAACCATTTCGGCAACACGTTTCGTTGCTCCCATCACGTTTGTCGGATTCACTGCTTTGTCTGTCGAAACCATTACAAAAGTGCTGACACCAAATGTATCGGCAGCTTCTGCGACATTTTTCGTACCGACGATATTGTTTTTCACTGCTTCATGCGGATTATATTCCATTAATGGCACATGCTTATGTGCAGCCGCATGATAAATGATTGTCGGTTGCTGTTCTTTGATGACTTCAAATACACGGTCACGATCCTGAACATCCCCGATAACAGGCACGATTTCAATATTGGCATCTTTGTATCTATTACGTAATTCCATATCAATAGTATAAATGCTAAATTCGCCATGTCCGAATAGCACAATTTTGCCTGGATTGAATTTCATGATCTGTCGGCAGATTTCTGAACCGATCGAGCCACCTGCTCCGGTCACCATTACCGTATTGTCTGTCACATATTCCGAGATTGCGTCAATATCCAGCTTCACAGGCTCACGCCCAAGCAGATCCTCTACCTCGACATTTTTCAAATGGCTGACAGATACTCTACCTGTCATCAAATCCTCAATTTTCGGGATCATCTGCACCTTGGCTGTTGTTTTATTACACTGTTCCACAATTTTCTCCAATGCGCCATTCTTTAAGGAAGGAATCGCAATTACGATATGCTGGATCTCCAGATTTTTTACAATGTTCGGAATTTCTTTCACAGTACCTGCTACCGGAAGACCAAACAATTGCATCTTTTGTTTATTTATGTCATCATCTACGAAAGCCACTGGTAACAATTCCTGATTGTTATGATCATTCTTCAGTTGCCTCGCAATCATTGCTCCCGCCGATCCGGCACCTACAATTAAGGTACGCTTCTGATTTTCCGCTTTTGCAATGTAACGATCACGATAAATCCGCCATAGAAAGCGCGATCCGCCAATTAAGGTAATATGCAGCATCCACGTAATAAGTAATGCTCTACGATAGATCGCAAAGTCATTAAACAGATATTGCACAATCCCTGCCGCAATAATCGACAGTGTAATGGCCTTTACAATCGCTATTAATTCTCCAATACTCGCATAGGCCCATACTTTGTTATACAGCTTATAAATAAATGCGAAAAGATGATGAAAGACTAATAGAGCTATTGCACTAATAATGATCGCATCAAGCTGTGAAACGTTTGTCGAAGGATATACAATCCAAGATGCGATAAAAATCGCGGTACTGACGATCAGGGAGTCGAGAATGATCAACAATGTCAGTCTTGTTCGATAAGTCAAAGCCTTCGCTCCTTTCCGGGTTGAATAAAGCGTTCAAATAGCTTTATAACTTGTTTTCGTTGTTTCATGCCAACCTTTTTATATATGTTACTTATATGTAATTTTACAGTTCCTTCTGCTAATCCTAGTATACTTGCTATCTGCTTATTTTTTAAATCCTTTTTTAATAGATAAGCAACATCAATTTCTTTTCTAGTAAGATTAATGCCTTTTTCCTCTAAATGAAAGGTGAAGATTTCCTTGTGTTCTTCCTTCATTTCGACAAGCATTGACTTTAATGATTGTAACACTTCCCATGGTAAAAAGGAACGGTTCTTTTGCATATTTTGTATAATATTTACAATTGTAGAAACAGTGTTTTCATCCTTCCATACGATGTTATCGATTCCACGTTCGATCCACTGTATGGCTTCATCTTGCATATTGATTTCCAGTAAGGCAATGACGGTGATCTGTTCCCGCTTTAATGTCACTAAATGTTCTTCACGTTCTTCTTCCGGACAATGCTGAACATCAGCAATACAAAATACCGGGTCTGTCGTAAGTAGCATTTTGTAATCAGTTGGTACATAATAAATAGAAATATCGGGAAATTGCTGTCGTAATACCTCATATAATTCATCAAGGTAAGTCCGTGTTAGGGTAGGCATCTGTTTTTCTTTCATAGGCATCCTTCATTCTGTGGCGTAATTTACAATTGTTTCCACAGATTATAATACTAAATACCCAGTAATATTTTAAGTGACTTTTGTAAATAAAAGTCATGTTTTTGTAGGCTGTTTTCACCAGTACTCTTTTTTGGAGAACAACCCCTTCAGGAAATCGATCACACGCTTGCGGCTGTGTATATTTAATTTATGATATAAATTGCTTATATAATTTTTTATGGTTCCTTCACTGAGGTAGAGCTTCTGAGCAATGGACTTGTTCGTCTCTCCCTCCATTAGCATATACGCAATTTCCAGTTCCCTTGGTGTCAGCATCACTTCCAATGTTGTCAGCTTTTGCTTGAGGATCTCTTTTTTATCATATTTGTATTCACGAATTTTCTTTGCAAGAATACGTGCAGCAGGTCCTGAGATCACCGTCTCCCCAAGGTCTACTTCACGAATAGCCCACACCAGTTTTTTACTATTAAGGTCCTTCAGCAAGTAACCATCTGCCCCCACATTAAAACCACGGACAATAAGGTCCTCATCAGCAAACGTGGTAAGCAGGATAACCTTGACATCTGGGTGACTTTCCTTTATATCAAGCGTTGCTCGGATACCATTCACATGTGGCATATGTATATCCATGAGCACAAGGTCAGGTTCATACTGCTGAAATTTCGCTATTGCTTCTTCTCCATTCGTAGCTACCCCTACTACCTGAATGTCATCTGTTTCAGATAGAATAGCCATGATGCCATCTGTAAATAAACGCTGATCATCTACCAAAAGAACTTTTACCAATCGACACGACTCCTTCGCTTATTCATCACCTTTCTTCCATTATAACCAAAAGGGCATACAGAAAGATGTACACCCTTTTGTGCATTACTAAAAAAGCCCAAGAAATTTCTTTTTCTTTATCATTGTCGGTTCCATTCGATTTATGTTTTGATTATCAACAAGTAACTGACTGTTTTCCAAGAACATATAAAAATAATCCGCTCCAAACTCTTTTTTCAATAAATGAAATGCCTCATCCATGCAGAAGCCACGACTCTTCGTATTATGTGCATCAGAGGCAATGAAATGAGTCAGGTTTGCTTCCATGATTTGGTTCGTGAACTTTTGAATGTTTTTGCCAAACTTACCAACAAAGCTGGCTGCTGTTATTTGTGTTAGTGCCCCATTTTGCACAAACTGATACAGCATGCTTGGATGCTCCAGCAATTCTGAGTTCCGTTCCGGGTGTACAATGATCGGGGTGTAGCCTGCCACTTGAATATCGAACAACATTTGCTTAGCATATCGCGGCACATGATTCGAAGCGAATTCCACAAAGACATATTTGGAATGATTAATAGAAAGTACAACCCCATCATCCAGTTCCTTCAGCATGTCCCCATTAATCCGTGTTTCCTGTCCCGGTAAAACATGTAACGGGATATCCTTCTCCACCAAGAGAGCGTTCAGCACCTCTACAGATTGAATAATCGTATCTTTTTCATTATCATATTTCCCATTTCTATGATGCGGTGTGGCCACAATAGTATGAATTCCCTGTTCCACTGCAGCTTTCGCCATAGCAAGGCTGTCCACTTCTGTTTTAGCCCCATCATCAATTCCTGGCAATATATGACTGTGTATGTCGATCACATGCTTCCCCACCTTATAGACATTAACTATTTATTGATAGTCATTATTCTTATAATTCAGTATACAAAAGTACATAATTGTTTACAACTAATCCCCTTTAATAGGACTAGGACTTTTAACTTATTTACTATACCATATATCAAATGGTTTGGAAATAATAGTAAAAGAAAGTAAGTACTTTTATTCATCCCTGTTCTATTAACACCTTTGTTCTCCAAAGACAATATGCTCATCTGTGAAGCAGCCAGACTTCTTTGTCAGCCCTCTTTAACTAACATAATACTCTTTGATAATCATAACTATTTTCGGCCTAAAGTAAAATACCTCCCTGCATGTTTATACAGAGAGGTACAGATTAATTTGTTCCATAGTAGTAATAATAGTTTGAACCTTTCTTTTCACGATCATTCAATACCGTTCCAAGCAATTTCGCTTTTGCAGGCTCCAATGCTTCCTTCGCTTTTTGAGCAGCTTCCAGTTCCGTCTTTTTACTTCTGATAACTAAGAGCGTTCCATCTACAATATTTGCAAGGATTTGTGAATCGGTAACCGCAAGCACAGGTGGTGTGTCAAAAATCACCAGGTCATAGGATTGCTTTGCATCATCCAAAAAGGTTTGCATTTTTCGTGATGCTAATAACTCAGATGGGTTAGGTGGAATAGGACCACTGGAAATAACATCTAAATTGTCGACATCTGTGCGATTAACTGTTTCCTCTACCGTATGCTCACCAACAAGAACATTGCTTAACCCACGTAAATTGTCCAGGCGGAACGTATAATGTACTGTCGGTTTACGAAGATCTGCATCGATAAGCAATACTTTTTTACCTTGTTGTGCATAGACAACCGCCAGATTGGCTGTCGTCATTGACTTACCTTCTGAAGGTCCGGAAGAAGTTACCAGCATCGACGTTAATTCTTCATCAACAGAAGCAAATTGTAAATTTGTCCGTATTGTCCGGTATTGCTCGGTAATCGGTGACTTAGGATTTAGCTTTGCAATGAGATGCCGCATTTTATTATTCGGTCTAGATTGATTTTTTCGCCGCGCCATCAAAGCCACCCCTTTTCGTACGTTGTGATTGGAATTTAAATTGATCTGCTCGTACATCAGCATCATTAATATGGGAGATAACCCCTAATACAGGTAAGCCAATCTTTTTCTCAATATCTTCCTCTGTTGTAATGGTGTTATCCAAGTATTCAAGTAAGAAGGATATCCCAACACCTACCATTGCACCTACGACAATCGCAATTGCAATATTAAGCATCGGATTCGGTGCTACCGGAGACGGGTTCTCACTTAATTCAGCCTGTGACAGTACACTGACATTATCTACATTCATAATATCTGAAATTTTATCCTGGAAGATGGAAACCGTCGTATTCGCCAATTGTACAGCCAATGCCGGATCCTCATCCGTTGCCGTAACAGTTACCACCTGGGAATTCTGCTCACTTGAAACCTGAAGCTTCTCACTAAGCGCGCCAGATGTGTATGGCAGATTTAATTCATCTACCACTTCTTCTAATATCGCCGGACTTTTTATCACAACATTATAAGTATTGATAATCTCTACGTTCGTTCGAATATCATTCACATTATATTGTACATTCGGATCCTGCTGTCCCTGATTAACAATAAACTGCGAGCTGGACTGATAGGTTGGTGTCAACACAAAGTAACTAACCACAGCAGCAATTACTGCCGCCCCTAATACAAATGCAATGATAAGCAACAAGCGCTTCTTTATTACCTCGAAGATTTCCTTCAAGGATATTGTTTCCTCCATTATTGTACCTCCATATTCCTTTTACACTAAGCTGGTAAAATATAAGTTGAAATAAGTATAATTGCATTCTATTCGACATTACAGTTAGAAATTATACCACATCTTCTCATAATGCAATATATGTTTTTTCAAAACATGGTTAAATTTAGTTGATTTGTACTTTAAGAGGGAGGGATTTTTGTAGAGATTAATAGAATAGAGGCTCTTTGCAGGCTGGCAATTCTTTATTTCTGACAATATAATAGTATTCCCTTTATAAACAGGATTAATATTACAAGTTCATTACAAATTCCCTATATATCTATATTTTTCCTCATAGAACTTATATACTAGAGTCACTTCTTACGAAAAAATGGAAGAATAAATAGATAGATACGTGAAGGGAGAATCATCGATTGGCCAGTAAAAAAATAATAATGTCGGTAACTGCCAGTGCAGCAATAGCAACAATGATTTTTGGAGCAGATAAAGCCGAAGCGGCATCTTATAAGGTTCAAAGTGGAGATTCATTGTGGTCAATAGCACAGAAGTACAACACCAGCATTTCACAGTTACGTTCCATCAATGGGATTTCAGGAGATCTTATTTATCCAAACCAAATCATAGAAACAGATAACGAGCAATCATCCAACTCAAATTCTAGCAACAGCTCAAACACTACTAAACCATCTACTAATTCAAACTCTACATATACAGTAAAAAGTGGCGATACATTAAGTGGAATTGCCGCTAAACATAACATTTCTCTAAGTAACTTAATGAAATGGAACAACCTGGATACCACGCTTATCTTCCCCGGAAACGTGTTCGTTGTAAGCAAAAATGGATCTTCTTCAAGTAGCTCTAGCTCTTCTAGCAGCTCAAGCAGTGGATCAAGCAAGCCATCAACAGGCTCATCCGAGGTATATGTTGTTAAATCCGGAGATTCTTTATCTCGAATCGGCGCACAATACGGTGTGAGTGTATCCAACTTGAAGAAATGGAACAACCTACGCTCAGACTTAATTTTGATCGGACAGAAATTAAGCATTAACGGAAAGAGTACTGGTTCGAGCTCAAGTGGTGGATCAAACAGCTCTAGTGGCTCAACTGCAACGAATGTTGACTATAATGTGAACAAGCTTGTCAGCACAGCAAGAAGCGTTATGGGAACGAAATATGTATGGGGCGGTTCCACTACAAGCGGATTTGACTGCAGCGGATTCATCTACTATGCATATAAGAACGCTGGTAAAAGCGTAAGCCGCTTATCAACAGACGGCTATTACAACCGCTCTTATCATGTAAGCAAGCCACAGGTTGGAGACCTTGTCTTCTTCTCAGGAACTTACAGAAAAGGAATCTCCCACATGGGAATCTACGTTGGAAACAACGAATTCATCCATGCAGGAACGTCCACAGGCGTAACGAAGACAAGCCTAAGCAACTCATATTGGAGCAAGCACTTCGATAGCTACAAGCGTTTCTATTAATAGGTCAGCTCAATTACATATGATGTAATAGCACTTATACATTTTAGGTAGGGAGAACTCCAGCATGGCTGGAGTTCTTTTTTTGTTGTTGGTGGTGGAGGGGCCTTGGGAGGGGAAGACTGCCTCTAGCGAAGCTGTCGCGGGTGCGTGCTCGAGTGTCGCGGGTGGACTGCTTGGTGTCTCGGTTAAGCGCCCGGCTGTCGCGGGTGGACTGCTTGGTGTCTCGGTTGAGCGCCTGGCTGTCGCGGTGGCGATGCTTCCTGTCTCGGTTCGATTGCTGTGTGTCGCGAGTGGACGCCAAAGTGTCTCGGATGAGAGCGAGGTTGTCGCGGCGCGTCCTCTATTTGACTGCTGGCTCTCTCCTAAGCAACAATCCCTTCCCTTTCCAACCGGCTTTTCATTAAATTTCTCTCATGGAAAAAGCTTGCAGGGCATGATGCCTGCAAGCTTTTTTACATATTTAATAGATTCCTACTTGATCGAAGCCGCTTTCGACTGCTTTCTTTTCATTACTATTTTCCCCATAGATATCATCTGCTGATTGTACAATGGCTTTTCTTGCATCACTAAAATTGGATGTTGGCGTTAAATATACGGTTAGTGCACGATAATAAATTTGCCCAAGTTTTTTCTTACCGATTTGCTCCCCGATCAGATAAGCAGCATGGTTGGTAATAGACGAATTAACATGCACACCACCATTATCTACCCATATTGGCATTTCATAAAAATCGTCCATATGCTCTGGATAGTAGCCATTTCCATATGGCGCTCTTGCATCAGAAACAGGGAATTTCCTTGGATTGCTCAAGCTGCGCAAAGCCGTTCTGCCATCGGCTTTGGCTGCCGGCGCCATAATATCCTCCCCCATTTCCCAATCATCTTCATCAATCAAAGCTCCGAATACGTCGGCAAACGACTCATTCAACGCGCCCGACTCGAAGCGATAATGTAATCCCGCTGAATGGGTAATCACTCCATGAGTCATTTCATGGGCAGCTACATCAAGTCCGGCGGATAGTGGTACCATGAACTCACCATCTCCATCGCCATAGGTCATCTGACGGCCATCCCAGAATGCATTATTGTAATTTTCCCCAAAGTGAACATTAGATACAATTGCCATCCCATTATCATCAAGCGAATTACGGTCATGTTCACTCAAATAATAATCATACACTGTTTCTGAGTTATAGTGGGCATCTACAGCAGGACTGAGATAGTCACTTTTCCAGGAGGCACTTTTATTTTCAGCAAGCTCACGTGTATTATAATCAAATGTATAAATCCCTTCCAAGCCTTCATGTGACTCATCTGATAAAACGAACTTTGCACCTTCTTTTGGTTGTTTGACCTTGGTTGTATGTAGCTTCCTCAACTCACCATGCACACCCGTTCCCACACTATTATGCGCCTTACGCTTCACCTCATCCGCGTGTAGCAACGCATTATATTTATCAATGACATTCCCTGTATTGGCATCAACAAAAACGAACCAATTACCAGGCTCGTCCCCAAGAAACGTCAAATTCACCTTATAAGTAAGTGTATTTTCACCTTCAAACGGATAGACGACAAGCTCCTTTGTTGGCTCATATGCCAGTTCATTCGGAGCGTTCGTAGCATCCTTCGCCTTCCGGAGTGCTTGCTTGGCACTAATTGCTGCTTTCGTATCAACTGACGCCTTCGCAGCCGCCTTATTTCGATGACCATTCATGGATACAACCTCATTTTGCTTATTAAAATGGACAATCACTTCTGCCCCCTCTACAGGAACTCCGTCTTTTGTTTGGTTAAAACGGACATGGGTCATACCTAAATCATCTTTTTGGATATCCTTTACTTTTAAATTCTTTTCCGGATCCTTCACCCCATGCTTCTTCTCATTCTTTTTTAAATACTTCATCGCATTCGCCGCATTACTGCTCGGATGCTTTTCAGAAAACTTCTCCTTTACAAAAACCGGAACACTGGCATTCTTATTCCAAAACTTCTGTGATTGAGCTTGCGTTTGATTGGTAGAAGTATGCGGATTTGCCAGCACATCACTAATAGAACCCGAACCTACCAATAATGCCGTCGATAGAACAGCTGAAGCTAAATACTTTTTCTTCAACAAAACCCCTCCTATAATTTGGTAGTTTTAATTATAGAATAATTTAAATATAGTAGCATGATTAATTAGAACTGTTTTAATTTTTAGGGTAGAGGTCCTTGTGTTGATGATTATTTTTAAGCTTCAGCAGCAAGATGATAGGTCTATTTGATTAGTCTGACGGCAGAAATGGATCTTTAGTTTGGTGAAGGGTCTCATATGGGGTGTGGTGTTCTCTCATCTGGCTGGGAGGCTCTCTCATTTGGCCGGGAGGCTCTCTCATATGGAGTGTGGGCTCTCTCATTTGAGCGGCATGCTCTCTCATATGGAGTGTGGGCTCTCTCATTTGAGCGGCATGCTCTCTCATATGGAGTGTGGGCTCTCTCATTTGAGCGGCATGCTCTCTCATTTGGGGTGCCGGCTCTCTCATTTGAATGGGCGGATCTCTCATATTGGGTGCTGGTTCTCTCATTTGGACGGCGAGATCTCTCATATTGGGTGCTGGTTCTCTCATTTGGACTGGCAGGTCTCTCATATCTACCATAAACTCTCTCATTCTATTCTAGAGTTATTTCATTTCTAACTAGTTGGCCTTTCATTCCCTATTCTTTAACACTCTTATTCACCTTCTCCACCACCATTTTCGGTTGCGGCGATCGTGATAGAGCCCTGCTCCCCTGAGCATTCTAGTGATTGAACTTTTTTCATTATGCTGTAACCAGTATTGAGCTTGAGAATTTGAAATAGATGGGCCAACTAACAGGAAATAATCAGCCAGTGCTTGCAGATGTGCTTTTTGATCTTTTTTCTGACAGTGATTGCACATCCATGTGTTGTGTCCTCGCTCCATTCCTAACCTGTTGCAATAGGAGCAGTATATCCCAGGCAATAGATCAGACAGGAGAACACCATGTTCTTGGAGAATGTTAGCATTATATTCACTGGAGGCACGTAGCAAAAGCCGTCCTATTTTTTCATGGGGAAGTTTTATATCGCTTGCATTCATTCTGTCTAAATCCAAAATTTCTTTCGGGATATACTCAGCATGATGAACTTTTCGCGCAACCTCCTCCTCATCACCACTGACTTTAATGATGGTGCTCGGTTTACTGATTGCAATAAGCGGATAAATCGGTACTGCTGGGTAACCTTGCTGCTGCAACCAATGTTCCAGCTTCAACTTCTGAAGCTCCACCTGCGTAATGGGATAGCGATAACCAATTTCCTTTTCGCCATTCTCCCGGGAAAATTGCTTTAATGTTGTGTTAAAAGTAACAACCCCTTTATTATTTTTGATTTCAACAAGGTAGATGCCATTTTCACCAATCACCACTGTATCCATTTGAAAAAGTTTGCCTCGTAATTTCAAAGTAAGTTGATGAACAACAGTAAAATCTTCTGTCAGAAAATCCGTATGATAATCTACTAATTTCTCCCCTTCATAACCGTGCATTTCTCGTGCTGCTTTCGATTCGACTTCCATTAAATTTGGATGATTTGGGCGGAGCCGTTGTAGGAGTGCTTCATATTTCTTTAAAGAAGTTGGCTTTGTTCGAGTATTTAGTTTCATATTTTTCTCCTTTTTAAAGCTACTGTAGCACGGTTTGGGAAATGGAGCGAAAAGCCAATAATTGGAATTAGATGCTATGTTGATGCTGAATTTCGAAATTTATTTGTAAGTTTTTCACTATCTATTAAGTAAGCAAAGTTCTTTTTAATTATTCTAAATTTCCTTCTAAATCTTTTTTGGTATGTGCTATAATCTATTAAAATACAGGGAGGTGATGGGTGTGGAAAAGAAAGAGCAAATAGTAGAAATGCTGAACAAAATAATGACAAGTTTGGAAGATACAGAAGAGCAGTTAGGGCAGCGTGAAGAAGAGGAAGAGAAAATTGGTTTTCAAGCAGCATCTTCTGCTGAAACAGAGGTTTTGCGGGAGGAAGTTTGGAAGATGAAAGTAGATATTCAACGCATTAAAAACACCTTAGGAATAAAAATCTTCTAGTTAATAAACTCACACATAAAAACACCACGATAGTTAATTAAAATCCACACAGAAAAAGGATGGGCAAAACCACGCCCATCCTTTTTAGACATTTACTATCATATGAGAGACACTGGCTCCTATTTGAGACAGTAACCGCTTCATATGAGAGACCACCTGCCCCATTTGAGACAGAACCCACCTCATATGAGAGACCACCTGCCCCATTTGAGACTGCACCCACCTCATATGAGACAACCCAGGCCCTATTTGAGACAGCACACGCTCCATATGAGAGAGCGCCCCCCACCAGCAGCACCAGGCTAACCCTTCCGCCGATCAATCATTCCTCTTACTACATCCGGGTTCGTTCCACCTGTCACGCGTCGACGTTGGACAAAATAATAGGGATCAGTGATTTGCTGCCAGTCTTGCTCAGTCAATTGCACATCCTCCAGCCACTCATTCAGTTCGTCAACTGGGATTTCATACAATTCCTTCCCCTGCTTATCAGCCATCTTGGCGATCACACTTGCTTTATGATGTGCTTTTCTAAAGGAAACACCATAATCACGAGCTAGCACGTCGGCAAGCTCGGTGATTGTGATCATGTTTTCTCTTGCCTGCTGGTAGGCGCGGTCTTTATTAAAGTCCATTGTCACTACAACAGCACGCATGAGCTTCAGCACACGCAATGCTTTCTTGAAGCCTGCGTAAAGGTGTGGCTGCAAGTCATCCTCTGTGTCATTAATGTCTCCATATGGTGTGTTATGGATCATATGCACAACAGCCATACCTTCTGCCGCGGCACTGCTGGCGATGGCGCGCGAGTGCTCAATGGATACGGGGTTACGCTTTTGTGGCATGATGCTGCTTATTTGCACATAAGCATCTGATACCTTAAGCAACCCTACTTCCTTTGAGGTCATCCGCAGGAATTCCTGTAGCCAGCGTCCCATGTTTGTCATGAGACTGATCAATGCCTGAGCCGCTTCGATTAGGTAGTCGCCTGCACCAATGGCGTCATAGGAGTTTTCGATTAATCCTTCAAAGCCGAGCAGCTCCACCATGCGTTCCCTGTTAATTGGGAAGCCGGAGGTAGTGATTGCGGCTGCGCCCATTGGTGATTGATTGACTGTTTTTCTTGCTTGCTTCAAGCGATCGATATCCCTCTGCAAGCTATCATAAATGGCGACCAAATAGTGGCCGAATGTTGTTGGCTGGGCTGGCTGTGTATGGGTATGTGCAGGCATAATGGATTCTACATGATTCTCTGCCTGATACAAAATGGCCTCAGCCAGCTTTTCTGCAGCTTCTGTTGTTTCCTGTAAATAATCACGTAGCACGATACGATACATGCCTTCACCCATGTCATTTCTGCTTTTGGCAATATGCATTTTTCCTGCTAGTTCGTCACCAATTAATGTTCCAATTTGAGATTCAACTAGGAAAAACAGGTCCTCGTAGGAAGAAGAATATTCGATATCTGCCTTTTCCATCTTTTCTACCTCGGCAACGCCCTCCAAAATTTTCGCTGCCTCATCCGCATTTAGAATCCCCTGCTCCGCAAGCATCGTGGTATGTGCCTTATGGATGTGAAACATCGCATCAAATAGATGTTCTTTCTGATCGTAAAAAACCGGCTTTAATAGTTCATCCATGAATGTTTTACCAGGAAAAACAACACCATCTGTTTTCTCAAATTGTTCCTTTAATGTATGCAATAGTAGCACCTCAACATTTTTTCTTTGATTATCATTGATTGATTAACTTCTAATAGTTTTTCATAGATTTTCTCAAACCAAATCTCCCAACAATCCTACAACGTATTCTCCGATTTAACGCCAAAGAAGCGATATGCGATGAACATGACGATTGCGATCAATCCTACTTGGATCATACCATACGCTGCAGCCTGCCCCATGTTGAACATGCGGAGCTGGTTCATAATTTCAATCGAGATCGGTCTATTACTTAGTGTATATAGCAATACCGATGTAGGGAATTCGCCAACTGCCTGCACAAATGCCAACAGTGTTCCACTTAGTACGCCTGGCATAATAATTGGGATAACGACACGTCGGAAAGTGTAAAACCACTTTGCCCCAAGGTTCTGGGCTGCTTCTTCCAGGGAATCGTCCATTTGCTCCAACACGGCAGTTGTTGAACGGACTACCAGTGGGATAAACCGCACAAAGTAAGCAAGTGGCAGGATCCAGAATGTGCCGACCAAGATCTGTCCAAAAGAAAATGGCGATGGCTTGTTAAATGCCAAAATTAAATTCATCCCTACAACGGTTGCTGGTAATGCCCATGGAATCATAACAAGAATATCGAGTAAATTTTTCCCGATGAAGCTGCGTTTCACGAGTGCGTACGATGTAATAATCCCAAAGATAAATACACCTATACAGGCTAGACACGTCATAATTAAACTGTTTCTAACCGGATCCCAAATGTTCGGATCCTCAAATAATAACCGGAAATTTTCCAGACTGAATGCGGTTGGATACGTCTGCCATGTCCATGCTCCCTCAGGTACAAGGGACAGGATAAGCAAGGTTACGTGTGGCAGAAGTAAGACAATCATTGCGAGAATCCCAAGTGTCACCATCACACCTTTTAGAACCGGATTGTTTACTTCACTGCGATGGGCGCCAATCCCCTTACTTGCCATCCGGTAATCCTTCCTGCTTTGATACCAACGCATGAATAATAGGAAGGAAATCGAAACAACGGATAGGATAACGGATTGGGTTGCAGCCATCTCCAAATCACCATTAATTTTCGAGAAATAAATTTGTAAGCTCAAGACACGGAAGCCACCCGCCAATAAAAACGGTGCACTAAAGGAGGCCATGGAAACCATGAAGACCAATAAGGATGCAGCTACAAGTCCTGGTGTTAATAATGGGAATGTCACTTTCCAAAATACCTTAAATTTGCTTGATCCCAGATTATAGGCAGCTTCCTCCAAGGATGGGTCAATATTATTTAATGCAGACGATGTCGTCATATAAAAATATGGATACATCGTATATGCATGGACAAGCAGAATTCCCGAGATGCCACCAATACTGAACGGAACCTCTGATAGATTGAACAGATCCTTAATAGCGTTTGGTACAAGTCCAGCTTCTCCATATAAAAACATGAATGCCATAACCCCAACTAATGATGGAAGAACAATTGGCATGATCGCAATATTGGAGAAAAACTGCCGGCCTGGAAAGTCATATCGGTTAAAAATATAGGCTAGCGGTATACCGATTAATGCACTAAAGAACACAGACAACAACGAAATATAGACAGAGTTCCATAATGCTTCAAAGTTTGCTGCTGATTTTTCTCCAAAGAAGTCACTGTAGTTTTCCATGGAGAAGACGCCTTTTTGTTTAAAACTTTCTACAATCGTAGCGATTGATGGATATAACACGTAACCAACAAGAATTAACACAACGGGGATGAGTAAAAGTATCGTTTTTCGTTTTTCAGCATTTAACATTTATTTATCACCCTTTGCCTCGGGGATGATGCGGATATGATTCTCCGGCAGATAGGCATATACCTGTGTGCCTTCTTTAAAGTACGTGCTTGGTCCCCGATTTAGCGCTGTTGTTTTAATTGTTACGTTCTCATTGATTCTCACAAAGGTATGTACCGACTCACCAGTAAACTGGACAAGCTGTACGGTACCGGAAAAAACATTCTCTGCTTGTATTAGCGTTTCGGAAATCTCTACAGCCTCCGGACGTATGGACATATACAATTCATCTGTATCACTGTACGCGGCAATGTTTAAGTCTGTATGTGCAACATGTACTGTTTGCTCTAAATCTTTACTGGAGAAAGTGAATACTTCTCCCTCTTGTTTCTCACGCTCCACAGGCAGTAAATTTGTTTCCCCGATAAACTCAGCAACAAAATCATTCACCGGTTTATTATAAATTTCAGTTGGTGTGCCAACCTGCTGGCATTCACCTAAATTAAATACGGCGATCCGGTCGCTCATGGTCAAAGCCTCTACCTGATCATGTGTTACATAAATAGTTGTAATACCATATTCCCGCTGCAGCCGTAGTATTTCTGTACGCATTTCATCTCTCAATCTAGCATCCAGATTACTTAAAGGCTCATCAAGTAAGAGAATATCCGGTTCAATGACAAGTGCGCGGGCCAATGCCACCCGCTGCTGCTGTCCACCACTGAGCTGACTTACCTGGCGATCAATAAATTGCTCCAAGCGCACTTTTTTCAAAACATCCTCCACACGGCGCTTTACTTCTGTTTTGTTTATCTTTCTAACCTTTAGTCCAAAGGCAACGTTTTCAAAAACTGTCATATGTGGGAACAAGGCATAGTTCTGAAAAACCATGCCTGTATTCCTTTTTTCCGGCGAAACAGAGGTCATGTCCCGCTCGTTAAATTTCACTTTTCCTTTGGTTGGAAAATAGAAGCCAGCAATCATTCGGAGGGTTGTTGTTTTTCCACATCCACTTGGACCTAAAAATGTAAAGAATTCTCCTTCTTTAATGACCAAATCCAACCCCTTGACCGCTGTTACGTTCCCAAATTGCTTTGTAATCTCTGACAAGTTTACTGTTGACATGAAAAAACAACTCCTCTTTCTAAAAAGCCTAGCTTGATTTATTTATTCTTCTTCACTTTTGTCTTTCTCTGTGTTTTTAATTTTGTTATCCCAATGCTCCATCCATTCCTCTGATTTCTCCTGGAAGAGAGCCCAGTCGATATCCATTGGATTAATTTCTGTTTCGGTAATCCATTCCGGAAGATCTTCTACATCTTCTCTTGTCGGAATGCGGTAATATTTTTCAGCCAACAGCTTTGCTGCCTCCGGAGTATTTACAAACTCATAAAATGCTTCAGCTGCTTTTGGATGTGGTGCATCGTTAATAATTGCGATCCCTTCCGTCAATACAGGTGTACCACTTTCTGGAATCACGTAATCAAACGGATAGCCTTTTTCCTCTGCAAGCATAACGGTATCCGGCATGTTCCAAACAGATAGGGAGCCAACACCTTTAGCAACCTGGTTATACATAATTTCCGGGTTAGCAGAGTATTCCTTCGTATTTTCATCCAGCTTTTGTAACCATTCATAACCTTCCTGTGGATCCTGTGTATCCTTATATGTTCTGTAAATCATCGCAGAATAGATTGTTCTCATCGTACCTGAAGCAAGTGGGTAACGAATGATGATCTCATCCTCCCATTTCGGGTCAAGCAGGTCATCCCAATCCTTTGGTGCTTCTTCTTTGGAAATTTCCTTTGAATTATACAAAATAACTTCCGGGGTCATGGACGTTCCAGACCACATCCAGTCTTCATCATGGTACATCTCATCCAATGCATCGGCATACGATGGCTTATACTCTTTTAAAAGCTCTTCATCTTTTGCCTGGTCAAAGTTCACTTGAGGTGCACCCCACCAAACATCTGCCTGGGTATTATTTTTTTCTGAGCGCACACGATCTAAAATCTCCTGTGAACCCATATCCAAGAACTCCATTTTGATACCATACTCTTCTTCAAATTGCTTTTGGAAATCACTTAAAATATCTTTACCGTGCGGTGAATAGACGACAACTTTTTCTTCCAAATCTTCATTGAAAGCAGAAGAACCTTCGCCTCCCCCATCACTTTTCTCCTCACTGCTTTCATCACTGCCACCAGCCATACAGCCTGTGAGTAGCAATCCTAAAAGAACGATGAATAAAAACATGCTTAGCTTTTTCACTTGATTAGCCCCTCTCGATTTAAATTTCAAACAATCCTTCAAACTCATTTAAAAATAATGCTACTGAACCAATGACTCCCGCTTCTTTGCCAAAAGATGTTCGTACTACTTCACATTGCTGTGGAGCGTACCGATTCATGATGTCCATCACTTTCTTGTGTATAAGGGAAAATGATCCGCTGACACCACCTCCTAAAATAATAATTTCCGGATCAAATAACGAAACATAATTACTGATCCCGATAGCTAAATGCTCCAGGGCTTGATCGATGACTTCCACTGCTGCTTCATCGCCTTCGTTATAAAGCTCAAATGCTTGCCTTGCGCTCATTTCCTGCCCCTTTTTTTTGGATACCTGCATACTGATCGAGGATCCACTGGAGACACTTTCTAAAAATCCATATCCCTTATGTACCGGATGATATGCTTTTGCATATTCTTTATCTGTTACAAGGTAACCAATTTCTCCAGCACTGTAATTGGTGCCCCTATACAAATTGCCATTAATCATAATCCCGCTCCCAACCCCAGTTCCAATTGCGACATAAACGAGATTTTCTTTATTTTTACCGATGCCCATCCAATGCTCACCAAGTACATTGATGTTGACATCATTATCTACGTGGATGGGCAGCTGAAACGTTTTTTCCAGCTCGGCAACAATTGGGAAACGCTTCCATTTAAGTGCTGGTGCCTCGACGACAATTCCTTCTTTTATGTTAGTGACACCAGGGATTCCTGCTCCTATTCCCAGAATCTTCGTATCATCAATGCGGAGCTGATCTTTCATCGAATCAACATTTCGTTTCATTTCTTCAAATAAATTATGCTCCAAATGTTGTTGTGTAGGGAATTCGCGAAACGCACAGACATGGCCATTCAAATCGGTAATCCCCATTCCTACATTTGTACCTCCAATATCAATCCCAACAATATAGGATCGTTTCGCATTAAACGTTAAATTAACCGGCTTTCTTCCTCCTTCCCTCGAAGCTGATCCGTTCCCTGTTTCAATTAACCATTGATCCTCAATCAGATCATTTACTAATGTGGAGATCGTCGGTTTACTTAATGATAGTTTTTTCGCTATAGCAGCTCTGGATATAGCATCCTCTTCCATCACACATTTGAGGATAAGTCGCTTGTTCATCGTTTTTATGTAGGCTGCATTTCCTTTCTGCATTGGACAGGCTCCTTAAACTTTATATTTATTCCCTGAGAATTGTAGGTTAGTAAAGTTTACTTACTAATTAGATTGTTACCAAGATTATAAATGAAAGCGTTATTATTGTAAAGAGGATTTAGAAAATTTATTTTTTAATCTATGTATGATTTATATGCTGGCTTCTGCTTCTCTACGCCTTTAACATTAATTAACAAAAAATATAGTATTTTTGTACTATTTACACAAATAAACTGTATTGGTAGTATGTTTGCTGAATAGGCTTTTCGCTTTAAGTTGGTTAGTTACGTTTACTAACTTAGTGGAACTATTTAAAAATAATGAAAGGGGTTACAAAATGAAGAAGTTTTCTTATCTTTTTTTAATCGCCGTATTGGTTATCTCCCTGCTCCCTATTACTGGTGCTGCAAAGGACAAGACCAAGCATGATGAAGAATTATGGAATGCCGTAAAACCTTTGAGCACGACAGTTACTTTTCTAAACACCGGAGCACATCCGGATGACGAGCGAAGTGACTTACTTGCATACCTGTCGAGAGGGCTTGGTGTTAAGACCTCAAGTTTGATCGCTAACCGTGGGGAAGGTGGCCAAAATGAAATTGGCAGTGAATTAGGTAACGCACTTGGAATTATCCGCTCAAATGAAATGATCGAAGCAGCCAAGATCACTGGGGTAAAAGCATATCATTTAAGTGAAACTACCTCTGATCCGATTTACGACTTCGGTTTTTCCAAATCCCCTGAAGAAACATTGGAAAAATGGGGCGAAGAGGTAACATATGAACGATTAATCCGGTTTATCCGAACATATCAGCCAGATGTTGTTATGCCATCCTTCCGCAATGTGGATACACAGCATGGCCACCACCGGGCAATGACTGTTTTGAGTGGTAGAGCTTTTGAAGATGCTGCAGATCCAACCGTCTTCCCGCAGCAATTGAAAGAAGGCTTATCCACATGGCAAGTTAAAAAGCTCTATTTGCCAGCAGCTTCCGAGGAAGAAGCAACAACCTCGCTTGAAATTGGTGACTATGATCCTGTCTATGGCATGTCTTATCCACAGCTTGGCGAGAAATCAAGGTATATGCATAAAAGCCAAGGGATGGGAAATGATGTGCCAGTAGAACCAAGACAGTTTCATTTCGAACTATGGAAAGAAGCCGTATCGCCAAATGAAGCGGATTTATTTGCTGGTATCCCCTATGACTTTAACGCTTGGGCCGACAACGTATCTGAGAAAAACATAAGCGTTAAGCTGGAAAAGTTACAAAAAAACCTTGATAAAATTATTTCGCTTTATCCTAATCGCAAAGCCATCCTCTCTCCTTCCCAGAAGGCGTTAAAGGATGTTCGTAAACTAGCAGCAAAAGTGGATAGAAGCAGCATGGATAAAGATTTGAAAAATGATCTTTTACACAAATTGGAGCTGAAAGAAGCACAACTACAGGAAGTCAGCTTTGTCGCTTCCAATTTAGATGTAGAGATAACAACTGATTCCTCTGTAGTGACAAGGGATGAAGATGTGACAGTAAAAATGACTGTTACAAATAATGGTAACCAGATGATCAAGCATGTGAATGCAGGCATTAAAGCTTCCGAAGCATGGGATTTTGATGATAAGGAAAAGATCGGAAATTTAAAACCAAATGAATCAAAAACAGTGGAATTTGAAGGAGAAGTACCAGAAGAAGCGGCCTATACACACCCGTATGACGATCCGGTAATCCAGCCACAAATTAGTTTTAAAGAAAAAGGCGCTACAACTACACATGCTGTTAATTTGGAGCAGCCACTATCCGTGCTCCCTGAGTTAAGTGTCACAACAGATCCAGAAAATGTGATGGTTAATACCGCAGACGTTCAAGAAAACATACCTGTCACGGTTAAAGTGAAAAATTATAAAGCAGATGATCATGAAGCAGATGTTTCCTTGAATTTGCCGGATGGATGGACGAGTGAACCTGTACAGCAAGAAGTGGAATTTGAAAAAGAAGGGGAAGAACAGCAGGTCACTTTTTATGTTACACCACCTGCTGATGTGAAAGAAGGAGATTTCTCTATTCGCGCCATTGCTGAAGCGGATGATGAAATTTTCGATACAACCATACAGGAAATAAGCTATGAGCACATTAATGATGCCTATTATCAATATCCATCCAGCATTGATGGAGTGGCATTTGAACTGGTAAAACCGGACAACCTGAAGATCGGTTATGTAGAAAGCGGTTTTGATACCGTAGCAGATGCGTTAGTAAATGCCGGATTTGATGTCACTAAACTGACCGAACAGGACTTAGCTTCAGGAGACCTAAGCCAATATGACACAATCGTTACTGGAATCCGAGCACGTCTTGCAAGAGAAGATCTCATTGAACATAATGATCGCCTATTGGAATATGCGGAAAATGGCGGACATGTCGTTGTTCAATATCACAAACCGTGGGACAACTGGGATAGTAACACAACGGCCCCATACCCACTGGAAATTGGGCAGCCTTCCATCAAGTGGCGTGTCACCGATGAAACTGCACCGGTAACTGTATTACAGCCGGAACATAAACTATTTAACTATCCAAACAAAATTAATGAGAGTGACTGGGATAACTGGGTACAGGAACGCGGATTATATTACCCTATGAATTGGGATGACCGCTACGAATCCTTTGTCTCAATGGCAGACCCAAATGAAGATCCATTCAAAGGCGGTATCCTAATGGCAGAATATGGCGAAGGAACCTATCTCTATACCAACCTCGTATTCTACCGCCAAATCAATAACCAAGTCCCTGGCGGCTACCGCATATTCACAAACCTATTAAGCTATGGCATGGAAAATGAATAGGTTGAAGTGAAACAAGCAGATCCTTGGAGGATCTGCTTGTTTTTGTGTAGAGGATTCTCTCGATTGGTTGGTGGGGCGTGATTGCCGCTGCTCGGGCCGAGACTGGTGCGCTCCCTACCGCGACAGCAGCGGCTCTACTCGAGACAGCAACGCCTTCAAACGAGACGCTCGTTCCACATACCGCGACAGCAACTGCCACAGCCGAGACTCCCGCGCCTCATAACGCGACAGCAACGCCACCAGACGAGACGCTCGCTCCGCATACCGCGACAGCAGCCGCATCAAACGAGACGCTGGCTCCACATACCGAGACAGCAACTGCCCCTACCGAAACTCCCAGACCGCATACCGCGACACCAACACCAGCACCATCAAACCACCTCAAACAACTCAACCAACAACAACGATACAGCACCTAACAGTGTCGCATCTTCTCCCAAAGAAGTGACCACTACGTCTGTTTGCTTAGCATCTGGAGTCAGCGCGCGCTGGTCGATGGTTTTTTGGATACTAGGTAATAGAAATTCCGCACTGTTCATGACCCCACCGCCAAGCACGACCTTTTTCGGGTTTACGAGATGAATCAGGTTTGTCAGTCCAACACCGATATATACACCGGTTTCCACAAGGACTTCTTCATATACCTTGTTCCCTGCCTTGGCAAGTGCGTGTACACTCTCGCCTGTCAGCTTAAACGCCTCGTCCTTTTTGAAGGCTTCGCTCGCTTGCAACAGCTCCTGTGCACGCGCTGCAATTGCTGAGCCTGTGGCAAAGGTTTGGAGGCAGCCACGGTTCCCACATTCGCATTGCTTTCCATTCATATCAATGGTCATATGCCCGATTTCTCCGGCGATATCCTGTGCTCCATGATACAGCTTACCTTCTACGACGATCCCTGCACCGACACCTCGGCCTAAATTAACAGCGACCATGCTGTCGATTTCGCCATGACCGCCAAACCAGGCTTCACCAAGTGCCATAGCTCGCGCATCATTTTCCACTTTTATAACTACATTAAACTCCTTTTCAAGCTCCTCTTTAATGGGGATATTTGTTAACCCCAGGTTAGGTGCGAACATGGATGTGCCTGTTTCCACGTCTACCATTCCATGCATAGCAACACCGATGCCCAAAATTTCTGCACCATTTGTAGGAGCTTCCTCCATGATGGAGTGAATGCAATTTTTCAAATGGGTCAAAAATGTTTCATTTGTTAAAGAGGTTTCCAACTGACTGCTACTCCGTGTAAGTACGCTCCCAGAGAGATCAGCAACGATCGCATCAATTTTGTCCGGCCCCGCATCTACCCCAATAATATAAAAGGCCGTTTTATTTATATGCAGCATGGTCGGTCTCCTGCCGCCCATGGACTGCCCGCTATCGCTTTCTATCACTAGCCCCTGCTCCATGAGTTCCTTCACAATGCTGCTGACAGTTGGCGGGGTAAGCTTCGTATCCTTGGCAATTTGCGCCCGGGAAATTGGTTCAGCTGTTCTGATTTTATTTAGGATAATTGATTTATTCACAGATTTCATTAACTGAAAAGTTCCACGTTGCATCGCTTTTCCTCCGAACTAATTTATTTTTAAAAATTTATATCAAGCAGCAATACTGGGAAAACAAAGTTGCTGGGAATTGTACTAAACAAGTCTATTTGAGAGACACCAGGCGTTAGTTGAGAGACATTGTCCAGATTTGAGAGAGCCCACGCTTCATATGAGAGAAACAGCTTAAATACGAGAGACGTTGCTAGAATTTGAGACACAATAGCCTCCATATGAGAGACTCACCCTTCCATTTAAGAGAACCAGCCTCATTTTGACAGAGCCTCCCCACATACTAGAACCTCCCAAAACACCACAAATCACCTAGCCCGCGCCTCGTTCCTCGCAGCTCTTCCCTTATAATTCACCGCAATAATTCCGACTGCCACAAGGAAAAGCGCCCCAATAATAAACATATTCAATCGCTCACCAGGTACAAACATGGCAGATAAAATGGCTCCGGAAACCGGGGTGATGAATTTGAACATACTGATCTCGCCAGCTTTGTTATATTTTAAAATGGAATACCATAGAGCAAATGCTGCCGCTGACAGTAAGGCAGAATAAATTAGTAGGCCATAGCCAAGCGGAGTAAAAGTGATTGCACCCTCATCTAGTCGTGGCAAACCGATCACCAGTAGCAACGCTGCACCAATGGTTAATTGCCAGCCCGTCAACGCGAAGGGGTGAATCCCGACAGCGAGTTCTTTTGCCATAATGGTACCGATTGCGCCGGTCAATGCTGCTAAAATCATATAGCCTTCACCTGTCAGCTGAAAGCTTAATTGCAGCTCAGAGCCCCAGTTGGCGACAATTACGCCACCAAATCCGGCAACAAGACCGATTGCTTTTTTCCAATTCAAACGATCATTATGATAGAAAAAGTGCGCTAATATTACAGTGAAGAAGGTTCCGCTGGAAACAAGAATAGCCCCCTGCATGCCGGAAACCTTTCCCAGACCATTATAAAAGAAGTAATATTGCAAGGCAGTTTGGATAATACCAAACAGGATTAAAAACATAAACTGGCGTTTTGTTACCAAAAGACGTCTCCAGTTAACAAAAAGCATGCCAATTAACAAAATTAATCCAGCCATTAAAAAACGCCAGCCAGCAAAGACGATTTTGGCAATCGTATCATCTGGTGCCATTTGTAATTCTTCATAACTTACTTTTAAAACAGGGAAAGCACTCCCCCACAATATTGCACAAAAAATGGCGATGCTCACGACAACCCATTTCTTCTTAAGTATACCATCCACTTCAGGTCATCTCCTACATTGATTCTAAACAATACCTATCATTATAACGCAAGAGAATGTTGCCGGTCAGGTTTGACAACTTGAAAACTTTTGGAAATGGTGTAGCTGCGGATGGTTGGTTAGGTAAGCGGATTTTGGTGAGGTGGCGTGTCTCTCAATTGGGTTAGGGGTTCTCTCATTTGAGGCGGCTGTCTCTCATATGAGGTGACGCTCTCTCATTTGAGGCGGGTTGTCTCTCATATTAAGCTGGGCTCTCTCATTTGAGCGACGCTCTCTCTCATATTAGGCGAGACTCTCTCATTTGAACCATACTCCCTCTCATATGGCAGGATCTCCTCTCATATCAACCACACTTCCTCTCAAACCAAGCCCAGACTCGCTCCCCATCATCACAAAAGGGATTTGCCCTCCCATCCGGCAAACCCCTTCCATTGTTCACATTATTGCGCGATCCCTAATGGGGAGAAGATCACATAGATAATGACCATAATAGCGACTGCGCCCAGACCTACTGGGTAAGCGAGTTTCCATGGTTTGAGGTCAACTGCTTTTTTATCCTCCAACACAAATGCGGTGTCGCGTGGCTTGATCTTGCCCATGATTAGCATGAATGCGGAGCAAAGCACGAACAGGATAGCGAGAATGTGCAAGTAATGCACGCCTGTATCCCAGAACAGTTGCGTGATCGCATAGACAATAATGAATGCGCCAAGTGCGATTTTTGCAGCAATTGCCGGTACTCGCTTTGTCGTATAACCAATAATTAATATGGTGAAAATCGGCACATTATAGAACCCGTTTACCATTTGGAAATATTGGAAAAAGCCTTGTGGCATCAGATCAATCAATGGTGCCATACACATGGCGAAAATAGCGATAAATGTTCCGAACACCTTACCACGACGGATGAGTACAGGGTCCGAAATATTTGGCTTCACATATGGCTTGTACACGTTTAACATAAATAACGTAATCGTTGAGTTCAGCCCGGAGTTAAATGATGACAGAATCGCACCAAATAATACGGCAGCGAACAGGCCGACAAGCGGAAGTGGCAACACGTGATTTACTAGTGCTGAATACGCATTGATCGGGTCAAGCTTATCGCCGAGCAGGTTAAATGCAATAATCCCTGGTAAAACCAGAATAACTGGGCCGATCATTTTTAAGAATGCAGCAATTAATAGCCCCTTTTGTCCCTCTTTCAAGTTTTTCGCAGCAATGGCACGTTGCATAATATGCTGCGCAGTTCCCCAGTAAAATAGGTTAACTAAAAGCAAACCGGTAAACATCGTTGAAAATGGCAGTGGTTCTTTTTCGCCGCCGATTGCATTCATTTTTTCCGGTGTATTTTCCACAATTGTTTGGAATCCGGCGATTGGTGAACCGTCTCCTAAAAAGGCCAAGCCTAATACCGGAATAAGTAGCCCACCAAACAATAAACCAATACCGTTAATGGTGTCAGAAACGGCAACCGCTTTCAGTCCACCGAAAATAGCATAAATGGAGCCGACAATTCCGATTGCCCAAACAGTGATCCATAGTGCGGCAGTATCACCAACACCAAACATACCTTGAACGTTGAACATTTCGCGTAAAGCGACAGCACCTGTGTACAAAATAGGTGGCATCAGGTTTAATATGTACCCAAATAAAAATAAGATCGTTACGAACAATTTTACACCTGGGTCAAAACGGTCCTCCAGGAAGTCCGGAATTGTTGTGATTCCACCCTTTAAATATCTCGGCAATAAATAAAACGCTACCAAAACAAGAGCTAAAGCAGAGCCAACTTCCCAGCCCATTGATGCGATACTGAATTCATAACCCTCTGCGTTCAAGCCAACAAGCTGCTCTGTGGAGAGGTTTGTCAGCATTAAGGATCCGGCGATTACCCAGCCAGTCAGGCTACGACCACCAAGGAAGTAACCATCCGAAGTAGTAAGATCCTCCTTGCGTGTTTTCACATAAGAAATAATTGCAACTAAAGCTGTAAAAAATAAAAATGAAGCAATGGTGATAAAAGCCATGTAAAATACCCTCTCTTCTATGATGAAATAATCTATGTTTCTACTAATCCGCTTACATAAAAATCACTAATATAATGAAATCGTTATCTTTTTTGTATAAAACCTTCTTTCTTAATTAATTAAATTAATTAACTTTAAATTATCCTATCATCAACTTAAAATAACGTCAATCACCTTTTGACGAATTTCCATATTTTTAGATAGTTCCTTTTAACTTTTTTTGTCAAAAGGCAGGACCGTCCTGCTTCGAGTCTCACGCTTCCTTCCCTTTCCAAACGCCTGCCTTTTTTAGTCCACTCAAACTCTCCACAACAAAAAAAGCTGAACAGATTCGATCCCTGCTCAACCTCTATATACTCTATCCTCTTGATCCCCTACCCTCACTTGCCACAACAAGCTCCATTTCCCCATATAATCTATAATCCGCATTGCCTGCCGGTAAAATAAAATGATCTCCTTTTCGTAAATCATAGGTATTTTCCATAACAAGCTTCCCTTCTCCTGCAATTACACTGCATAATAGGTAGGTCTTTTTCATGGAAAGATCCACCTTCCCCATCACCTTCCAATGCTCGACAGTAAAATAATCTCCCTCTATGAATCTCGTTAATTGGAAAACTTCTTGTTGCTGGAAAATGACTTCTTGTGTGGTGTCCATATGGGGAAGCCGGGTTATATTCATCGCTTCATCAAGATGCAGGGGGCGTGCTTTCCCATTAACGTCCTTTCGATCATAGTCATAGACCCGATACGTGATATCTGAATTTTGCTGGATTTCCAGAATGACAATTCCTTTCCCAATCGCATGCAACGTTCCACTCGGTACATAGAAAAAATCTCCTTGCTTCACTTTTACTTTGCGAAGCAGTTGCTCCCATGCACCGCTCCCCACCATCTCGGAAAATTCCGCTTTACTTTGCGCATGATGGCCAAGCACAATTTCGGCATCTTCTTCTGCATGTACAACATACCAGCACTCTGTTTTACCGTTCGGCTCACCCGCTTGCTCTCTTGCATAGAAATCATCTGGGTGTACCTGGACAGACAGGTCGTCATTGGAATCAATCAGCTTTACTAAAAGTGGAAAGTGTCCTGATGATGAATTTTTTCCAAATAGCTCGGGATATTCTTGCCATAGCTGCTGCAATGTCTTCCCTTTCCATTGCCCATTTTTAACTACAGAAGGACCCGTGGGATGGGCAGAAATTGTCCATGCCTCCCCTGTCTTTGTGCTAGGGATTTGGTAATCAAACAATTGGCGTAAACGCTGCCCTCCCCATATACGTTCCTGGAAAAAGGGTTCCAAAAATATGGCGTCGTTTTTCATCGTTCCATCTCCTAACCCCTACTTTTGTAATTGATTTTTGGAAACGTCCAAGCAAAGTGCTGCAGCACCAATGACACCGGCATGCTGTGCCAAACCTGCCGGAACGACCTTCGTCTCCCTTCCACTTGGATTTAATGCATAATTGCTGACATATGATTGCACATGTTCAAACAAAGCATCGCCCACCTGTGTCACACCACCGCCAATTACAATTTTTTCTGCATCAAATGTGTTAATAAGCGAAACACATGCTGCGCCAATCACATCAAAAACGCGCTGAATGAACAGAAATATTTTTGTATTTCCATCAAAATAAAGCTCAAAGATTTCCTTTGCTGTAAGCTCTTCTCCCATGATGGCGGAGCCCCTTTTGGCAATAGCCGTACCAGAAGCGATCGACTCCAGACAACCAGTTTGACCACAGGAACATGGACCAAAGGACGGATCCATTACCCCATGCCCGATATCGCCTGCATTGCCTTTGTGACCATGCAGCAATTTTCCATCACAGAAAATCCCTGCACCAATCCCTGTACTAATCGTCAAGTAAATGAAGTGATCCTCGCCCTGTGCGGCACCAAGCCACTTTTCCGCAAGGGCCGCAGCATTTGCGTCATTTTCTAAAATGATCGGCTTAGAAAAGTGACTTTTCATATAGGCCACAATGGAAATATTCTGCCATGATGGCAGATTGGGTGGACAGGTGATTTCCCCCTTGTTTATATCAAGTGGCCCAGGTGCTCCGATGCCAATTCCAAGAATGGCATCCCAAGTTACTTTACTCTTCGCCACAAGCATTGTTACCTCATCACAGATCCGATCCAGCATGGCGGTTGGCTGAATCGACAAGTCCATCGGTATCACGTGATGTGCAAGCATGCTGCCAGCTTCATCCACGACTGCCATGGCAACCTTCGTACCTCCAATATCAATCCCTACAGCATAATTCAATCCATTTCCCTCCTTCTTCCCTACACAAAAACCTGCTTATGGTTTGATAACGTAAAAAGCAGGTTTGTCATGTTTTGCAAGTTTTTAAAAATATACTAGATGTTTCCAAGCAACCTTCTGAATATTATTAGAGAAAGCTACTAATACCACCATGGCTTTCCCCTTCACATTGTCCTCTCCGCTTTTTCTTTCCAACATCAGCACGATCAATCCAACTATCCCTTCACAGACCCTGCCAGCAGTCCTCTTACAAAATATTTGCCTGCAAAAATGTAGACAAGCAATGTTGGTAAGGCTGCGAGTAATGCACCAGCCATTTGAACATTCCATTGGACGATCTGGCTGCCGGATAAATTTTGCAGGGCGACCATGACTGGCTGCTGATCCGAGGTTGTAATCGTTACAGCAAACAAAAACTCGTTCCAAATATTCGTGAACTGCCAAATAGCCACAACAACAAAACCGGTAATTGATAATGGGATAATAATATGACGGAAGATCCCCAGGAAGCTCGCTCCATCAATTTTTGCAGATTCAATCATCGAATCGGGAATACTCGCATAAAAGTTACGAAACATCAATGTCGTAATCGGTAGGCCGTACACGACATGAACGAGAACAAGTCCTGGTATCGTATTATACAAATCAATGGTCCGTAAAAATTGGATGAGCGGAATCAAAATACTTTGATATGGAATAAACATCCCGAACAAAATGATTGTGAAAATGGTATTTGCACCTTTAAATTTCCACTTGGAAAGCACATAGCCATTCATTGCACCAAGAAGTGCGGAGAGCAATGTCGCAGGCACAACTAAATAAATACTATTCATGAAGTTTGGTGCGAGCTTTGTAAATGCCTCACTATACGAACTGAAGTCAATGGCGCTTGGGAGTGTCCACATCGTAGCAAGTGACACTTCATCAAGTGGCTTCAAACTCGTAACAAGGATGACATAGATGGGCATAATGAAAATAATGGCAAAAACGATTAATATGAAGTATTTTATGAACTTGCTAATTGGGAAGGCTGCCATTATTTATCCCCCTTTCTGCTTGACCAAAGATATGGAACAATGAATATTGCAACTAATAACAGCATGATAATCGCAATTGCAGCACCGTTTGCATAATAGTTTCCACGGAAGGTGGTTTCAAACATATATACACCTGGTACATCTGTTACAAAGTTGGCGCCTGAACCTGTCATCGCATAGATTAAATCAAAAATTTTCAACGAGATATGTGCCATGATGATAACCACACTCATCGTAATGGGCATCAGCATGGGCAGGACTACTTTCAGGTATACTTGAAATTCACTGGCCCCATCCATACGAGCAGCTTCCCGCAACTCTTCCGGAATTCCGCGCAAGCCTGCCAAGTACATCGCCAAGGAAAAGCCTGTCATTTGCCACACTGCAGCGATAACGACCGCAATAATTGCCACAGGCAAACCAAATTCAATGCTACCCCATTCAAATCCTGCAAGAATCGTTGTATCTGTATACCATTTAGGCTGAATGCCAAAGACACTCAAAAATTGGTTAAACCCTGTCGATGGGTTTAATAGCCATTGCCACACAACCCCAGTAACGATGAAGGACAAGGCCATTGGGAAAAGAAAAATATTCCGGAAAATAGATTCTCCCTTTAATTTCTGATCAATTAATATCGCTAATCCCATGCCAAGCACGATAACCAACCCAATAAATAAGATGGTAAAAAATACGGTATTCCGTAAATCGGCTTGAAAGCGAAAATCATTAAATAAATAGATATAGTTTTTTAATCCGGCAAACGAAAAATCCGGGACAAGCGAATTATAATTACTTAAAGAAACATAACCGGTCCATCCGATAAATCCATAAACAAAAACGAGAATCAGAATAAATGATGGAATTAAAAATGCAATTGCTGTCCAATGATCCTTTGAAATTCTTCGTTTGGGATTTCGTTGTGCTTGATTCTCCATTGGTGTTCCTCCTAACTAGAGACTTCGCATCATAGAGAAGGCTGCCTGAATAAAAGAGGCAGCCCACTTTATTTAATTTTTTCAAAATGTTTAACAATTATTTGGTGAAAAATATTTGATCCTTAGAGACCTCCTGCGGTAATTATTGAATTTATATTGCCCCATTGATTTACGTTACAGACGGACGCTTTCCGCCGGCATGGCTTCAGCCGCTTCCTCCGCTACGCTCCGTCCAGGGTCTTCAGCTCATGCTATTCCGGCAGGAGTCGCGGGCCTACAGGACGTTGGTCATGCAATCGTTGCCACAGGACGTGGCGTTTTTAGATTGCCGTCTTTCACTTCAATCAATTTATATGCGTTTTTCGTTAGGATAAATAATTTTGCGTAATAAAATCACTAACATATTTACTCGCGCTTACAACTCACCTGCTGCGTTCTTCAGTGCTTCTATGAAGTTATCTACATCACGCTGTGTAACAAAAATGTTTACTGCCTGGTTTGCTTTTGTTACAAAGCCTTCTGCTGCTGCAGAGCCATGAGCAAGACTTGGTGCAAGATTAGCATTCTTGAAATCTTCTATTGTATCTTTGCCGTAATCATCATATTTAGATGGATCTGCATCCACACGTGCCGGGATGGAGCCCTTCAACGGGTTGAATGCATCCTGGCCTTCTACAGAGCCAAGCACGGTTAAAAATTCCTTTACTTCATCCGGATTTTCTACACCTTTTGGTAAGCCAAACGTATCTGTGATTACCATAAAGTCACCATCAGTATCTGGGAATGCCACATAACCAAAGTCTTTATTTGTTTCCAAATTCAAGTCGTTTACAAAGTAACCCTTTGCCCAGTCACCCATGTTTAACATCGCAGCCTCACCGTTTGCTACAAGCTGACCGGAGTCCTGCCAGTTACGGGAAGCATGATCCTCATTCACATAATCAAGCATCTTGCCAAATTTTTCTGCTGCTTCCTTTACGCGCGGGTCATCAAAGGCAATTTCTCCTTTAAACAACTTGCCATAATCATCTGGTCCAAGCACACCGAGTAGGACGTTTTCAAAGATTTGTGTTGCTGTCCATGATTCTTTATCACCTAATGCCAATGGTGTTACGCCAGCTTCCTGAAGCTTATCTGCTGCCTTAAAGAATTCATCAAATGTTGTTGGTACATCTACACCGTTATCTTCAAACACTTTCTTGTTGTAAAAAATAACGTTTCCGCGATGGATGTTCACAGGAACAGAATAAATATTGCCATCCTGACTAACGAGATCTATTAAGTCTTCCGGGAATTTATCCATCCATTCATTCGCTTCATACAAATCATTTAGTGGTTGCATTTTATCTGCGGCAACCCAGCTTTTATTCAGCTCTTCTCCGCCATGTACCTGGAACGTGGAAGGTGGGTCATCCCCTTGCATCCGTGTTGCCAGAACAGCTTTCGCATTCGTTCCCGCACCACCAGCTACTGCAGCGTTTTCCACAGAGATGTCAGGATGCTTTTCTTCAAATAAATCAATTAATGCTAGTAATCCATCTTCCTCTCCAGCACCTGTCCACCAGCTGAAAATTTCTACCTTTCCTTCTCCTCCACCCTCACTTGCCTTCGCATCGGAATCGCCATCTTCTTCTTTCGCTGAATCCGAGCTACAAGCTGCCAGCATGAGAACAAGGGCAAATAAACATAAGCCGAATATCTTTTTCACACTAAAAACCCCTTTCTGTATTGGTAACGTTTACAATTTTAATTATAAGAAATTTCAAACAGGATAGGCAGGGAAATTTCCTGCACTATTTTACGGTTTCTTGCACTATTTAAAGATGGAGCGCTGAAACTGCTTTGGGGATTCATTAAAATGCTTGCGGAATACCCTGCTGAAATAGTTGGGATTGTTGTAGCCGACCATATAGCTGATCTCTTTTAATGTATACTGATTGCTCTCTATCAACTTCTTTGCCTGTTGCATCCTGATTTTTGCCAGGTATTCTGTGAACGTTTCCCCACGCTCCTGCTTAAATATATTGGAAAAATAATTGGTGCTCAAATGAACCGTTGCCGCTACTTTTTCCAATGTTAACGGCTCCTGATAATGTTCCGCGATATAATGCTTGGCTTGTTCCATATATTGTTTGGATTGATGCAGCTGCTGCATATGCATACAGCTTAGCAATAGAAAATCACACCAAGCCTCCGTTGTTTTCAACATGGAATAGGCACGCACGCCAAGCTCCATATCTCTTTCCATAAATAAGCTTTTTATTTTTATGTACAGCTCTTCCAGGGTGCTCTCCGGAAACTGCACTTGATACTGCCGGAACATCCGAACAGCCTCCTCGCCATCCCCCTTCTCCACCAAACCAAGCAAGCCTTCAACAATGTGCTCAAGCATCACATCCTGTTCTTTTTCATTAGGAAAACTAAAATTACTTTTTCGATCTGCAGCCAATTGGAGTGACGCGGTATATGCCTGCTCATAGGATAGATAAAGCTGAGCGAGTCGTTTCACAGGAAAACCAATCCCAATATAGACAGCACCTTCCAGCTGGTTGGAGATTTTTTTCGCTAATGTAAGCAGCTCTGCTTTTTCCATTACAACATCAGCCAGAATACAGACAGTCGCCCGCTCGCCCGACAGCCGGCAAATAAAGGTGTACGGACAAATCGAAGGAAGCACCTCCATCAATCGCTTCCCATCCGCCTTTTCCGAAAAAGTCACAACAAGAAAACTACCGCTTTTCATTTCCGGAAAAAGCTGTTGCTTCATATCATGCAGCTCCTCGGAGCCCTTTTGCTTCATCGCCTGCAGCAGAAAACGTTCTTCAAGCATGGCCCTAGATTGCTGTTGCAATTCTTTTTCCGTTTCCAATTCCTTTTTTATTCGCATGATTGCTTTCACAATCTCCTCTTTTTTTCCTGGTTTTAAAATATAATCTTTAATCCCGTACTGCATCGCTTCCTTCGCATAGTCGAAAGAGTCATAAGCAGAAACTAAAATGAACTTCGTTTGCGGATGCTGTTTGTGGATCTCCCGAATCGCTTCCAGACCATTAATGCCAGGCATTTTTATATCCATAAAAATCACATCTGGCTGCTTCGCTTCTGCCAATTCAATTGCCATCCGGCCATTGACTGCTTCACCAACAACCGTCATTTCAGCAAAATTTTGCTCAATAAATTTTTTCATTGCTTTTCTTTCCAATAACTCATCTTCTGCTATTATAATACGCATCTATCATTCTCCTTTCTGCTTCGGTAAAAGTAAGCGAATGGTCGTCCCTTCACCCAGTACAGATTCAATTTCGACAACATCTGTCCGCTGGTAAAAAAGCTGTAATCGACGAATGACATTAGATAGCCCCAATCCAGTAGAATGTCCCTCATGCGCCTCTGGTGGCAGCCCTTGTTCAGACATGCTGAGAATTTGCTGAACCCTCTCGCGTGACATTCCTTTTCCATCATCCTTTATTTCTACACAGACCATGGTGGTTGATTGATAGACATTCAAGGAAATCCGGCCACCATCCTCTTTTTCTTCTATGCCATGAATAAAGGCATTTTCAACAAGTGGCTGCAAGGTTAACTTTGGGAGCTCGATATCCATACATGTTTCATCCATTTCCAATACAAACTCCACCCGTTCCGAAAAACGGACCTTTTGAATATGAAAATAATCCTCCACGACTCCGACCTCATCTGCCAATGGAACACGTTTATCAATCTGCCCCAAGCTATGCCTTAACAGTGCTGCTACAGCATCAATGAGATTGGAAGTCGATCTCGCATCTTCCAGAAAAGCCATCTTGGAAATGGTATTTAATGTATTAAAAAGGAAGTGTGGATTAATCTGATTTTGCAAATGCTTTAATTCCATCTCCTTAATCAGCCTGTCGAGCTCCGACTGATCTTTGATTTCCGTCACAAGCTCATCAATATTTGCCCGCATATGATTAAAGGTATCGCCAAGCAATTTCAGTTCATCATTTGTATGGATATGTACCGGCTCCCCTCGCAGCTCACCTGCCGCAACTTGCTTCGCCGCATGGGACAGCTGCTGCACCGGTTTCGTAATTCCTCTGGAAAACCATAATGCAAAGAAAATTGCCAGCATCATAGTAGTAATAAATAAGAAGGCAATAAATACAAAGAAATGGTTATTTCGCACCTGTAAATTTTGATAGAAGGCTTGGTAATCGGTCAATTCCACATCAATGATTTCGAGTGCAGCTGCTTGGATATAGGAAGCAGTTATTCTTGTTTCCTCCAGGTGTGCTGTATATTGCTCGATATCGTCCTGCAGAGTAAATCCGACCGTTAATTCACTTTCATAAATAAATGTCTCCAGCAGGTTCATGTAATTTTTTATTTCTATTTTCGGTGTATCTGCATACAGATATGTCAGCCTGTCCTTGTCTTTCTGCAGCAATTTTTTCGCTTGGAAGTAACTCGCTTGATTCTCCTTATCCGGATTCGTGACAACGGTCTTCGTCCGCAAATAGAGCTCTTCCGATTTTTGTGCAACCGAATTTAATAGGAGAAATTGTTCAAAACTATCATGATATGTATTCGTTAACTGATTGGAGCTCACAAAGATAGAAATGGCAGTCACCTGGAACAGGATAATAAAAACAAGAAAGTAGACAGTAAGTTTCCCTCTAATTGTTTTCATCTCGCTACCTCCGGCTTTACCTGTAAGTCAGCTTTTTCAATAATTTCCGTTTTCGTATAAATCTTATTGTCTACCAAGTCTCTATTTTGCAGATCAATCAGCACGTCCACAGCCATTGACCCCATTTCTTCCGGATACTGGGCAATGGTTGCATCAATTTTACCTTCCCGGATCAGCTTCATCGTCTCAGGCAAAATATCAAAAGAGGTAATCAACACATCCTTTGTAGGAAAAATTTGCTGGATACCCTCTACCATTCCTAATCCATCAAGGGCACTTAGGCCAAGTAGTGCGTTAATTTCCGGATGTTGCTTCATCATGACATACGTTGCTTGTGTGGCACCAATTTCTGTAATGTTCGATTCCTTGATCTTTGCAATTTGGATGCGGGGGTGGGCTTTGATCGCATCCTTAAACCCTGCCAGTCTCTCCTGCTGGTTAATTGCTTCAAATCTCCCCACAATCACACCAACATGCTGCTCTCCCTTTGTATTTTCAATGATATATCTGCCAGCAAGCTGTCCTGCATAAAAATTATCTGTCCCCACATAAGCCTTGCGCTCACTCGGCACATCTGTATCAATCGTAATCACTGGGATATTCCTTTCCACGCCTTTATGGACAAGATCAACAAAACGTTCTCCCTCGATTCCCTGCACAATAATCCCATCCACCTTTGCCGCAATCATCCGATCAAACAGTTTCAACAGCTGATCATTATCCGCCTTGCTTGGTGCAATATATTCCAAATAAATATCTTTCTCCGCAGCAGCTCGCTTCGCCCCTTTTTCTACTAAACGCCAATAATTATTTTCCGTCTCTTCAGCTACCAGGGCGAAGTGGTAAGAATAGTTTTCTGCCTTGCTCGTATCTGGGACAATATAGAAGGTTTTATATCCAAAAAAAAGCATGGCACTGATACTTCCCACAAATAACAAAATACTGATGCAATATATAAATAGCTTAGTAGATACACGCATATTATCACCCACTCCCGTTTATATATTTATCTTAGCATGAGTATTACAAAAATGGAGAATTTTATAAAAATGCACATTAATAGTAAAGCCTGGAATTATAAAATAGCTGTAATTGCAAAGTCCATTAAACTTTTCCCTCTATTAGCAGATCTACCACAACAAATAAGCCGAACTCATTCGAAATCTCGTTAGAAGACTTGAATAAATTCGACCTATATGCAAATTATTTTATTTTTATCTCAGTTTGGTTCATCTAGGGTAATTGTTCCGCTGAAATTTAAAAATGATTATGGCTTTTCTGAGGCGTTTCTAATTTGCTACGCGTCTCTAGTTCTCTCCCTTTTAAGGAGCTAAATTAAACTCAATTTCGCGCATAGCCATTTTATTAATCCATTTCAGTCCTACATCTGTAATAATAATTTTTACTTTTGACGTATTCATATTTTCAATATCGACTTCTAATGTTTCTCCAAGCTCTGTCTTACCTGAATCCGTCCAAGGGATACTATATTCCTGGTTATTACTTACCCAGCTATTACTATCTTGATCCCAAGCTGCTAACTTGAATTTTCTTATTCCCTGATCCTGACCATAATTTGTTGTAAAAGATATTGAATTTAATGTTACTTCCTTTCGAAAATCATACATAATCGCTACTTCTTTATCATGTGGCAGGTGGTTACCGCTGAATACAAATTCTCCACTATTTTTGTCAAGAACTCCATCAAACAGTTTAGATAATTCTGCCTGACTATTTGCTACACCTAAGTTTTCACTTGTATATGGAGGTGGTAAAATAACTTCTACGTGTAGAGTTGGCTCTGCCACTCCTTTTGTGTGCTTTAGATGTGGAAGTATACCACGTTTTGTAACCGATTCTCCATTATTAATCTTTTCCAAATCTTTTTCAGTAATCGGCTCCCATTTAACAAACTCTTGGGTTTCAACACCGTCACTCCACGTCACGTTCACATAAGATTTTGTATTTGGCAAGTTAGGTTCTGTATAAACTTCCCCAATATTCCCTTCCACACTTGAAGTATATTGTTTTAAAGCTGCCTGTCCTTTAACAGCTGTTACCTTGGAATCTTCAATACTTACAACTTTAAGATCTTGCTTTGAGTGGTCCTCATTCTTTTCAGGTAACTTCTTGTAAACTCTGACATAATCAATATCAAATGTGTTTGGATATGGCATCCATTCCCACGGGCCCGTCCATCCTCCTGCTCTTTTTTCATATTGAGAGAATAGCTGGATCATAGGATAGTCAATATTTACGTTTTTACTACCTACTACCTTATTATCAACATAAAAAACTAATTTATCAGGATATGCACCTGATCCCGTTCCCTCTTGCCAATCCAAACCAAATGTATGCCACTCATCGTGGAAATTTGCATTTGGATTCGTAAAAGTCTCCCCTTGGTCTTTAACTGCAAATGCATCATTATCATTCCAGGCATGAAATGCTCGAGGAACCGAGGTCTTTTGCCTTCCCAATATTTCAAATATATCAATTTCAGCAGAGTGGTCTTCCCTATCTTCAAATCCTGTTAACCACCAGGCTGAATGTCTTGAGGATCCTGCTTGACCCTTTGCTCTAATTTCATAATAGCCATACTGATTTATATGTGTTAATTGCGTATCGACCGGATTTCGTACTACATTCGTACCGTTCCAATTGTGAAGTGCATTTCTATTCCCAGTTGTAAACCCACTCACTCTTGTTTCCCCATCATACTCTGGTGCCCAAGCAGGTGTATCCTCATTCACCATAAGATGCATCGCGCCATCTTTTATTTTATAAATTGGTTTAGCGTATTTTGGTGTTCTTGTCCAAGATGAAAGATATTGATCCACCCATAAATCTGAATCCAATTTCCCATTAGGGTGATTAAATTCTTCATCAAAGATCAAACGATAACCATCTTTATTTATTGGACTTGCAGGGGTATGCTTTCCCCATTTCGCCGTAAGTGTTAAATCTCCTTCTGGTTTGTACGGAAAGATCATTTCGTATTTGTTATCTGGACCATAGAACCATCCTAGGAAATCATATCCCTCTTTCTCGATTTTTGAAAATGGCACTTTTTTCTCCCTAAGCTTTTCACCCTTACCAAGCTTTAATTGTTTCATGCCTTCTCCATTATCAGGATTAAATGTTATCACAGGTTTAGTAGAATTTGTTTTTTCGGAGGATCCCTCCTTCGCAAATACACTAATACTATTCATACTAAGAACTACAAGTGTTACTAACAAGATACTAATAATTTTTTTCAATTCATCATCTCCATCTATATAAGTAGTTTAAAAGGATTTTGTGAATATTACTTGAGTGATAAATTCAAGTATATGACAAATTATTATACAAACTCTTTAAACACTGTACAATCTGAGTTGAAAATGTATCTGTAAATCGCTTTATTACCCTTTTACCGACCCTGCAACGACACCTTCTATTACACGCTTTTGCATGAAAATATAGAAGATAACCAATGGCAATGTTGACATCACTAGCATTGGGAAAAATGCCGTCCAATTTGTTGCAAATGGTCCTACATTTTTGTATACCTCCTGCAATAAAACTTGTTTTTCCGGTGATTGCAAGAATAATAGTGGTGTAAGAAAGTCATTCCAAATAGCTAACGTATTTAAAATTACCACCGTCGAGATAATAGGTTTCAACAACGGAAAAATTATTACCCAAAAACAGCGAAAGGTTCCACAGCCATCCATAAATGCTGCCTCTTCCAATTCAATTGGTACAGTATTAATAAATCCGCGGAGCAAGAAAATGGATAGCGGTAAATTTATGCAAAAAACACTAACCAAAATCACGCCCATATGTGTATTCATCAAATGTAATCCAGAGATGATTTGATATAATGGGACGATCGCTATCTGAAAAGGGATAATTAAACCTACTAAAAATATAGAGTACATTACTCTAAAGATCTTCTTTTTGCTTCTAGCTATTACGTAAGCAGCCATGGAGGCAAAGAATACTAGAAATACCACAGCTACAACTGTAATAATCAGGTTATTCTTCAATGCCTGAAGATAATTCATTGCTTCTAACGCATTTATATAGTTCGAGAAATTCAAACTGGTAGGCAGTCCTAATGGATTGGCTGCTGCTTCTGCTGGTGTCTTAAAGGTAGTAACAATCAAATAATATATGGGCAAAAACACTACGGTACTTATAAATAAAAGCCCTAGCAAAAATATAGGTTTCTTAATTAATTTTTTCTTACTCATGATATTTTTCTCTCCCATCTATTTAGGAAAGTAATTACAATTCGCGATAAAATAAATACTGCTATGAAGAAGACCACCGCAAGAGCGGATGCATAGGCATTTCTCCCGCTATTAAAACCTTCCCGAATCATCGTAGTCATTATTGTTTCTGTTGCGTAACCAGGCCCACCTTTTGTCATGGCGAAAATAACATCAAAAACTTTCATTCCTCCAATAAGGCTCATTAGAATATTAAAAGATACTGCTGGATATAACAGTGGTAAGGTGACTGAAAAGAACTTTCTTATCGGTCCTGCCCCATCAATATCTGCAGCCTCATAAAGCGAGGAATCAATACTTTTTAAGTTTGCTATATATATTACCATTGACCAACCAGCCCATTGCCAGACTTGTGTTGCTAATACGGAGTAAAGTGCAATTTTTGGATTACCGAGCCAATTTACAGGTTCACCACCGAAAAATTGAATTATATTGTTAAGCAATCCGTAATCTGCTGAAGTCATAATATATTGAAATAGGAATCCAACAACTAAAATACTCAATACTGCTGGTAAAAAAACTAAAGACTTAACAAAATTCATTCCAGCAGTTTTCTTATTCAAAAATACCGCTAGCAAAATAGCAATCACATTTTGGAAAATGGTAATTAATAAAGCATATTTAATCGTGTTTGTAATTGCAGCTACTGTTTTTTTATCCTGGAATAGAAGTTTAAAATTTTCCAGGCCAACAAATTCAAGCGTAGAATTATAAACAGACCAATTTGTTAAACTATAGAAAAAACTCATAGCTGTGGGCGCAATAAAAAGAATCATAAATCCAATGAAAGCTGGAAGAATCATTAACATAAAGACTCTTTCACGTTGCTTGTTGTACATAATAATCCTCCCCATTATTCTCTACATGTCATCATATAAAATAGATAAAGCATGAGGCGTTATTGAAGAATGGGGGCCCCATTCTTCAAATCCAACACCTCAACTCTATATATAAATAATGGATTATTTTAGAGTGTTTCGTAAATTTTCGTTAACATCATCCGCATCCTTCAGTGCCTCTTCTACTGTTTTTACACCTGCCAGAACTTCTTGCAATGATTTTCCATATGCTTCAACAATAGGATTACCGGACGTCCATACTGCAGTCCAAGGGGCATATACATTACCTGCTTTGAATGCACCTTCACTATCCTCATAAATTTCTCCTAAATCAACCGCCATACCTTCCAGGAATGAACTTCCCGCATTATCTTTAACTAAAGCTTCTTGAGCTTCTTCAGTTGCTGTTATCTCCAACACTTTAACTGCTTCATCAATATGTTCCGATTTTGCATTTATCGCTAGCGCAGAACCTGGCCCACCAATTAACCAACCATCTCCCTCTTCTTTTCCAGGGATAGGAAACATTCCAAGCTCAATGTCCGGATTCTTCTCCATAATAGTTTCTACTGCCCAAGGGCCACTTTCCCACATCGCTGCTTTACCGGTAGCGAACTGATCAAGTGCCTGGTCATAGCTGAGCCCCAACATTTCTTCCGTTAAAATACCTTCTTCAATTACTCTTGACCATTCTTTTACTGCTGGAAGCCATTCCTCTGCTAGTTTTGCTTCCCCTTCATTAAACGCTTCATCAAAGTTTTTACTCTCTTCATCTGCATAAAATTCATTGTTTACTAGACCAATACTTTGTTTCATCATTGGCTCCCATGATTGAGCCCCCATTATTTGTGGTTTAATACCTTTGTCAGATAGCTCTTTACTTATGGCAATAAATTCATCCCAAGTCTTAGGAACCTCTATATTATTTTCTTTAAAGATAGCTTTATTATAAAAGATCCCTTCAAACCATGATTGTAGAGGTGTAGCATAAACCTTATCATCTACGGAATATGGCTTTAAACCAGAATCGGTATATTTTGACGTAAATTCCTTACTCGTTAAATCTAGTAAATAATTTGCTTTTGCTAATAGTTTTGTTTCTCCACCCACTTCAATAATATCCGGACCTTCTCCAGCTTGTAGTTGTGAATTTAATACATTATTAAAGTTATCAAGTGCAACGAATTCAAACTCAATATCTACATTAGGAAGTTGTTCATCCAAATATTTTAAGTAGGTTGCTCTAGTAGACTCCGGATTGTATCCCATCATGCGAAGTTTCACTACGCCATCCTCTGATTTCTCTGAACTACCTTTCGTTTCTCCACTACAACCCGCTAAGATTGTTGCGAACATAAGCATACATATTAACAACGTAACCGCTTTCTTTTTCACTCAAAACACCCCTTTTTTCTTTTAATGTTTATATTGTATACAAGAAATTTCTGATGATAAATAAAAAATATTACTTATTTATATAACAAAAATACTATTTATGCATGAGCATAAATAGTATTTTTGTTATACAGTGATTGATATATTTGTAACTCTTTCATCAAAAGCTGTGTTTATCAGTTTTACGATACCCGTAAAACAAACTTTTATTTCTTCTCTAATATAATAGGTTCTCCCTGTTGACTTGAAAAGTAATGGTAAGATCCTTCGCTGTCCATAACCTTATCCCTATATTGCCAGCTTCCTTGTGGTACGTATACCTTCCTGCCTTCTTCACCTTTCGAAGTAATGGGTGCAACCAAAATATTACTTCCCAACATAAATTGATCTGTAATTTTTTGTACTGGTTCACTTGGAAACTCATATGTCATGTAGCGAATAATAGGTTCGCCGGATTCTTTAGCATGTAATACTAACTGTTCAATAACAGATTGATAGTTTTTTCGGATTTCTATACTTAGTAAAATCTTTTTGAAATCTTCATTGTTTAATACTCTGTATGGTGCTGCAGAAAATTGCATTGCCGGCATCAAACAGGCTATTTCACTATGGCGAATAAAAAGCTCCGTGTCGAGCGCAGCATCTTCCATTTCCTCAAAATCCAAATATTCACCGCCGCCTATCATGTCTGGAGAGCAAAATGGGTGTCCAGTTATTCCTTGTAATAAACTGTTAGGGATAAGTGATTTAATACCATTTTCTTCCCATGAATGTTGCTTGTCACATAAACGCTGGAGTAAAGACATTCCTCCCGCCTTGGCTGATACTCTATATTCATTAAAAGAATATTGTGCACCAAATTTCGCCCAAAGTAAAGACTGCTCATCTGGTGTCACATTACCATATGTCACATTGTCTTCTTGATAATATGTACTATCTCCCCCATCAAACTTAAATCCATCCACACCTATATCACATAATTGGTCCAACTGTTGCTTCAACCATAATGCCGTAGAAGGGTTTGAAAAGTCCAGTACTGCAGAATACCCATTCCACCATTCCGTGATAAACGGCTTACCTTCCTTTGTTTCAATTAGCATTCCTTTATCTCTAAGCTCTCTATATTCTAACGTATCAGGAGTTATATACGGGCTTACCCACAGCATTACGTGAAACCCTTGACTGTGTAGCTTTTGAATCATTGCTTTTGGATCTGGAAACTTTTCTTTATTAAAAGACCATTTTCCATAATAATCCGACCATCCATCATCAATCATTAACACCCCAGCAGGCATGCCACTATTCAAGATATCCTCTGCATATGACAAGATGTCCTTTTCGTTTTGAAAAAAGGTTAACTCAATCCAACTATTGTAAATAGGATTGCTAAACAGCTCCATACTTAATTTATTGTTATCGAAGGGAAAATGATTAGACATTGCTTGAAGGTAGGCACCTTTTAAATTTTGAAATCCTTCTTTATATATTACTTCTCCTATTACTTCAATACTTCCCTTATCAAAGCTTATAACAAATCCTTTCTCACCAAAGAGATACCTGCCCTTACTGGATAAAAACAACGGCATGGATTGATTTGGGGTTTGATTCGTGCGTAAATCAATTTTATACACGTCATCTTTTCCAATAGGCTGATTTATACCTTCGTGTACATATCCTCCATACCAAAATTCCTGCTCCTGCATTTTAATTTTCATTTTTAGGCCTCCAAATTCTTCATAGACTCTATCTAGGATAAATAAATTTGTAGTTAAAAGAAAGAAAGAAAATTATTTATATTTAACACAATATTACTTTTTCTGTTTTCGGTATTCATTAGGGGTCATCGATTCATATTTTTTAAAAAGCTTTGAAAAGTAACTGGGATTTTCGTAACCAACCTCAAAAGAGATTTCCCAGCTCTTCATATCGGTTTCAAGTAATAGTCTTTTTGCTTCGTTCAATCTTAGCTCAGTAAGATAACTCCATAAGTTAATTCCTACTTCCCTTTTAAATAAATAACTGAAGTAGCTTTTACTTACCGAAATTTGATTGCATATTCCATCAAGCGTGAGGTTTTCGTTATATCTTTCTTTTAGTATTTGTATACTTTCCTCTACTATCTTACTATACTTATTTCGGGATTTTTCATCCTGTTGGAGTGTTTGTTCAATCGCAATCCACATAAATTCTTTAAGCTCTTTAAAACTTTTTAAGTTCAACAAATCCTGATAAGTTAGCATTAATATGCGATTGTTCTGCTCCGTTTTCGTATGATATTGTAATACGATATTTTTTAATAGCATAATGATTTGAAAGCAAATATCATAGATATAATCTAAATCCATGGGATTAATATTTTTGGACAAGAAAAAAATTTCGTCGATTAATTTTTCTGCATTCATGATATCTTTTTCTTTGAGTGCAGCTTCTACTTCCTTCACCAGGTCAGCACTGGGAATTTGATTGAAGTCTTCCTCTTTATAATTATATCCGAACCCTAATACATTGTCCGAATCAATATAAAAGTTGTAACGAGATAAAAGTTTGGTCTTTTTATACTGTACTGGAAGATCGCTTATCCCTGTTATGACATCACTAAAACAGGCCATAACGTTTATATTATAATGGGTATGTACAAGTTGAATGATGTCTTTGCTGAGTTTCTTTAACTCTTCCTGATTTATTTCTGAAATTAGAATCACCCATGAATCTTCTTCATATTCAAATAAAATGTTTTTGTAGCTATTCAAAACACTATCCAAAAGCTCATTCATATGATCCAGTTGCATCATTTCCATGTTATGCATACTTACATATTCATCTATTGTATTGTGGTTCATTTGAATGATTAGTAGATAATAATTTTCAAAATTAAAAGAACCGCTTTGGGGAAGATCTCTAGTACGAGTGGATTCATGCCCTGTCCTCATATATGTGCTGAGTTCCAATCTTTTAATCTGCTCTTCATTTTCTTCCATCTTACGTTTTTGTTCTTTTTCTCCGTTTATTTTTTCGATTACGGTGGCAAGTGCTTTATTTAATTCCTGTTCATCTACCGGCTTTAAAATATAGTCAGAGCACCCTTCCTTCATAGCTTCCTGGACATAGGAGAAATCACCATATGCACTAACTAAAATAAATTCTGTATGTTTATTTCTTCTTTTGGCCTTTTTTACAAACTCAATCCCATTCATATTTGGCATGTTAATATCTGTGATGACTATGTGAGGGTTGTATTTTTCAAAAGCTTCATAAGCTTCTACGCCATCTTGAGCCACACCTGCCAGCTCCAAGTTATACTGTCTCCAGTCGATCAAACTTTGAAGCATACGAACTGTGAGAATCTCATCATCCACCAATAATACCTTTAACATTTTATCCCTCTATTCTTCTCCCAGATTTGGAATAGTAATGATAACTGTCGTACCCCGCTTATTATCGGAAACTATTTTCAAACCGAATGTTTCTCCGAACTCACTCTTGATCCTTTTATCTACATTCATTAATCCTATACTTTTTTTAGCATGATAAGTGTCTTTGGATATAAAACTCTGTTGTATGTCACTTACTTCCTCTTTACTTATACCAGTTCCATTGTCTGTTACAATAATAGAAATATCCTGATCCTCTTTTTCTACAGATATATTTAAAAATCCATGCATCTGGTTTTTAAATCCATGATTCATCGAATTCTCTACTAAAGGTTGGATAATTAGCTTAGGGATTCGCACATTTTCCAACCCTTCTTCACAGTAAATGGAGTAATGAATTTTATTTTCAAAACGAATATTTTGAATTGAAATATATTGCTCTGTGTATTTCAACTCTGTTTTCAAAGCCACCTTTTCATAAGGCTGATAAACAGAGTAAGCCATCATCTTCCCTAACAGCGTAGTTAGTCTTGATATTTTTTCCGTATCTCCGTTAACAGCAAAAGCTTTAATCGACTGCAGTACATTATTTAAGAAATGTGGGTTAATTTGGTGTTGAAGGGCTTTCATTTGTTCTTTAGACAGTCTTTTTTGTTCTAATAGCACTTTATCGGAAAGTGCTGTCATATTTTGAATCATATGTTCAGCTGAGTGTGAAAGCTTATTTATTTCTTCACTACTATTTTCTTCAAAGCGAACTGAATAATCCCCTTCAGCAATTCTATTAAATTTAATTATTAATCTGTTCATTGGCACCAATATCGTTTTAGAAATCATTCCTGAAACACTCGTAATGATAATAGAAGATAATATAATCAGTCCGATAATGAATATCAGCACTGTAATTTCTGATTTACGAATTTCTGTCAGGCTTTTTATTCCAACAATACTCCAACCGGTAGTTTTAGAAGTATTCATTACAACCAAAAGGTCCTGTTCTCCCCAACTTTTACCATGCAATAAGAAATACTTTTCCCCTTTTTTAATTCTCTTCTTTAACTCTTTAATCTGCTCATTAGAAGCATCTATTAATTCCGGGAATTGCAGCCACTCCTGGTTATTATGTATTGCTAGTTGCACACCATTCTCTCTTGGATTCTTTAATAGGATAGAAGATAAATCTATATCGTTTAGCAAATATGATTTATTTTTTAAAGAGTAATCCCCCATATTTTGTATGGGAGTAACCATGGATATAGTATTTTCTCCCTTACTATTTATTAAGTAATTTGTATTATGGAAATTAGTGAAATAGCTATTATTGTAAGAGTTTTTCTCTATCTTATTTAATTCATTGAACCAACCCTGTTTTTCAAAATTGTAGTTGTCTTTTAAATACTCCTTGTATGAATATAATTCTTTTCCCTTCTCCCCGATAATTACCGCATTCTTTATATATGGCATTAACTTAAACTGTCTGAGCTTTTCATGGACATTCCGCTGGTTATATAACTCTATGGAATAATCTATTTTTTCTGCTTGGTTTCGGTAAGCTACTGCTGCTTGTACAGTCGGATCACCAGCTATAACATAAGCGAGATTTTGCAAACGTCCAAAATTACTATCCAAAAGCTCTAAATTTGATCTCACCATGCTTTTTAAGTATATATGGCTTTGTTCCTGAAAATTTTTATTTGTATACTGTAATATTATAGCGCTTACAATTATTAACATAGAAAAGAAAATAAGCGAAAAATACTTTTTGATTTTATTTTCTAAAGTATTTTTTCTTTTCATTCACAAAACCCCGTTCTAAAATTACTTTATGTAAATAAACTTTCTCTGTATCATCATACTCCAGATAAATATTAATCATTTAGGTTACATCAGCTTATTGTCCAATTATTTTAGCACATATTTTACTTCGAATTGAATCGTTTAATAGATTTATTTCAAAAATATTTATCTATAAAATGTGTATAAAGCATTGAATTTGACGTGTTTTAATAGTAAACTTACCTTATCTTAACTTAATTAAATTAATTAATAAAGTTTAAAGCGTTTACAGTAAACTATCTATTTTGGAGGTAACATTATGGCAGAACACGACCTATTCACCCAATTCCAATCCATTTTCCAAACTGGTCATCACCCTGCTCCATTTTTTGCACCGGGAAGAATCAATCTCATTGGGGAACATACTGATTATAATGGTGGAAACGTTTTCCCTGCAGCGATTTCCTTTGGCACGTATGCATTGGCAAGGAAGCGACATGATCAGCTGCTGCGGTTTTATTCGCTCAATTTTTCCGAAAAAGGTATAATTGAATGTGAACTTAATGAATTAGACTATGACGACAAACATGATTGGGCGAACTATCCAAAAGGCATGATTCAGGCTCTGAAGCAGCAGGGGCATTCAATCAATGCTGGGATGGATATTCTTTATTATGGCAATATCCCGAACGGTGCTGGTCTTTCCTCTTCTGCGTCCATTGAAATGGTGACAGGTGTACTGCTTGAGGAATTATTCGATTTAAACATCGAGCGGCTTGCCATGATCAAGCTTGGTCAGCAGGTGGAAAATAATTATATTGGGGTAAATAGTGGCATCATGGATCAGTTTGCCATTGGCATGGGTAAGAAAAATCATGCGATGCTACTAGACTGCCAGACAATTGACTTCCAATATGCGCCGGTAGAGCTTGAGGATCATATCATTATGATTATGAACACAAATAAACAGCGCACACTTGCTGGCTCAAAATACAATGAGCGTCGGGAGCAATGTGAAGCAGCTCTTCGTGATTTACAGACAGAGCTTGCCATTAACAGTCTTGGTGACTTAACGAATGAGCAATTTGAAAAGCATCAGCATTTAATTCAGGATGAGGTCAATTGTAAGCGCGCCCGCCATGCAGTCACGGAAAATCAACGCACACTTAAGGCATTAGATGAACTGCATGCTGGTAACCTGTCTGAGTTTGGACGTCTTATGGATGCCTCTCACCAATCATTGAAAGAGGATTATGAAGTGACTGGTGTAGAGCTGGATACCCTTGTAGCGGCCGCTCGCAAGCAGGATGGCGTACTCGGCGCGAGAATGACAGGCGCAGGCTTCGGTGGTTGTGCAATTGCTATTGTAGAAAAGAAACATCAGGATGCATTCAGGGATCAAGTTAATGCTATTTATCGCGAGCAAATTGGCTATGATGCAACCTTTTACCCGGCAAGTATTTCTGATGGGGCAAAAAAATTAGATGATGTAGGGAGCGTGCCTGCGGCTGAATAAGATGTGGGGTTAGGCTGGTGCTGGTGTGGGGTGCTCTGTTGCGGGTGGGGCTGTTGCTGTCTCGGGGAGAGTCCTTCCTGTCGCGGTTCAACCGCATGTTGTCTCGGGAAGAAGCTCAGCTGTCGCGGCACAGTCACATCCTGTCTCGGATAGAGTGATCGGTGTCGCGGCTAAGCTGCATGATGTCTCGGAAAGAGTGCCTCGTGTCTCGGTTCAGCCGGACGCTGTCTCGGACCGTCCCCAGGCTACCCAAATTTCCAACATAATTTTCCAAATCCCTTTTATAGAAAGAAAGGAGCATTTTTAATGAGCATATTAGTATTAGGTGGAGCGGGTTACATTGGCTCCCATGCGGTTTATCAATTAAAAGAACAAGGTCATGATGTGGTGGTTGTCGATAATCTACAGACTGGTCATCGGGAGGCAGTGCATCCGGAGGCAACCTTTTATGAAGGAGATATCCGCAAAATTGACTTTTTACGTGATGTTTTTAATAAAGAATCCATTGAGGCAGTGATCCATTTTGCGGCAAATTCTCTTGTTGGCGAATCAATGGAAAAACCGCTTGCCTATTTTGATAACAATGTTTATGGTACACAGGTTCTTCTCCAGGTAATGGTGGAGCATAATGTGAAATTTATTGTCTTCTCCTCCACTGCGGCTACATATGGTGAACCGGAAGCAGTTCCCATCACAGAAACAATGCCAACTAAGCCGACGAATCCGTATGGGGAAACAAAGCTTACGATGGAAAAACTGATGAAATGGACCAATGAAGCACATGGGGTCAATTATGTTTCCCTCCGCTATTTCAATGTGGCTGGAGCGAAGGAATCAGCTGTTATTGGGGAAGATCATCGTCCGGAAACACATCTCGTTCCGATTATTTTGCAGGCAGCACTTGGACAACGAAAGCATATTACCATTTTCGGCGAAGACTATGATACACCAGACGGCACGTGCATTCGCGATTATGTCCATGTCGATGACCTGATTGCTGCCCATTTACTTGCACTTGATTATCTGAAAAAAGGTGGAGCCAGCGATGTTTTCAACCTTGGCAGCAGTCAAGGATTTTCTGTTAAAGAAATGATTGATGCAGCAAGAAAAGTTACCGGCAAGGAAATTCCGGCGGTTAGCGGGCCACGCCGCCCCGGAGATCCAAGTAAGCTTGTAGCAAGCTCTGAAAAAGCCCAACGCATCCTTGGTTGGAAGCCTGAACAAACATCTATCGATAAAATTATGGAGGATGCTTGGAGATGGCACTCCACTCACCCTAACGGCTATGGAACGGAGGGTTAATAATGATCTACACACATATCGCAAGCCTGATCGAAAAGGGATTGGAAGCAGGATTGATCGAAATGAAAGACCGCATTTATGTGCGTAATCAGGTCATGCATCAGCTTGGCCTCCCTTCTTTCCCCGAAGAGCTGCCGGAAACTGTGGATGTCTCTATCCCGGATCTTTTAGAAAAAATCATTGATTGGGCAGTTTCCGAGCAGGTCATTGAAAATGTATTGGATGAGAAAGAGATATTATCTGCAAATATAATGAACTGTTTTGTGGCGAGGCCTTCCGTCATTCAACATACTTTTGAAGAAAAATACAGTCAATCACCTGTAACTGCAACAGATTATTTTTATGATTTAAGCAAAAACAGTAACTATATTCAGATGAACCGTATTCGCAAAAATATTCATTTCAAAGCAGAAAGCGCATATGGGGATCTCGACATTACGATCAATTTATCCAAGCCAGAAAAAGATCCGGAACAAATTCGCCGGGAACGGGAAATGAAGCAGACAGTGAATTATCCAAAATGCCTTCTCTGTGTGGAAAATGAGGGCTACAATGGCAGAACAGGACATCCCGCCCGCGCGAATCACCGTATCATTCAGGTGCCGCTTCGGGGAGAAAACTGGTATTTACAGTATTCACCTTATGTATACTACAATGAACACAGTATTCTTCTTGCAGAAGAGCATCGGGATATGAAGATTGATATTACTGCATTTCAGCGATTGCTTACATTTACGGAGAAGTTTCCACACTACTTTATCGGCTCAAACGCAGACCTGCCAATCGTCGGTGGCTCCATTTTAAGCCATGACCATTACCAGGCAGGCCGTTATGAATTTGCGATGACAAACGCAGCGCATGTTAAAGACGTGTCGCTCTCAGGGTATCCTGATGTGCAGGCGTCCATCTTGAAATGGCCATTGTCCGTCATTCGCCTGCAAGGAGACGATCCAGAACAACTAGCCACTGCTGGTGACCATATTTTAAACGTATGGAAAAATTACTCCGATGAAGAAGCAGCTATTTTAGCTTATACAGAGGAAACACGCCACAACACGATTACACCAATTGCCAGAAGACGTGGCGATAAATTTGAGCTTGATTTAGTTTTACGAAACAATCGCACAACAGAAGAGCATCCAATGGGAATTTTCCACCCACATGCCGATGTTCATCATATTAAAAAGGAAAATATTGGACTGATTGAGGTAATGGGGCTTGCCGTATTACCAGCACGTTTGAAGGAAGAACTTGCTGAGCTGAAAAAGTTTTTACTAGGTGAAGCCAGTGATGTTGCTGCATACCATCAGGAATGGGCAGAGCAATTGAAGCAGGAATACGGTACAGTTAGTGATGAAGCAACTGTTAATACAATTGTAGAAAAAGAGCTTGGTAAGAAGTTTGCCAGAGTACTTGAAGATGCTGGTGTATTTAAACAGACAGATTCCGGACTGGCAGCATTCCAGCGATTTATCGATACAGTGAATAAATAGAAATAGGATAACGGGTAGATGACGTCTGCCCGTTATTTTTGCATCAAGTGGAGAGGAGAAAAACAATGCATATTACATCGGAACAGGTCGTAAATAAATGGAAGCAATATACACTTACAAACGATCAGGGCATGGAAGTTAGCATACTGAATTTTGGCGGAATTATTACGAAGCTTATCGCACCAGACAAAGATGGCAACAAGGAAAACATCGTCCTTGGTTATGAAAATCTGGAAGAATACGCAGAAAATCCAAATTACTTTGGCGCTGTGGTTGGCAGAGTTGCAGGCAGAACAGCAAATGCTACCTTTGAATTGAACGGTAGACGTTATGAGTTGGACGCAAATGAAGGCAAGCATCACTTACATGGCGGAAAACACGGATTCAGTCATGTTGTTTGGCACGCAGAAACCTTTTCTACAGACAGAGCGGTTGGTGTAAAACTCACCCATGAAAGCCCTGATGGCGAAAGTGGATACCCAGGGAATGTGCGTGTTACGGTGACTTATTCACTAACAAACGCAAATGAACTGGTAATAGACTACGAAGCAGATACGGATCAGCCGACAGTGTTGGCCATGACAAACCACAGTTATTTTAATCTTCGTGGCAATTTAAAAGACTCCATTGCCGGACATCAGGTTCGAATTTCAAGTAATGAATTTGTAGAATTAGATAAAGAACTGATCCCAACTGGGCATAAATTAGAGGTTGGCGAAACCCCATTTGACTTCCGCCATGGACGAGCATTGCAGGATGGGATCGTGTCAGAACATGTGCAGAACCAACTTGTCGGTAACGGGTATGATCATTACTTTATTTTTCAGGAGGATGCGTCGAAACAGGTGAAAGTAACCGAGCCAATCAGTGGGCGAACCATGGAGATTGCCACTGACCAACCAGGAATGGTCATGTACACTGGAAATGGACTGAATGAAGGATTGCAACTCGTTGGAGGCAGTTCCCAAAAGCACCTCGGCGTCTGTTTTGAAACACAAGGCTCCCCTGCTTCATTGGAGCATAAAGGCTTTCCTGACATACGACTTGAAGCTGGAGAAACATATAAGAAAAAGACAACTTTTCGATTTGATGTGGAGTGAGTGAGTGCGAGGATGAGGTGAGGGCTGGTTTGGGGCAGGGCTCTCTCATTTGGGTGCGTGGCTCTCTCATTTGGATGCGGGGCTCTCTCATATTTGATGCGGGCTCTCTCATTTGACGACGGTCACCTTCATATCTGGTGACCGCCACATTAAATTCACTAACTATCCCTCTTTCAACACCCGCAATACGCCATCAACAGTCTCCTCATCAAACCCATTCGCAAATGACTGCTCTACACGCACAGATTTTCCAAAGTGAAACTCAGTCGCTTCTGTTGTCTGCTTGATCTCCTGGATGTTTTCTGGTGTAAGTCCAGATCCCGGCATAATTACTGGGCCACCTAATTCTTGCTGCAATTTTACCAGCTTACGCAAATGCTCTTTTCCTTCCATACAATTGGGTTTTCCACCTGACGTTAAAATCCTCTTTACATTGGAAGGATAGTTACATAGGGTTTGATATGCTTCTTCCTGTGAAGTGACTTCATCAAAGGCGCGATGAAAAGTAATGTCGATTTCTGGGAATTGGTTAATAAGCTCCTTCAACATGGATGCATTGACGGTACCATCTTGATTTAAAGCACCAAATACAATTCGATTTCCACCCAGTTCCCGAATGGCTTTCACATCTTCAACAATGACCTCAAAATCCGCTTCTGTATAAAAAAAGTTATAACTATGCGGGCGGACCATAATTTGAACAGGGATTTCTACATTTTCCAATACCTGTTTCATTGTTCCGTAGCTAGGAGTCAGACCGCCTTCTTTCATGGCAGATACCAGTTCCAAGCGGTCTGCCCCCAGTTTTAGTGCCTCGATTGCTTCCTGCTTACTTTGTACAATGACTTCGAGTTTGATTTGTCTCATCCTTTCTAACTAATTAGATTCTCCAACTAAATTTATGCTGATCATCTCTTAATTTGTATAATATTATACCATTACCATTCAAGGCCCTCTATGGAGAAATCAAATTTGAATTTTTCTATAAAAGGTATTAATTAAAAAAACCAGACACTGTATCCCTCATATTAGGAAGCAGTCCCTGGCTTTAATATTATTATGCAGAATGATTTTTAACTATCTTACTATCATTTTAGATGGTACGCCAAATAATTTTCTCCGACATCCTTCCTTTTTTCACTCTCTAAACTAACTTTTTGAGTTTATTCCACTCTTTTATTACAAGCGGAATAAGTGGATGGCTCATCTCCAATTCAGATACAGCTTGTAATGTACCTCCATACCCTAACTCACCAATCATCGTTTGCAATTTAACAGCTTCTTCATCTTCATCATTAGTATAATTTAGCGCAGCAGCAATAACTGTTGCCAGGTATACTGGTTCTTGTTTTACTGTATCAATATACATAAGTGCTGGTCTTACAAGCCGATCCTGTGGACCCAGCTTTCGAATAGGCCCACGTCCTACCCGAGTTACCTCATCTGAGATATACGGATTTTTAAAACGATCAATGATTTTCTTTATATAACGGTTATGCTCCTCTTGATCAAAGAGATAGGTTTTCACTAATGCCTCACCTGATTCCTGCAAAGCATGATGAATTATTTCCTGTACTTTTTCATCTTTCATCGCATCACTAATTGTTGAATACCCTAGAAACTTGCCAACATAAGCAACTGCAGCATGACCAGTATTAACAGTAAACAGCTTTCTCTCAATAAATGGCTGTAGATCCTCTACATAGGTTATACCTTCAAACTCGGGAATTGCCCCTTTGATTGCTGGCTTTTCTACCACCCATTCAAAGTAAGGCTCTACAGAAACGGCTAAAATATCTTCGTTTTTTTGATTTGGAACAATACGGTCGACAGCAGCATTCGGGAAACCAATATTTTCTTCACAGAATTGCTTCTCTTCTTCTGTAAGATAGGTATACACATGTTCCTTGAGTAAACTACTGCCGCCTATCATATTTTCACAGGCGATAATGTTTAGTGGCGAACCATCTGTCTTCAAACGTTGCTGAATGCCTTTCGCTATCAATCCCGCGATTTTCGGGAGAATATTTGGTCCTATCGCTGTTGTTACAATATCAGCAGTGGCTATTGCTTCTACTACCTTTTCCGAATCGGTAACACTGTTTACACCTGATATATTCCTGACTGTTAACGTTTCTCCTGTTTCTGAAGCTAACGTTACGTAATAGGAGTCTCTCTGATTCAGTTCCTGGATCATCGTTTCATTCACATCCACAAACAAAGTGTGATAGCCCGATTGAGAAAGCAATGCACCTACAAATCCACGGCCAATATTACCTGCTCCAAAATGTACTGCTAGCATTTAATTCACCTCATCAAAAATACGAATTATTTCTTCCTTTGATGTACTTTTCACTAGACTTTCAATATTATCTTCTTCTGAAAGAACAATCGCAATTTTAGAAAGTACTTCCAGATGCTCGTCACCTTTACCTGCGATTCCGACAAGAATCTTAACAGTATTTCCATCACCAAAACTCACGCCTTCTGGAGTGATTACAACAGATATCCCTGTTTCAATGACTTCATCTTTAGAATCTTCCGTGCCATGTGGGATGGCTACAAAATTCCCCATAAACGTGGAAGTTACTTCCTCGCGCTCCAGCATTTTTTCTACATAATTTGGCTGTACATATCCATTTGCCACTAGAATTTCGCCTGTGTAACGGATCGCTTCCTCTTTATTCTTAAATTGCGCATTTAATTTGATATTTTCCATGCTTAAAATTTCTTTCGTCATTACGTGATGCACTCCTTTTTAAGCTTTTTGTTGAATAAAATTAAAAAACTGCTCCGATAAGTACTCTCTTATCTCTGTTTCCTTACCACTCTCAAAGAGACGAGTTATGCTATCACTCTGAATAAGAAGACTACTTAAAAAACTTAATACTTCTAAGCTTTCCTGTTCTATTTCCTTTGGGGCAAGCATGAGAAGGATGCGTGTAATAGATTGATCACTTCCATCCATTCCCTTTACTGTAACTGCTTCCTTTAGGGCGTATACTGTAAAGCTCGCTTTATCTATTGCATCGTCCCGGGTATGGTATAAGGCAAGAGATTTATCAGGAATACCAAGTCCACTAATCTGTTCCCTTTCAATTAACTTTTGAATAACCTTTTTTTCATCTGTGATGACTTTTTCATCTGCAAGCTGTTTACAAGCCTTCTCTAAAACATTCAATAATGATGCCTTTTCTGGAAGATGGGTTATTCGAAAAGCATCTAATAAACGGATAGTGATCCCCGAATACTTTTGCATGACAGTTAGCTTCTCGGTATAAGCATTTGATTGTTCTCCTTTTTCCTGTTGCGGCTTCTTTTTGTTTATCTTTTGAAGCTTTTGCTTTCGCACCCACCTTTTAATACGTTCCACTTCGTCCTGCTGTAGCATTGGTGATACTAAAATATAGTCGTTTTCATCCTCTTTTAATGGAATGGTCGAAACAACCAAATCATAACCAGCCTTTATATCCTCTACTTCAAACATGGAGCGATTGTCGACCTGTTTGATTTCGGGTATCTTTTGCATAAGCCGACTTGCCAAAATCTTTGCTGTTCCAATTCCACTTGAGCAAATAACCAGTGCACGCAGATCAACTTCCCATTCTCCGGAAAGCAATGCTGAGGCAAAATGAAGCACCAAATAGCCTATTTCATCGTCTGGAAAGTCTACTTCAGGGAAAAGCTCTGTAACAGCTTCCTTTATTAATTCAAATAGATCTTCATAATCTGTGACAATTTCCTCAAGCATTGGGTTTTTTATATTCATACCTTGCTTAATTCGATAAACTGCCGGCTTTAAATGGGTAACTAAATCATTTAACAGCGAGAAGTTTTCTGATAGACCCACATGGAGACGATGACTGACATACGAGATTAATTCTTTAGCGATATAAGCGGTATCCATACTTGAATCCTCTATCATATAATTTTGCTCTACACGAAGTTTAGCTCCCATCAGATGCATCGTAATATAGCCTATCTCATCATTTGGTATATATAGATGTAAGCTCTGCTCCAGCCTGCGAATTAATTGACTTGCTGTGGAGAACTCGTTTGTTGTACGAAGCTCTTCCAAGTATTTTGGATCAAACTTTATATGATCCCCTTTTTCTAAACGCTGTACTGCAAGAGCTAAATGAACAACGAGCGCAATATAGGCACTATCCGCCAAGTTGGGTAAAAGTTTACCAACAACTTGTTGAACCTCTTCTTCAATCCGTTCCAGCTTCTGCGGATTAACAAGACCAAGCAGCCGATTGGATATACTATTTTGTGGGGAGCTCGATTGTTTATTAAGCGTCTCTTTTGCCATTGTTATATATTCATATGGATCAAGGAAATCAGCTATAAAACTACTGATCGCTTTTCTTTTAGCAGCTTCCGTACCTTCCAGTTCTACTCCTAGCCCACGCTTCCGATAAACCCGCAATCCGTATTTATTCAAATGTTCCTCCATTTGATCAAGGTCATGGCTGATCGTCGCATTTGTTACGTTCAACTCGTTAGCAAAAGTAAATAATTTAACAGGTTCATCTGCTTCAAAAAGGATGAGGAATATAATCGCATGTCTTTCCTCTATGGTGTAATCGGTTTGCTCTAAGCTGGCAATGGTTGCTTGCAATCTGTGAATATTTTCTTCCTGCCCAGAAAGCTTTATACCTATTCCTTGCTTTCTGTTTAATTGCAAATTAAATTTAGCAACGGTTGTTTCGACCTGATTTAAGTCCCGATGTGCTGTACGATCACTGATATTCAGCAACTTTGCCAGCTCTTTCACCTTTACTTCGCCTCTTGCGTCCAATAAAATCGACAGCAATTTGCGTTCCCTAGATGCTATATACAGCTTACCCACCTCCCCTCTTAAACAAATTCAAACTTTATTTAAAACGGTTCACTAAGTCGTCATATGCAGGACTATTTAAGAAGTTCTCTACGGAAATATGTTCTGCTTCCGGCATTTTGTCTTTTGCTCTTGTAGTCAAATCCTTATGGGTGATGACAATATCGGCATCTTCAGGAATGTCATTTATCGCCTTGTTTGTTACGGCAATATCGATATCAGCTTTTTTAAATTTGTTCTTCAATAACGAAGCACCCATTGCACTAGAGCCCATACCGGCATCACAGGCAAAGATAATTTTATCGACATTATCATTTGATTTTTTAACAACCTGTTGTTCCTCTTGTTCCGTGTTAGCGAACGTTCCTGCTACGGAGCTCTTCTTCCCTTTCATTTCTTCCATTTTACCAGCTGCAGCAGTCAAATCCGCTTCTTCTGTTTTGCTTGTCTTTAAGATAATTGCAGCGATTAGGAATGAAACTGCTGTCGCGATGATCACACTTAATATAACTCCGACATAGCTCCCCTTCTCTGTCATTGCAAGGACGGCAATAATACTTCCTGGAGAGGCAGGTGCACGTAACCCAGCATCAAACAAAGTCAATGTGAAGACACCACTAATTCCCCCACCAATAGCTGCTAATACAAGTGCAGGCTTCATTAGCACATATGGGAAGTAAATTTCATGAATACCACCAACAAAGTGGATTAACGCTGCTCCTGGTGCAGAGCTCTTCGACATACCTTTCCCGAAAATAGTAAATGCTAATAAAATTCCTAATCCAGGTCCTGGGTTTGCTTCTAATAAGAACAGGATGGACTTTCCAGTTTCTGAAGCCTGTTCGATTCCAATTGGACTTAAAATACCGTGATTGATTGCATTATTTAAGAACAGAATTTTCGCTGGTTCAATAATGATGTTTGCCAGCGGAATTAATCCAGCACCAATAATTGCTTCTACTCCTGCTGCCAGAATTTGATTCAACGATTCTACGACTGGTCCAATTCCAAGCGAAGCTGCAATAGCTAAGAATGCCGCCAAAATCCCAGCTGAAAAGTTATTATATAGCATTTCAAAGCCTGAACGAATTTTATCAAGGAACAATTGGTCCACTTTTTTAATCAAATAACCACCAAGTGGCCCCATAACCATAGCACCTAAAAACATAGGTATCTCTGCGCCAACGATAACTCCCATCGTCGCAGTTGCACCTACAACTCCACCACGAATATCATATACAATTCGTCCACCAGTAAAACCAATTAACAAAGGTAACAAGTAAGTGATCATTGGGCCAACTAACTCAGCCAGCTGCTTATTTGGCAACCAGCCATCCGGGATAAATAAGGCAGTAATAATCCCCCACGCAATAAATGCACCGATATTCGGCATAATCATACCACTTAAATAACTACCAAAGCGTTGAACCTTGGCACGAACCCCATTATTCTCAGCCATAAAAACCCTCCTAATCATTAATAATTTGATTTATTATTGCTATAATTAAATTTTATACAGTTCATATGGCTATAACAATATAATCTAAACTCCATTTTGGCATATGTATTACTGCCATATTTTTATTTGTGATGGTGTTGGGTAAGCTGTTTTGTTGTGGGAGTGGCTCTCATATTGCACGGCGCTCTATCATACGGGGTGTTAGGTCTCTCATTTGGATGAAGCGTTCTCTCGTATGAGGGCACGCCTGTCTCATATGGGTGGCGGGCTCTCTCATATTCCGAGCGGCTCTCTCATTTGGGTTGCGGTGTCTCTCATATTCTGGCCGGCTCTCTCATTTGGGTGGCGGGGGCTCTCATATTCCGGGCGCCTCTCTCATTTGGGCGCCTGGGTCTCTCATATTCTGGGCGCCTCTCTCATTTGGGCGCCTGGGTTTCTCATATTCTGGGCGCCTCTCTCATTTGGATAGTGCGGGCTCTCATCCCGGAGATGTGACATCACTTTTCGCTTTCGCCAGTTTAATTATTTGTAGAATGGTTACATATATACTGGACATAACAATAAAATTATTAACTGAAAGGAAGTTATACATGAACAAAGAATTTCATATTCAAACACACTCGCATTCTGAGATGTTGGATATTACACATGAAATCGAGGGATGGGTAAAGGAACAAGGTATTCAGGAAGGCATTGCAATTGTTTCCTCTCTTCATACTACAGCTGGAATTACTGTAAATGAAAATGCGGATCCGGATGTAAAAACAGATATGCTGATGCGCCTTGATAAGACCTACCCATGGACACATCCACAAGACAAGCATGCAGAAGGAAATACGGCTGCACATCTTAAAACAAGCACAGTTGGTCATGCTCAGATGTTAATTATTTCAGAGGGAGAGCTGGTGCTTGGCACATGGCAAGGCGTGTACTTTTGTGAATTTGATGGACCTCGTCATCGTAAATACCATGTAAAAGTTATCGCTGACAAATAAAATTAAGCTGTGACTAAATATGTCATTTCCCGGGAAATAATTTGCAGGATAGTGTCTAAATTTCCCTGTGGTAATTTTATATAAGGCTAACCAATCACTCTGTCGCAATTAATCAAACGCTTGATTAATTGCTTTTTTTTGCTCTTCAAATAAAACCCTAACTGAGTTGTATAACGTTTCAGCAAACACTATAATAGATTAATAGATAAATTGGTAACTATTACTAGTTGAAACGAGTGAACCTGATGAAGTCCTTTTCGATAAAAAAACTTATTCTTCTACTAATCATGCTTATTTTCATATTAACTTGTTTTCGCATAATGTGGATAATGTATTATCAACCAAGTCATGAAGTACATGCTACTGATGGCTTGTTGGATTTATCAGAAATCAATCTGGTCCCTTCAGAAACAGTTTCTCTTGATGGAGAATGGGACTTTTATCCAAACCGCCTTCTTTCTCCTACTCTTATTTCAGACGATAATAATTTAAAACAAATATCCATGATGGTACCAGGCACATGGAATCTTAATTCCGAAAATAAAGATAACATTCATTATGGCACCTATCACTTAAAGATTATTTTACCTAAAGCACTGGAAGAGCAAGAATTATACGGACTTAGAATAAAAGATATTTCCTCTGCCTACCGTGTATATGCCCATGATGATTTAATTTTAGAAACCGGAATACCATCAAGAGAAGAAGCTAGCTATAAATCAAAGCCTGGCACCTATAAGGCTACTGTTTCGACATCTTCTAATGAGGTTGACTTACTTATTCAGGTCGCAAACTTTGAAAATTTCCAACCTGGAGGTATACCTTTTTCTATTGATTTTGGCCTGAATAAAACAATAATCAATCAAATTTATTTTTCAAGAATACTTCAAACCTCTATAGTTGTACTTTTGATCCTCCACAGTATATATGCATTATCTTTGTACCTTACTAGCAGACAAACCACCAAGAAAGAATTATTATACTTTGGCCTTCTTCTTGTTTTTGGTGCTTTGAGTATTTTAGTAGATGAAGATAAACTATTGATTCAACCTTTTACAATTGATAGCGCGTTGGCATATCAACTACTTTACTTCTCTTTTGCTGGCGTTCTGTTTTTCATGCTTCAATTTGTAAAACATGTATTTCATTTAAAGAGCGTTATGTTCCGAAGCCTTTTTATTTTATATCCTTTATCTGTTCTTGCTTTAATTATTCTTCCTGAAGGTGGCCTGCCTTATGTGGGTTACACTATTATGTTATTAAATGTAGTTTCTTACACGTATATAACTATTCTTGTGATTAAATTATTGAAAAAAGGAAACATAGATGCTTTTTATATTTTAATAGCAAATATAGTAAACTTCTTTAATGTGTTATGGGGTGTTGCTATTAATTTGAATTTATTTGATATTCCATATTATCCTGTTGATTTTCTAGTTGGAATTGTTGCCATTGGTGGTTTGTTATTAAGCAGATACAATCGAACTGTCCAATTAAATGAGCTACAGAAAGCGGAACTACTTCGAGCTGATAAGAAGAAGGATGAGTTCTTAGCACATACTTCGCATGAGTTACGAAATCCATTACATGGAATAATTACAATTGCCCAATCAATTCTACATAATAAGTCGGAGCAGTTATCTGAAGAAAATAAAAGTTATCTAAGTTTATTAGTACGTATTGGAAAACAAATGAAGTTTACATTGAATGATTTACTCGACATGTCTAAGCTGAAGGATAAACATATTGAACTAAATAAACAGCCAACAAATTTATCCTCCGTTTCGTCAGGTGTTATCGACATTGTTTCCTTTATGACGGATGGAAAAAAACTTGATATTATAAATAAAATAGAAAGTGACTTTCCACTTGTGCTGGCTGATAAAAATAGGATAACGCAAATTATTTTTAACTTACTTCATAATGCCGTTAAATATACGGAAGAAGGTAACATTACCATTACAGCTACCTCTACAAAAACGTGGGCAACTATTACTATCCGTGATACTGGCATTGGCATTAGCGATGAAGAGCAAGCAGCTATCTTCAACCCTTACTCACAAGGCAGTGATATACGAAATTACAAAGAAGAGGGAATTGGACTGGGTCTTTCCATAAGTAAACAACTGATTGAACTGCATGGAGGCAGTATTGGAGTTACATCTGTCTTAGAAAAAGGATCTTCTTTTACATTTACCCTTCCACTTGCAAAGAGTATGCCAATGAATGAGGATGAGAATGAAGAAGAAGTAGCTGCGGTAGTGGACTCGAATACATCCGTTTTACAAGCTCCACGTAAAAAGGAAACGACTACACATGCGACCTCCAATGTGCTAATTGTGGATGATGACCCTGTTAACCTGAAAATCTTACGTAAGTTGCTTGATGAAAATTACCACCTTGGTACTGCAAGGAATGGCGAAGAGGCTCTAGACCGTCTAACAGACAAACAATGGGATTTAATTATTTCAGATGTAATGATGCCAAATATGTCCGGATATCAGCTAACAAGAGAAATACGAAAACAGTATACAGTGTCAGAGTTACCTATCTTATTACTAACAGCGCGCAACCAGACAGAGGATATTCATACAGCATTTGATGCAGGTGCGAATGATTATATCGCCAAACCTGTAGATGGGGTCGAATTACTTTCTCGAGTGAAATCCTTAATTGATCTAAAAGTTTCTATTCATGAACATCTGCGCATGGAGGCGGCTTTATTACAAGCGCAGATCCGGCCACATTTTCTTTTTAATACATTAAACACGATTGCATCACTAAGTGAAGTGGATACAACTAGAATGACAAAACTATTAAACCAATTCGGTAATTATTTACGCAGGAGTTTTGATATTAAAAATGTTGACACACTTATTTCTCTGCAGGAAGAATTAGAAATAGTTAAATCATATGTATATATTGAAACAGAACGATTTGGTGAGCGCTTAGCTGTGGAATGGAATGTAGAGAACGTCGCAGACATACGTATACCTCCTTTAACAATACAGCCGCTTGTCGAAAATGCAATTCAACATGGCATCTTACCACGCCCTATTGGCGGATGCGTTTATATTACTGTAGCGGTTCATTCTAATCATGCCATTGTTTCTGTTGCTGATGATGGTGTAGGAATGGAACAAAAGGTTGTTGATCAACTTCTTCAAAAAAGTTCAAATCAGTCTAGGGGAATAGGGATGGCTAATACAAATCTTCGACTAAAGAAACTATTTGGAATAGGATTGCAAATTGAATCAAAGATAAATGAGGGCACACGCATTCAATTTACCATCCCATTGAATAAATAAAGGTGTTTATTGTGCAGCGAGTCAGTAAGCTTGATCTTCGACATTCGGAGGATTCCCGAGCTCTTCGGACGATTATTCCATCCTCCGGCGGGTTCCCTTGCTCTCCGGACGATTATTTCATCCTCCAGCGGATTCTTTTGCTCTCCGGGTGATTATTTCATCCTCCGGCGGATTCCCTTGCTCTCCGGACGATTATTTTTGTCAGTGATTCGAAATTCCCCTTCTCTGCAAGAACTCCAACATTATAATAGAACCTAAAAAAGCGATCGCATACAGCTACAGTTGTATGCGATCGCTTTTTAACTTTTAGTCTCTTGCAAACTTTCTTTTGTATATCCACAATGCAAACCCAGCTAGTAGGAAGCCTGCACCTATCATGAAGATATTGAAAATATTCGTAGCTGTGTTTGGCAGTTCATTTCCTGAATTATTTGTCCCTCCCGAGATAGTCGGTTGTACTGGATTATTGGTATCCTCTGGATCGTTTGGTGTAATAGGATCATTTGGTTTCCATGTATTAATAATGGTAAACCCATTTACTTCGGTATCATATCCATCCACCGGTTTTTCACCTACCGTGTACACGATTGCTTTACCTTCATCGTCAAATTGCTGTAGGCTGGCAAAAGTATACTTCCAATCCATTTCCTTTGTAACCTTCTGGCGCTTCAGTTCCTTATCATTAGCATATAAGATAACTGTGATTGCCTCCGGTCGCTCTGCAGGACGATCATTCTTCCAGATTTTTTCTCCTTCTACCACTGTCACATTTGCACGAAGATTTGTAATATCGAAACCGTTAATGATCGTTTTATAGCCATCAACCGCTTTTTCATTAATGGAGTAATTAATTTCCTTACCTGCTTTATCGTACTTCGGTAAGTCTTTAAATGTGTAACTCCAATCATTGTCAGCAGTCACTTCTTGTGACTGAACAATTTCTTCTCCATTTTTCACTTGAACCGTAATTATATCCGGACGATCTGCTGATTCATCATCTAACCACGTTTTCATTCCGGACACTTCTGTCGTTTGCTGTGTATTGGTTACATCATGGCCGCTCACTGTTGAAGTATATCCAGTAACAGCGTCTTCTTTGATGGTGTACGTAATTAAGTTACCTTCTTTATCGTACTTGGCCAGGTCTGTAAATGTGTACGTCCAGTCTGTATCTTTGGATACTTCGGCAGATTGTTCTACAACACCATTTGCCAGCAAGTTCACTGTAATTGTATCTGGACGGTATCTCTCATCTACTTCCTTCCATGTCTTCTCACCAGCTACTTCGGTTGATTTTTGGGTATTCGTAATGTTGTAACCATCTACCTCTGTCTCATAGCCTGTCGGAACATTTATTTCCTCCACCGTGTAGGTGATTTTTTCGCCTGTTTTATCATACTTTGCTAAATCAGTGAAAGTATATTTCCAGTCTGTTTCTGCTGATACTTCAAGTGTTGTCTCTTTCTCACCATTTGCCAAAAGCTGAACAGTAATGGAATCAGGGCGGTATCTTTCATCAACTTCTACCCATGTCTTCTCACCAGTTACTTCGGTCGTTTTTTGTGTGTTTGTGATGTTAAAACCATCTACTGTTGATTTATAGCCTGTTGGCACATCAAGCTCTTCCACTGTATAGGTGATTTCTTCGCCTGCTTTATCGTACTTCGCTAAATTTGTAAATGCATAGGTCCAATTTGTATTCTCAGAGACCTCAACGGTTGCTTCTTTTTCACCATTCGCTAAAAGCTGCACAGTGATGGAATCCGGACGATAACGCTCATCCACTTCTATCCATTCTTTTGTACCAATTACCTCTGTAGATTTCTGCGTATTTGTTATCTTATAGCCATCAATATCTACATCATAGCCTGCTGGGACGTCGTTCTCTTCCACTGTATAGGTGATTTCTTTTCCTTGCTCATCATATTTCTCAAGATCACTAAATGTGTACATCCAATCCGTGTCAGCCGTGACTATTTGGGTATCAATAACTTCGCCATTTGCTAATAGGTTTATAGTTACATGATCTGGACGATATCTTTTATCAACTTCATTCCAAATCTTTTCAGCAGTTACAGCAGTTTTTCCAACCCGTAAGTTCGTGATGTTATTATTGGATATGGTCTTTTTATAACCTTCTACCGCTTCTTCATCCACGGTATACGCAATTTCTTTCCCTTGGTCGTCATACTTCTCAAGATCTGTAAATGCATATTTCCAGTCTGAATTAGCATCAACAGTGATTGTTTTATCTGTTTCTTCTCCATTTGCCAGTAACTTCACTGTAATAGATTCTGGACGATCTGGTGAATTATCATCCAACCAGGTTTTTGTTCCTGTCACTTCTGTTTTGCCGACACGAAGATTAGTTATGTTAAATCCATCTATTTTTGTCTCATAGCCTTCTAGAGCCTTTTCTTTCACTGTATACGCATATTCTTGCCCATTTTCATCATATGCTTCTAAATCGTTGAACACATATGTCCAATCATCTTCAGCCTTTAATTGTACAGTGTCGAAAAGCTCTCCATTTTGTTTCAAATAGACAATAATGGATGTCGGACGATCTTTAGAATTATCATCCAGCCAGCCTTTCGTTACTTCAATTGACTTTTTCTCCGCACGCGTATTCGTAATGTCAAAGCCACTCACTTTTGAATCATACCCTTTGACATCTTGTTCTTTAACCGAATAGTCATATAATTGACCTTGGTTATCATACTTCGGTAAGTCTTGGAAACGATATACCCATTCATCATCTGCTGTCGTTTGCGTTGTGTCTACAACAACATTATTACGTAAAAGATTAATGGTAATCGTTTCTGGCCTATCGGTAATTTTATCATCTTTCCACCGCTTTTTACCGGAAACTTCCGTCGTACCAACACGAGTATTGATAATATCATATCCATCAATTTTCGCCTCATATTTTTCTGGCACATTTGTTTCTTTAACGGTATACGTGTATGCTGCTCCATGCTCATCAAATTCTGCTAAATCTGTAAAGGTGTAAACCCATTTACCTTGATTGTTCGGCTTCACCGTTTTATTTTTAGAGAATGATTTATCTTCAACTCCATCAATGTTTCTCTTTAAATTTACGGTTATTTCATCCGGACGATCTGTTGGGTCTTCATCTTGCCAAATTTTTTCACCTTTGACTGAAACAGTTCCAACACGAAGGTTTTCAAGGTCAAAACCATTTACAGTTGTTTCATAGCCCTCAACCGGAACCTCTTCAATGGTATACGCAATTTCTTCCCCATTTGCATCATATTTATCAAGATCTTTGAAAGAATACTTCCAATCGTTAGCTGCCTTCGCTTCTGTTGTAGCTACTTTTTCTCCGTTTGCGAACAATTTAACTGTGATTGCATCCGGACGATCAGCCGACTCATCATCAAGCCATGTCTTTGTTCCTGACACACTTGTTGTCTCTGTGTTTGTTACAATAAATCCATTTACTCGATCACCTGTTACAGCAGAATTATAGCCATCTACTTTGAGTTCTTCTACCTGGTAATCAATGACTTCCCCTGCTTCGTCATAGACGCTTAGATCTTTGAACGTTGCTTTCCAATCATTTCCTTCATTTAACTTCACTGTTTGATCTGTTGGTAGAAGCTTTACAGTAACAGATTCAGTATCTCCTGAAGAATTGTTCCATTTCTTCTCTACGGTTATATTAGTGATTTTTTCGTTTGTCATCACTTTTTCAATAACTTGGTTATCCTCAGAAATTTCAATATCAATCGGTGTTTCATCCAGTCTATATCCAGCTGGAGCTTTTGTTTCAATTAATTGATACTTACCAAGGAAAAGGTCATTAATCTGTAGTTCTCCTTGATTATTTGTGGTTAGGTTCTCTTCAACCAACTCTCCATTTGCATTCAGCAATTTGAATGTAGCATTTTTTAATGTTGCATCTGTTACATCATTTTTTTTCACTAGTTTAATAGAACCTTTATAACGCTCATTTTTCATTGTAAACTGCTGATCTTTTGTACTATTAACATTAACTGTGAATTTAATTGGTGTACCGTTTGTACGGTAGCCATCTAACCCTTTTGTTTCAACAAACTGATAATTTCCAGCTTCAAGTGTATTTGATGTGCTAATCTTTCCGTTATCGTTTGTCGTTAGGGTAGCGATTGTTTTGTAATCACCTCTATCATCCTGCTTTTGCAGTACGAATTCCACACCTTCCAGGGCTGCTCCTGAATCCAAATCTTTTTTCGTTAAAATGACAGCACCACGTGGTTGATTATCAATAGATACTTTTACAGGTTCTGGCTCTTTATCTCCAATTACCACTTTATGTTCTGTTGAATCGAGTACAAATCCTTTAGGTGCTTTTGTTTCCTGAACATAATACGTGCCAGCTTCTTTTAAATCTTCGAATAAAATTTTACCATCTTGATCAGTTGTAGCTTTTGTAAGTTCTTTTTTGTCTCCGTCGTATAAGGTAAACTCTGTGTCCTGCAATGCTTTGCCTTTATTGTCTGTTTTCAATAGTTCAATTGCATAAACTGGTACAAAATTTTCAACTCTGTAAGTTGTTTTCGTTTGTTCATTATTCTGTTCGTATTTTTCATCGATTACAATTGTTTGTCTTTCGTTTTTGGTTACATATCCATCTGGAACCACACGTTCATGCAGTTCATATTCTCCGAAGAGTAAGCGACCAAAATCAATTTGACCATTTTCGTCTGTAGTGCCTGTTTTCAATACGTTCCCAGTATCAGCATCAATTAAGTCGAACTCAGCACCTTCTAGACTTGTCTCTTCTTTCCCATAAGTGGTATCAACTTTATCAATGACAAAATAGCCTGCTTCACCTGAGCCGCCGCCTGATGCTAATTGCTTAATTGTTACTTTACCGCCACCATCCGTTTGGCCGCCTTCAACGATGTTGTCTCCTGTGACACTATATTGATTTGTTACTTCACCATTATGTTTTTCAAAGAATAATGTGGAATACTCTACAATAAAAGCACGCTCCACCTCATTCTTCCATGTAATCGTAAAATCAAGTTCGCCTGGAGTGTGTGTTAATTCGTATTGCTCTGTGGAGAGTTCCTCTCCTTTGCTTGCTTTACCATCTTTATCAACGGATGCCTCATATACTTTAATCGTGTCTGTTAAGTATTCCTGGTTAGCAGAAATGGTATCTACCAGCTTTAGATTATTAATCTTTTGCTGTCCAAGATTAACGTTTACAGACCAATGTACTTGCTTTCCATCCTGTCCACCGGATTTTTCCCCGTACGTATCCGATTTAGCAATGCTCACTTTCGCGTCTAAATCAGATAGTTTGTTGTTTTCTCCATCCAATACTTCAGCTTTGTTAACATATTCCTTTTGAATATCGCTTAATCCAGCAAGTGATGTTTTATATTCGATTTTGTGTGCTTTATTTGTTTCGCCAATTGTGACTTGGAATGTATTATTTTCTATGTCAACACTTATACTGTCAGTAAGTTGATCGCCTTCTGTTATATTCCCTTTTTTATCGATTGCTAATTCTTTGACCACAACTGAATCTGCAACTATCTTCTGGTTCCCTTGAGGTGCATCTTTAACAATTAAATTTTCAATTGTATTTTCACGGTAATTCGTGTAAATGGTCCAGGTAATTTCTTTTGTCTCTGGATTATATGAACCGTTCTTCCAATCATTATTTTTCGTATTGTCGTTTAGCTCTGTTCCTGCGGTAACCTCTTTCGTTATCGAATCACTACCGCCTTCAGGTGTCCAAGTAATTGCTGCGGTATTTGTTGGCTTTTGCTCTGGCACCTCATCAGCAACATAGCTCGTTTCATACGTAATAACGATCTTTTTGTCTGTGGTAAAATCATTCGGAAACTGAATAGTGAATGGATTATCTCCTAAAAGGGTATAATCACCCTCATAAACTTTCCCATCAACGGTAACCTTAAGACTATCCTCTTTTAAAGTCAGACCCTCACCCAATGTATCCTTAATGCTAATCTTTTCCATTGGATATTCATCATGGTTAACTTCAATCTTCCAATCGATGGTTTTATTTTTATAATCGATTGTCCCAGCTGATTTTGATCCATAATACGTACCAACGCCTGTGGTGGATCCATCTGTTTCTGTACCAAATCCTGCTGTGTTTGCAACTTCAAAAGGATCCAATACGCGATCTTTCACTTTTGTTTGATAAGTTACTTTATATGATTTATCTGTTGTAATACCAGTCACTTCAAACTGGTCTGTTCCAGGCACGAGCTTAGCGCCCTCTGGTAAGCCAACATTGTCTGTTGGATGTGCCTTACCGTTTTCATCAATAGTAACTTCTGTGAACTTCAAACTGTCCTCAACTAAATCCATTTTTCCCTCTGGTGTCCAAGCATCCTTTAATGTAACATCTTCTAAATTTTTCTCATTATAATTAAATTCAATTTCCCATTCGATTATCCCTGTTTTCGGGTTATAGCTTTTAGCTGCTGTTTTCTTAATTGCTTCCCCGCGATCAATTGTGACTGTTGATTTTGCTGAAATATCTTCCAGCTCGTCATCTGAAAGAATCGCATTGTTCGTAAATTCCTTTTTCTCATCATCCGTAACGGTAGTAGCATATTCCACCCGGTATGCATCTTTGATATTGCCTAGCGGGATGGATAGCTCTCCATTCACAAACGTCTCTCCAGTTACGTCAACCTCTTCTGCATCCCCTAACACATTCCCGTATAGGTCCACTTTCAACTTCGTAACTTTTAAGCTTCCTTCCTTGTATTCGGTTCCTTCAGGAAGTATGTCTTTGATCTTCGCGTTAGTTAAAGACGTTTTATGTTTATTAATCTTGACTTCCCAATTTATTTCATCTGCATTATAGCCTTTATTAGGTGTACCTTTTTTCTCTATTGTTTTCTCTGTATTACCTTGAACAATTGGTATGCGGATTTCGCCTTCTTCACCAATAGGTTCAATAATAGCTTCTCCATCTTCCACGTCAACATTTTCTTCATCTAATTGCGAAATTATTTGTAGCCAGCCTTTGACATTGCTGTGGGTTTCCACATAATCCGTAAATGTCAGTTCCACTTTTTTGTCTGTAGTAATTTTATAGGAAGCAACAGTTAAACCAGAGGCGTCCTTTAATTCACCTGTCATCTCTTCCGTAATTTTAATCCCTTTTGGCAATTGAAATACTTGCTTATCACCCGCTGTATACGTATGGCCATTTTCCAGATTCCAGTCGAGCTTTAATTGGAACTGATCTTTTGGTTCTAGCAAACTATCTTCCGTATACGGATTGCCATCCAAATCAGTTACTGCATCCAACACTAAATTAAAGCCATGAGCTTCTTTTGCTGTTGATTGAACAGAACCTTTTTCAGTTTCAGTATCTTCCTTGACTACTTTTTTTACATCTTTTTCTTCGTCTGAGGACCCGATATCAGCAGTTTCATTCGTGCTGTTAGTATTCGGCTCTTCGGTGTTCATAGCTTCATCCTGCTTATCCGGATTCTGCTTTTCCGTTTCCTTACCCTCTTCCGTTACTTGCTCAGATGTTGTATTTTCCTTCTTTCCAGTTACTGATGAACTCGTTTCTTTTTCACCTTCTGGAGCATCCTCACTTGCGTCTTGCTCCTTCTCTTTTGTAGATTCTTTAGACTTTACAGTACTTAGTACTATTGTACCGCTCGAGTCCGGATAATCTTTCACGGCTTCAGAAAATTGAACAGTAAGGGCCCCGTCTGTTATTGCCTTATAGGTGCCGATTACGTTGCCATCTTTTCCTAACTCACCTTCCTGTGAATCGCTCAGTTCCAAGTCAGCAGGAAGTTGAAGTGTTTCATTGCTGTCAGCTTGGATATCTTTGTCCTTTACTGACCAGCCTATGTGTATATGTACTGGCGCTCCTGCTTTTACTTCTTCGAGTGTGACTGTATTTCCCTCTTCATCTGTTAGCATGCTATCAGTAAAAATACTCTGTTGCTTTCCTTCTGCCTTCACTAATGATGGTGCAATTCCGCTAATCATTGTTTGAAAAAGCAACACACAAATAAATAGCATACTTAATCTTCTTTGCATCGATAAGCTCCTTTCCCATCCCCTAAAAGGATATTTTGCTAATTTTGATCAATTACAAATTATAGGGAAAGGACTTATACAATTACTGAACAAATTTACTTACTTATTTCTACCTAGCATGCAAAATTAGGTATAAATACCTAATTATCGCTACCGATATTTAAATTGCGATAAACAATTTTTTTGAGGTTATTGCAAATCATGTAATGAATGAATATACTTCACTTATAAGCACCAAATTGTTTATTGGTATAACACAACACGAATTTCTACCTCAGCTAAAACAACTACAAATCTACCATTTAATTCTAGTAAAAAATAACAAACAGCTGAATAGGAGTGGATATTATGAATATCGTTCTGATTGATGACGAACCATTAGCAATGGACCTTTTGGAGCGTCGCTTAAAAGAGCTATATGAAGAAGCGTGTGTGCATAAATTTATTCATTTCGATTACAATAAAAACTCCCATATTCTATATGAAACGGATATCATATTCTTGGATATAGAAATGCCAGGAACTAATGGACTTGAGCTCGCAGAAAAAATTTTAGATATAAACTCAGAGTTGGCCATCGTATTCGTTACTGCTTATCAAGCTTATGCAGTACAAGCATTTGAATTAAATGCATTAGATTATCTTTTAAAACCTGTAGAAAAAGATAGACTAAAAAAGACCTTAGACCGAATTACGTCAAAAATATATGATCGTTCTGCAGCTTCATATCCAAATAATCATGATAAGAAGCTAAGTATCTCTGTATGCGGAGAACTGTCTTTTCAATATAGTAATGAGGAAAAAGAAGTTATCTCCTGGAGAACAGCCAAAGCCCAGGAATTGTTTCTCTATTTATTACATTATTGTGGAAAATCAATACATAAGGCCGAATTGATTGAATTACTATGGCCTGATTATGAACCGGAAAAGGCGTATACCCAATTGTATACGGCAATTTACCATATTCGACGGGCCTTACGTCATTACCGTAAACATCTCAATATTAAAAATGTGCAATCAGGATACACATTACAAATAAAAGAAGCACAAATTGACATAAGAAGTTGGGAAAGTAAGCTTGAATCAGCCCCAAAGTTGGAGCTTAGCACCATTGAACTATATGAAGAAATCATGGAAGAATACACGGGCAGTTATTTGGAAGTAAATGACTATATATGGGCCGAGCAAGAAAGATTTCGACTAAGTCAATTATGGGCCAAAACAGCAAACCAGATCGCAGCTTGTTATAAAAAAAAGCATGATCTGGAAAAAGCAATCGAATGGTATGTGAAGATTTGTGAAAAACATCCGGAAGAGGAGCAAGCGGCTTTTCAATTAATGAAAATTTACGCTGAAGTTGATTACGGTGTGCTGGTCCATTATCAATACAAACGACTAAAAAAGGCGTTAGCTGATCTGGGTCTGGAAGTAAATAATCAGATTACATCTTGGTATGAAAATTGGGAGATAGGAAACATGCCTAAGGTTTAGCAGTAGTGGAATTAACAACCCAGATAGATATTGCCCTTCCGTTGAAAAGTTTGTATATTAAAGGTAAGCAAAAATTCGCTTATTATGTCGAATGAACTGCTATTTATTTAATTAGGAGGCGATAACAAAATGAATGATAATCTGATGTTAGAACAAATCATGACAAAAATTAACGAGATGTCTGAGCTTGTTGCTACAAAAGACGATCTAAAGAATTTTGCTACGAAAGAGGATTTAACACGTTTTGCCACAAAGGATGATCTAAAGAATTTTCCTACGAAAGATGATTTAGACAATTTTGCTACAAAACAAGATTTCCAGAGACTTGTAAATAAGATAGACATGAATACTAATAGAATTGATGAGCTAAATATAAAAATGGACAAACAATATGACCAAGTAAAGCAGAATACGCAGCTGATTGAACGAAACTTTAAACAGATCGTCAAGAACAGTGAGCAATTGGATACACTAAACAAAAATAGCACCCGTCAGGAAGACGTAATAGCGACATTGGCTTTGCGTGCAATGGAACAGGAAAGTAAACTAAGAAGTCATATTGCACACTCTTAAGTTTTATCGATCCTTATACATTCCCCAAAGTTTAGCATCCACTTCAAGTATTCTCTTCAAACAAAAAAACTGCAAACCGTTCAACCAACACGGGGATTGGTTCTTACAATAAAAAACTTCGGCATATGCCGAAGTTTCTTCTTTATTGGTTTCTCATATTTTCAGGTAATGCATGAATCGATTCAATTAGCAAATTGAGTTTCCCCTCGATGCGGTGTAATAGATAAAATGTTACCGCTATGGGAAAACCAACATCTGTAATGAAAGGTATCCAGCTTTCCATGATTGTTTCCTCCTTTTTGGCGTGACATCAGCATGGGTGAGTTGGTATAGCATTTTGTGTCTCGAGCGCAGCTCTGTCACGGTATGATGCTTAGCTATCTCGGATGCTGCCCTCTCTGTCGCGATAAATCGCCTCGTTGTCTCGGGTGCTGCCTTCCCTGTCGCGGCGGCGCTCTCGCCATTCTCGGATGCGCCCCCTAACCATCACTCCCTCATATTAAAACAGGACCAGTGGTCTGGCCGCTGGTCCTGTTTCTTGATCAAACGTTTATTTAATTTAGCGGTTGCCCTTCTATTTACAGAATCTCCACATCTTCAATTGTCTGTTCAACAAGACGAGCGCTCTTCTTAGCGATTAAATCCCCACCGCCGGATGTGAATGCATTTTGTGTGATGATCTCATCCATTGCTGCGTTAACAGCAGCTGGATCAACTGGTTCTTTTGGGTTATCGATCGTATATGTTACGACCTTGCCATCATAGTTATCGAATTTAAGTTCTAATCTTTTCATTTCCTGACCTCCTTTCTATTCTATTTAAGCCGGATCAACTATCCCTGATGGATATCGGTACTGTCTTTACGATGAACCATGTAAAGTGGAAGCTCCTGCAATCCGGATATTGCCTCAGCTATAGCGTATAGCTGATCTGCTGTTGCCGCTGTTTTAACATTGTTAAAGGTTTTCGACTTATAAAGTGATTTTCCAGTTTCCATGTCCGTGCCATTAACAAATACGAGCTGCAATGAGGATTTCATTAATTCTGCTACTGCCATGTGTCTCACCCCCTTTCACAACTATAATCGTATAGGGCTAGCAAAAGGGGGCATGGATGTTTGTTTTTATTTTTTCCAGTATTGGTTACCATCTTCTCAGCAATAAAAAAAAGACCAACATCTATTGCGGATGTTAGTCTTCCAACTACTTTCTAAAAATCACTCTTATCATAAACTCAAATACTTTTAAAATGCGTTTAAATCGAAACGGTTGCTGTAATAGCCGGTAGAGCCATTCCAAATTCAAGTTAATCCAGGCTTGAGGTGCTCGTTTAACCTCACCAGCCAGTACGTCAAAACTACCGCCAATTCCCATAAATATGCCCTCGGGAAATTTATCTCGATGCCGATAGATCCATTGCTCTTGGCGAGGTAAGCCAAGCGCTACAAATATCATGTCCGGTTCTGCATCAGCTATCTTGCTCGCAAACGGCTCATCTTTTATATCAAAAAAGCCATGATGTTGACCTGCAATTTTTAAATTGGGAAATCTTCTCTTTGCTTCCAACACAGCTTTTTCATTCACATCTTCCTTTGCGCCGAGAAAATAACAGCTATACCCATGTTCACCCGCGAATTCCAGCATATCCATCATTAATTCATAACCAGGGACTCTCTCTTTTAGTGGTTGTTTCAGTATTCTTGATGCAATGATAATTCCAGCTCCATCTGGGATTACATAATCTGCTGTGTTTACAATTTGCTTGTAGTCCTCGTCTTCACGTACACGCATAACAATTTCAGGATTAGCAGTAACGATCATTTTTTGTCGTTTATTCTCCAAATCAGGGACTAAATAATCATGTAGAAACTCTTTTTTACTGCAATTCAAAAAATTAACATCCATTATTTTCACTGTTTCATAATCTCTCATATCCTATGCTACCTCTCGTTTTGTCCTGCTTCCGTAATCTTCTTCTTACGTAATTGTAATAAATATAGTATTTACGAATACACCTATTCATAGTAAAATTAAGGTTAGCTTTACTTTAACTTAACATAAATTTTACTAGTGGTATTTAGGAATATAATACCATTTACAAAAAGATATTTCTATTTTACTTATTGAGGAGAAAAAATATGTCGAATAAAGATACACATTCTCGTATTGTGAGGAGAAAGAAAAGAAGGCTGAGAAAGAGAGCCTATTTTATTCTTATCCCTGTCATTGTAGCATTTCTTGGAGTAATTTCCTATGCATCCTATCTATATATTAAAGCAGACAGCGTATTTTCGGATGCTTATGATAAGGATAGCAGAGAAAAATCAGATCTGAGGGAAAGTGCGGTCGATCCAAAGGTAGACAATGTTTCTGTATTAATCATGGGTGTTGATGCTAGTAATGTAAGAAATAATGCAGATAGCTCAAGAACAGATACTTTGATGGTAGCAACATTGAATAAAGATGATAAAAGTGTAAAGCTTGTAAGTATCCCACGTGATTCCTATGTATATATCCCTGAAGTAGGTTACAAAACAAAGATCAATCATGCTCATGCATACGGTGGGGAAAATGCTACTATTGAAACGGTAGAAAATCTGCTTGAAATCCCAATTGACTATTACGTGAAAGTAAATTTCGAAGCATTTATTGATGTTGTAGATGCGGTTGATGGTGTGACAGTAGATGTACCTTACGAGCTTCGTGAACAGAACTCTAAAGATAAGGCTGGAGCGATACATCTATTACAAGGCGAGCAACAGCTTGATGGTGAAGAGGCGCTTGCACTCGCAAGAACAAGAAAACTTGATAATGATATTGAGCGTGGAAAACGACAACAAGCTATTATTGAAGCAATTATTAACAAAGCTGTTTCTCTAAATTCCATTCTAAAATATGATGATATCATTGAAGCAGTTGGTGACAATATGAAAACCGATATGTCCTTCAGTGAAATGAAAAGCTTTATCTCCTACGGAACAAAAGGGAAGAATTTGGACTTTGAAACCATTACCTTAGAGGGTAATGATTACCAGCCTGGAAAAACTTATTACTGGCAATTGGATGAAGTTGCACTTGATGAAACAAGACAAACATTGCAACAGCATTTAGATATTTCATCATCCAGTATGGCTTCTGAACCAACCAACAATGCGGAAGGTGAACAAAGTTCCTACTAAAATAACTAGAGCAGCTGCCCACAAAGGCAGCTGCTCTTTTTTACTTCTATTTTATTTTCTCTATGCCATATAACCAAGCATCTAAGGTTTTTGTTTTAACCCTTTCAGCAAATTAGTCAATGGTTTATATTCACTGTTAATTAACTCAAGATTTTCAATGAGTGCCTGTACGGCTAGCATGGCAATGGTAAAGATCAGAATGGATCCCCATACCGTGGTCATGGAGAATAAAATTGCCGCCAAACTAAACATCGCACTTAATGCGTAGATAAATAATACGGTCTGTTTATGGGTCAGTCCAAACTTCACCAGCCGATGATGCAGATGAGAGCTGTCAGGACTGGATAATGGTTGCTTATTAATATACCTTCTCACCATCGCAATTAACGTATCCGATATTGGTACACCTAATATAAAAATCGGGATAATGAACGAAATAATGGTTACATTTTTAAACCCGAGTAATGCCAAGACCGAAATCATAAATCCTAAAAACATGGCCCCTGTATCACCCATAAATATTTTGGCAGGGTTAAAGTTATACCGCAAAAATCCCATGGTACTAAAGAATAAGATAAGAGCCATTGTCGCAACATAAATATTCCCCATTGTGATTGCCATTATTGCTATGGTCATTAAAGCAATGGATGATACCCCTGCTGCCAGGCCATCTAGCCCATCAATGAAATTCATCGCATTGGTTATCCCTGCAATCCAAATAATGGTTATTACAGAACTAAAAAATCCAAACTCAATTTGTCCACCAAATGGCAAGTTAATAAACTCAACTTGTAAGCCGCCCCAGAATACAACAAGTGAAGCAACAGCAATTTGGGTGAGAAATTTTACTTTTGGGGATAGATCAAACAAATCATCAAAAAACCCAAGAATAATTATTATAAATGCGCCAATAACAATGGCTAAATGGTATTCACTAACCGGCTGAAGAATAACCAGGCCAATGAGAAAGCTCATAAAAATGGCAAGTCCGCCCAGCGTAGGGATTGGATCTTTATGCACTTTTCGGTAATTTGGCTTATCTGTTGCATTTAATTTTTTCGCATATTTTATAACTATAGGCGTTATTATTAACGATATTAACGTGGTTAAAAAGGCTAAAATCACTATTTTAATCACTTAGCCCACCTCATTTTCCTAGAAAAATCTGTTTATAATTTACACTCAATTAACATTTTTCATTCCTAAGTATACATTATAAACGTTTTCGGCAAATTTCTCCAACGTAAATTTAGAAGATGCATGAGAATGTAACTTTTCTCCCATTAAAGGTAGCATACCCTTTCTGTAAAAATTAAATGCTTCCTTTAAAGCCGATGCCACCTGTGATGCATCGCCAGGAGTAACCTTCCATCCAACAGATTTATCCGTAATAAGCTGACTTACACCGCCCACATCTGTCGCAATAATCGGTGTCTGTACACGCGCAGACTCAAGTAATACCAATGGAAAACTTTCGCTATGGGACGTTAATAACGTAATGTCTGCCATTTTATAAAGACTGTCAATATCATCTCGATGTCCAAAAAAGTGAATGTTTTGTTCTAATCCCTGGACAGCTACATCTTTTTTTAATTTATCAAATAAGGCCCCATCTCCAACCACCAATAGATGGCATGTGCTACATGCTGCTAACAACTGTGCAAAAGCCTGAAAAGCAATGGCATGTCCTTTTACCGGATCCAGTCTCGCCACCATTAAGATGAGAAAGTCGTCCTCAGGGATTCCAAAATCCGCTTTTTTATAAATTGGTCCACTATGCTTCTGTTTAAAATCAATCCCATTCAATTCGGTTGTAATCTTCTTTTCTGAAATCCCTGATTTAACAAGACAGGATTTGAACGGATCCGATATGGCAATTAATCTATCTGCCTGTTTCAACGCACGAATATTTATATTTGAAAGCAGCTTGCCATAAATTCCTTTTCCCATGAAGTCGAGAAGTGGATTACTGTGGACAGTTATGACCCATTGAAAAGGAATCAGCTTCTTCAGAATGCTTGCATACACATTTGCACGTGGTCCATGGGTGTGCAGGAAGCTAATATCTTCTTCCATCATAAATGCTTTTAACTTACGTACAAGAGGAATGCTTAATTTGTTGGAGCATCCAAAATGTACAGTATTAATTCCTGCCGCTTTCGCTCGCTGAAACAACTCGCCTTTTTCCATCACTCCGAGAATAAATTGTTCCTTATCCAATCGTTTCATAAGGCCAAGTATATGATGCATGCCTCCGCCTGTCTCATTTCCAGCATTTAAATGTAGCACCTTCATTTTTATCGGTCCTCCGGTCGCTTTATTAGTACATTAATATAACCAAAGAGGAGCGAATTTATAAGGAAGATGGTTGAATCCAAGAATTCCTGTCCATACTAGGTGGAGTAGCTTTTCAGGAAGCTTTATGCTGTTTTTGATGATTTGGTGGGGTCAACGATTCGTTAAATTGATTGGAATGGAAGATGGCGACTCCTGCCGGAATAGCATGAGCTGAAGACCCTGGACGGAGCGTAGCGGAGGAAGTGGCTGAAGCCATGCCGGTGGCAAAGAAGACACTGTGAGGTAACGAGCAGATGTCGCGCTTGTACCCGGAGGTGTGAAAGCGTCCCCCTGCAGTGGAAATCAATGGGTCAATCCACTTCCTTAAATAGAGTTAAAATTTTCTTGTCTCTGCTAGTTTTCATCTTTCCAACTACTATGAATGTACGAAATAACGTTTTTGCTCAACCATGTGCAATAGAATCTTTATTCAAGAAAGTGATGCATTACTATGACCTTACAATCGATAAAGCAAAATAAATTATTATTCTTTTTAATCATTATTCAACCCATTCTCGATTTGCTTACACCGCTGACGAAGGACTTACCTTTGTCGATAGGTGCTTTGTTTCGGGCAATTCTGATGCTTGGCTTATTTTTTTATATAGCAAATACTTTTTTTAAGAAGAACAAAGCTTATTTCACTGCCTATGCTGGCTCTTTTTTCGCTATTGCCATCATGTTTGTTATTAATTTCACCTCAAAGCCGCACTTCGTTTTCTTTACGGAGTTAAATTTTTTGTTAAAGGTAAGTTACTTTCTGGTGATGACCTATTTTATTTTGAATCTGCTTCAGAAAAAACCATGGCAAAATGCGCTCATTTTAAAAGCAACAATGATTGCAAGTTGTCTTATCGGTTTTAGTTTTTGGCTGGCCATCTTTACAGAAACAAGTATCTCCAGTTATATGGATGCTAATGCTGGCTATTCCGGATGGTTTTTTGCAGCTAATGAACTAAGTGTCATTGTACTTATTCTACTTGGAATAATTGTCTCCACACTTACCTATACCAATGACCTGTTGGCATGGCTATCCTTTTTATTAATTATAAGCATGATCCCCATGATTGGGACAAAAACAGCCTTCTTGGGTGGATTAGTAATTGTCCTTGGGCATACCATTCTGCTGCTTTGGAAAACCCGTATGCGTGTATGGAAGCATCCTACCGTGACTGCTTATCTTTTAGTCATTATTTTATTTTTTACCTTACTGCCATTCACCCCGGCAACTTCTGATTCGAGACCAAACAGCATGCAGCAAGCAGAGCAATCAAAGCCGGTGGTCATCCATACAGATACATCAGCTATTTATATGCATCCAAAAGTAGTCCATGTGTTAAGCTCCAGACCTATTTATTTGGAATCCATAAAAACAGATTTTCAAGAGGCTGAACTATCACGGCAGTTATTCGGCCTTGGTTATGCAGGGGATTATGAAAAACAGCCAAAGATAATTGAAATGGACTTTTTCGATTTATTTTTCAGCTTTGGATATATCGGGTCTATTTTATTGCTACTCCCTATCTTTATGATAATTTGGCAAACAGTAAGGCGTCCTTCCAGCTCAATGGCAGCAAAAGGGAATCTTCTTCTGATTCTACTTTTATGTGGTGGGATTTCCTTTTTGGCAGGCCATGTATTATTTGCGCCATCTGTGATGAGCTATATTGCATTACTATTTCTTGCACTTGGGGGAGTGTATGAATATGAAGGATAAAGTAAGTATTATCGTACCAGTATATAATGCGGAGGAAAAACTAACGGCCTGCCTTGATAGCATCCTGAAGCAATCGTATCAACAGCTGGAAGTCATCCTCGTTAACGATGGCTCTACAGATAAGAGTGGGCAAATCTGTGAAAGCTTTGCAGCTGTTAACAAGCATATCCAGGTCATCCATCAACCAAATGCCGGTCCTTCCGCTGCCCGTAATCGGGGGCTTCGTGCAGCTACAGGGGAATATGTGCAATTTGTGGATGCGGATGACACCATACATAAAACCATTACAGAGAAATTGGTCATGGCGGCTAACGGAGATCTTGTCATTTGTGGCTATCAAACAATTTCACCTTATGGGCAAACTCGATATATCCCATCTTTAGTGGGCAACTACACATTTGAGGAGTTTCGGCAGCATATCGGCCTATTATATAAGGAAATCATCCTCCCCTCTCCTTGCAATAAATTGTATAGACTAGAAAACATTAGGAAGCATACGATCACTTTTAATGAAGACTTAAATATGGGGGAGGATCTTTTATTTAATTTAGACTATATGGCAACATGTTCTGCCATCCATGTACTGCCAGAGACTCTTTACGACTATTGCATTCATCAGGAACATTCCCTCTCGTCTTCTTACCAAGCGAATTTTTGGCAACAGCAGAAGCTTTTATTAGAACATGTGACTACTTTTTTGGAAAAGCACCAGTGCAATTATGGTGCGAATCACTATTACATGGACCAGGTTTTACTCCAATCCTTGATTAATAGCCTTGATCATCTATTTCATACGCGAAATAATTTAGGCCCTCAGGAAAAACGGATGGAAATAAAAAGACTGCTGCATAAAGTAGATTTAGATCAAAACCTCTATTACGAGGCGTCCTTTCAAGAGCAGCTCATTAACACGTTATGGAAGAATAAAAGCGTATTGTCGCTTTATCTCCTATTTGAGATGAAAAACAGACTTCGACACACACCATTGTTTTTTCGACTAAAAAAGTGGCTGGGGTATGTCTAAAGTAAAGATAAAATAGTCATCCTAAAGGTAGGGAGTGGATAACATTGAAGAACATCCGGCTTTTTGCATATACCTTTTCAAACTTTGGGGATGACTTGTTTATAAAAATTCTCTGCGAAAGATATCCCGACACGCAATTTACGCTGTATGCACCGAGAAGCTATAAAAAAACATTCACTGAAACAACGAACTTAACCGTAATACCGAATGACTCATTTTTCCGACGGGCAACTAACCTTATTTCAAGAAAGTGGCCCTTGTGGAAAGGTTTATCTGGAAAGAAATATGATGCAGTTGTTTATATAGGTGGTTCGTTATTTATTCAATCAGCTAATTGGGAACTGGAATTAGAAAAGCTGAAAGCAATGCAGCTGAAAGACAAACCCTTCTATCTTTTAGGAGCAAATTTTGGCCCATATACAGACAAGGAATTCTATTTACAGCATCACAAGCTGTTTGAAAGCTATACGGATATTTGTTTTCGGGATACTCCCTCCTATGAGCTATTTAAGGAACTACCTAATGTTAGAATGGCGGCAGATGTAGTATTTACACTGCAAACACCGAGGATAAAGCAAGCTGCCAACGAAAAAAGCATTGCTATTTCTGTCATTAAACCATCGATCCGGGAACAACTGATTGGCTATGATGATACGTACTACAAGAAAATAAGTGAGATTGCAACATATTTTATGAAACAGAATTATCATGTTCAGTTACTAGCTTTTTGTGCGTATGAAAAAGATGATGAAGCATTGGAAGAAATTCAAACGTACATCCCTTCATCCATGGCGAAAAAGGTGACTGCCCATCTTTATGAGCATGATCCAGAGAAAATGCTGCAGCTGCTCTCACAAGCAGATATGGTTATCGCTTCTCGCTTTCATGCCATGGTGCTCAGTTGGTTGCTTCAAAAACCTGTCTTTCCTATTACGTACAGTCAGAAAATGATTCACGTGATGCATGATGTTGGTTTCCAGGGCGACTATAGTACAGTGGAGCAGTTAGACAGGATGACACCGGAAACAGTTTTTCAAACGATGGAGCAACCTCCACTCGCTATTTCAGCACAGATCAAGCAAGCAGAGAAGCAATTTGAAAAATTAGATGTGTTTTTACAAAACTAAAAACAGAAAGGAGGTATTTCCCATGCTGACTATTCATCCGCCAACACTTATAAAAGTAAATAATCATGTACGTATCCAAGCAGCTTTTGAGACAGAAGCCGGTAACAAGGAGCTTTGGTTTTCAGTTCCTAATACATATAGTTCCTATCTGTTAGAACATAGAGGAGATGCTTTTCTTGTAGGTCTTTTACTGTTGGCGATGAAAAACGGCTGGGATATTAAAATAAATTGTCCGATATCAGAAAGGCTTTACTATACTCTGACAAACTACCTTATAAAAGCATTACACCTTGCCATGCCGCATCTCAAGGAAATTAGTCTTTTTCCTAAAGAACTGGATAGCTCTCGGATCACGCAAGCAAATGGTGTAGGAACCGGTTTTTCAGGAGGTGTCGATTCCTTTTTCACTATTTATGAACACCTTCATTTAAGTTGTCCAGAAAGCTTTCGGTTAACCCATTTTGTCTATCATAATGTTGGTTCACATGGAGATTTTGGTGGAGATGCTACGAGAGCTCTCTTCCAAAAAAGACTGGAGCTTGTGAAGCCATTTGCCGAGGAAGTGCAGCTTCCACTTATTGAGGTTGATTCCAATATCAGTGATGTTCTGCAAATGGATTATGTCCCAACACATACGATCCGTAACGCTGCAGCGATCCTTGTTTTACAAGGCCTATTTCGCTACTACTATTATTCTTCCGGAAGACAATTTAAGGATTTTGAATTAAGTCCGACCATTGGCGCTTCCTATGATATTTTAAGTTTGAATATGCTATCAACAGAGTCACTGGACTTTTTCTCGGCAGGCTCTGCTTTTTCCCGATTTGAAAAAACGGAAGCTATTACTAATTATGAACCTACATATCGGCATCTCAATGTATGTACAAGTGATGCTGCAAATTGCTCTGTTTGCCCAAAATGCCTGCGTACACAGCTATCATTGGAAACGACTGGAAAGCTGGAAGAATATAAAGATGTATTTGACCTATCAAAATACAAAAATGCCCGGACTGCCTATCTTGCTGAAGTGCTAGCAACAATGCATCAGGATGACTATGCCGCTGAAATTATTCAAGAAGTGAAGCAGCGAGGGATAGAAATACCATCCACTGCTTATTTACGTGCACCGCTTTTACGCTCAACCTACTCTTTAAAACATTCTGCCAGAAAAATGCTGAAGAAAAATGATATAAGGAAAGAAGGATCATGACAGAGAAACGGACACTTGTAAAAGACACGCTATTATACGGGATCGCAAATCTCGGGTCCAAGCTGCTGACATTCCTCCTTCTTCCACTATACACCCATTACTTTACGACAGAAGAATATGGTCTGTGGGATGTCGTCCTGACAACCACGACCCTACTTGCACCCTTCATTACATTTGAACTGACAGCAGCTGTATACAGGTGGCTAATCGTCGAGAAAATGGAAGAAAAAAAGGTGAAAATAATTACGACAGGGCTTGCAGTCATTATTAGAAACTTGTTTGTTTTTACGGCATTAACTGCAATTGTACTTATTATTTATTCGGTTCCTTACGGTTGGACAGCACTACTTCTTTTGCAGACGATGATTTTAAGCAGTTTTCTGCAGCAATGTGCCAGAGGATTAGGATACAATAAGTTATTTGCCTCCCTGGGAATAATTCAATCCGCAGTAACGGCAGCGGCTATACTATTGCTCATTTTCGTATTTGAACTGCGTGTGGAGGCTTTCTTTTACTCCGCCATTCTTGCTTCCGCTGTTGTCATTTTTGTTGCATGGACCACCATGAATTTTAAAAAGTATATTTCCTTTCATACTTATTCCAAGGAATTGTTGAGCACTTTTTTCATCTATTCACTACCTATTATTCCGGGGGCAGTCAGCTGGTGGGTGATGAATCTTTCCGACAGATACTTCATTATTGCGTTCTTAGGGATGGAAGCAAATGGGCTGTATGCCGTCGCAAATAAGATACCTGCGCTGCTGGTGATGGTGAATACCATTTTCTCTCTCGCCTGGAAGGATCATGCGATTCTTTCCTTTGATTCCGCTGAGAAAAATGCGTATTATTCGAGGGTCTTTCATCACTTCTTTCGACTAATGGCCACAACTGTGGTCCTGATTATCTTATTAGCAAGACCTTTAATTGATATCTTTATCGGGGAGGCATTCCATGATGCCTGGAAATATACCGGTATTTTACTCGTAGGAGCACTATTCAGCGCCCTGTCCCAATTTTGGGGAGCCGGCTTCCATGGAGCAAAGAAAACAAAGGCCATCTTCCTGACCTCAATGGTTGGCGCAGTAGTGAATGTATTGATTAATGTACTTTTCATCCAGTATTGGGGATTATATGCCGTGGCGGTCTCTACAATGGTAGCCTTTTTGGTTATGTGGGTGATTCGAGTATATTCTGCTAAACACTACTTCAGCATAAGAATCCAGAACACAGATTTTTTCATCTTATGTTCTTTTATTATTATAGCTACTATTCTTTCATTTTACGTTTCCCTGCCTGTGATGCTAATAAGTATTGCCACAGGTATTTGCCTGTTTTTCTTATATAATTATCGTCTGCTTCATCTATTATGGCGTAAAGGTAGAATGAAATGGTTTGATAACAAGACTTAAAGTAAGTGTGTTATGCTATAAAAAATGTTATGAGCAGGAGATGATTATTTGGTACTTAATTTTGCACATCGCGGTTCCTTAACAGAAGCGCCTGAAAATACTTTGCCAGCTTTTCAAAAAGCAATAGAGCATGGCACCAAAGCAATTGAACTCGATGTCCAGTTAACAAAAGATCAACAGCTAGTCGTTTGTCATGATCATAAATTGACTCGATTTAACAAGCAATCAACAAAACGAATCAAAGACATGACATTGGCTGAAATAAAAGAAATTGATGTAAGTGGAGCGTTTGAAGAATACAAAGGAACTACGCTTGCTACATTATCAGAAGTGTTGGAGCTCTGCCCAAACGATCTCCTTATAAATATAGAGATTAAAAACATTCCTGTGATTTATGAAGGGATTGAAGAAATTCTTATTCAATGTCTGTCTGATTATAATCGCTTCCATGATGTAATCATTTCATCCTTTGACCACGTTGCCCTAAAAAATGTTCAAGATATAGTGCCTTCTATGCCGATTGGTATGCTGTTCTATTATCGAATTCTACAACCATGGAAATATGCAAAGCAAAGCGGTCTTGTCGTAACAAGCATTCACCCTAATCAGGTATATACAGATCGAGAGCTTGTCGAACAATGTAAATCTTTTGGTTACAAGGTATTTCCTTATACGGTAAATGATGAGGAACATTATGAAAAATTAGTCGAATATGGTGTGGATGGAGTTTTTTCTAATAATCCGGAGATGTTTGGAAGAGGATAGGATTGGGTAAGTATTAAGTTGCCAATTAAAAAGTTCCAATCATATTTATGTGATTGGAACTTTTTATTCAAAGTTTTTGACTTAAATTTGTTCTATTACAGATGTAAGACTACTACTATGCAACCAAACTTCTTTATTTTTTATTTCCCCTCTATACCAAATATTTTGACCTACTTTCTCAGTACGGTCCACCACAATAATCTCATCTTCAAACTGACTTAAATCCCCATAAGCTAAATCGTTCTTACCACCCCAAGGCTTGGAATAGGCTGAACCTTCCCCTTTTAATTGAAACGATTTTTTATCCTCATCAATTAGTAAATGTTGGTGTAGAGAGAGATCTGTTTTTTTCATCCATCCTATAGTACCTATTTCTGAACTAGGTCTTTCACTCAATAGATAATAAGTTTCACCTTTAATATCAATTTGTTTTTTAATGTAGTAAACACTATTTTTATAAGGAGTGGATGATAGTCCATCATTTATAGCGGAAGGTGTAGACGCTATTAATGATTCTCCACCTTTAATATGACCGAGAAGGCTTACCATTTCTTCCTTAAAATTTTCTATTTTTTGTGTAGGCTTCTCATCTTTTACCAGATAAAATTCCTCAGTAGTTTTTTCACCTTTTATCACTTTCTGTTTGTATTCTTCCCTTTCCTCCTTGTTCATTTTTTCCCAAGTGGAAAGAAAAGACTCATAACGAGGAAGGACTTCAGAAACTGTCCCAAATTCTTTTACCCTGCCAAACTCTAACCACAATATCTTTCCACAAACTTTCTTCATTTGCCCAATCGAATGACTAACGAAAATCATTGTCTTTCCTTTTTCTTTGTACTCCATCATTTTATCAAAACTTTTCCCGGCAAAAGCTTTATCGCCAACGGATAGAGCTTCATCAATAATTAAAATTTCTGGATCAATATTAACAGAAATAGCAAAACCAAGACGGGACTTCATCCCGCTAGAGTATGATTTTACAGGTTGATCAATAAACTTCCCTAATTCTGAAAACTCAATGATATCAGGTTCTAACCGATTAATTTGACTTTTATTAAACCCCAACATTAATAATTTTAATTCGATATTATCTCTTCCAGTTAAATCTCCTTTTAAACCCGAAGCAACAGCGATTAAAGAAGTCTGACCTTCTAATTGAATGGAACCTGATGTTGCAGGGACAATTCCTGCGATGATATTAGCTAAAGTTGACTTCCCAGAACCATTAATCCCTACAAAACCAATGACATCACCTTTAAGGGCTTCAAAACTAACATCAGTTAAAGCAAAGAAATCTTCGCCGATACTTTTAGGTGAGATTAAGTCCAGGATCCGTTCTTTTGTACTGCTATATAACTTGTACTTTTTGCTTATATTTTTTGCAATTATAGCTTTTTCCATTTTTATCACAACCATCTATAGATAATCAATAAAATGCTTTCGAAACTTAACATGGAGGGTCGAACCAATAAGTAGTAATATTGTTACTACTACCCAAAAGTATAACGTATAATGCCAATTAGTGAGAAAATACCAATCTGAAGTAAAAAATGCCGCCCTATAACCTTCTATAAGATAATACAAGGGATTTAACTTCATAATAGCCATAATAAGGTCATGATCTTTAAGTAGTGTAATTGGCCATAAGACTCCAGACAAATATAATAGCATTCTGAGAGTAGAATTTAAGAACATATGAACGTCCCTAATGATTGTAGATAGAGTAGATGTTATTAATGAAACAGCAAATACTAAACAAAGGGTCGCAAACATAAAATATACTAATTGTAAATAATATATATTTATATAGTTTCCTGTTAATTGAAAGATAATAATACTTAAACCTACCATGATTAAATGCACGTAAAATTGTGAAAAAATAACATAGCTAGGGATAACACTCATAGGAAAATTCATTTTCGATAGCATTTTCAATCTGGAATAAATTGACTTAGAACCTTGAATAGTGGCTTGATAGAAGAAAATCCACAAAAAAAATGCAGCTAATAACCAATTAAAAAAATCAACTGAAACTCCGCTTACCTCTATTGGAGCACGCGATCTTAGAGTTCCAAAAACAAACCAATATATTAATATTTGAATAGCGGGATTAATTATCTCCCAAGACATACCTAAATAATTATTTTCATTTTGACTTCTTAGCTCATAAAATGATAATCTTCTGATTAAATAAAAGTTATTCATTTGTTCTTTGAGTACTTTTTTACATGCGGAAAACATAAGATATTCCTTTCTTATATAGACATATATGCCTTAATTACCATTACTATAATATACTTTTCAGGCTTAATCATCAACTGTTATATAGTTCGGAATATTATGTGATTCGGATTTGAACTTTTTAATAAAAAAACAGCCTAAACAAAAATTAATACGTGTTTAGACTGTTATATTTCATTTCACATAAAAGGAGTGAAGCCATACTGTCTGTCCATTCAGGACGCCTCGATACCAAACATTATTGCCTACTTTTTCCGTCAAGTTGACTTTAAATTCTTCTCCTTGATAGCTTCTTAGATTGGAATACACTAAGTCTTTGGCTCCGCCCCATGCCTTCGTATACGCAGTGCCGGTCCCTTTCAGGTAGAATGTTTTTGCTTTACTATCTACACTCGTATGCGCATGTACGGATAAGTCACTTGCTTTTAGCCAACCTACTACTCCATGAGTGCTGCTCGGTTTCTTACTAATCAGATAGAATAACTCTCCATTCACCTTTGCTTGTTTTTTGATGTAATACACTGCATTGGTATATGGTGCGGCATCCTTATAGTTTGAGCGGTTTTCTATATCAGGATAAATCACACTGTTACTTCGGATATGGCCAAGTTTACTAGTGGAGCTAGTCTCTATGGCTTGCTCTGTCACATACGAAGAGTGCAACCATACTGTCTGTCCATTCAGGACACCTCGATACCAAACATTATTGCCTACTTTTTCCGTCAAGTTGACTTTAAATTCTTCTCCTTGATAGCTTCCTAGATTGGAATACACTAAGTCTTTGGCTCCACCCCATGCCTTCGTATAGGCAGACCCAGTTCCTTTAAGGTAAAACGTTTTTGACTTATGGTCTACACCTACATGCGTATGTACGGATAAGTCACTTGCTTTTAGCCAACCTACTACTCCATGAGTGTTGCTCGGTTTCTTACTAATCAAATAGAATAATTCTCCATTCACCTTTGCTTGTTTTTTGATGTAATACACTGCATTGGTATATGGTGCGGCATCCTTATAGTTTGAGCGGTTTTCTATATCAGGATAAATCACACTGTTACTTCGGATATGGCCCAGTTTACTAGTGAAGCTGGTTTCTATGGCTTGCTCTGTCACATACGAAGAGTGCAACCATACTGTCTGTCCATTCAGGACACCTCGATACCAAACATTATTGCCTACTTTTTCCGTCAAGTTGACTTTAAACTCTTCTCCTTGATAGCTTCCTAGATTGGAATACACTAAGTCTTTGGCTCCACCCCATGCCTTCGTATAGGCAGACCCAGTTCCTTTAAGGTAAAACGTTTTTGATTTATGGTCTACACCTACATGCGTATGTACGGATAAGTCACTTGCTTTTAGCCAACCTACTACTCCATGAGTGCTGCTCGGTTTCTTACTAATCAAATAGAATAATTCTCCATTCACCTTTGCTTGTTTTTTGATGTAATACACTTGTTGAAGGTCATCTTTAGATACAGATTTGACGTGAGTTAAGTCATTGATATTATCTATAATTAGTCCCTTGCTATGAAGGTGGGCTAGCAAGCTAACAGATTGCATATTAACATCTTGTGGTAACGAAGTGGATATATAACTTGCATGCACCCATACTTGTTTACCGTTTAAAATCCCTCGATACCATACATTTCTTCCAACGCTCTCAGTTAAATTCACTTCGAATTCTTTTCCTTTGAATGAAGAAAGTGAGTATACTTTATTCTTATTTCCACCCCAAACCTTGTTATACGCCGATCCCTCGCCCTTTATAATAAAATTCTTTTTTTGTTTATCAATACCCGAATGAGAATGTACATTTACATTTTTGGCTTTCATCCAACCAATGACCCCACTCCGGGAACTAGGTTTTGTACTTAATTTATAATAAACATCACCATTATATACTGCTTGTTCTTTAATATAATAAACAGCATGTGTATACTTTTCTCCTGCCTTTTGGGTAACATGTGGATTCGTTGGACTTTCGTACAACATGGCATTACTTGACCTTATGTGTCCTACTTTGCTAACACTTTTTGTTTTGATATTTAAACTATTATATTTTAAATTAACTAGTTGAACAAAATCGTTCCAAGTATAACCCCATCTGGAAAAATACCCGTGCGGATCTACATGGTTAGTCCCTCCTAGAAATTTACTAACTGCTTTATGAGACCAGAGAGTGCCTTTACCATCATATTCTGCGCTATTAACACCTAAATTATATTTAAATAGAATTGTAGCTATGTAATTTGCATAGTTATTAATTGCACTAGCAAAGTCTTTAAAATTATGTTCCCTTACAAGTTCTACATGTACAAATCTTTGATTTGCATACCTTCCAGCACCCCATGCTCCGTAGTTTGTTGGATGAATTTCTATTATACGTGACTGGTCCACAAATGCATGTACAAAAGCATTATTATGGTTATTGGACATATAGTTAATCTCTTGCATAATAGTAGAATTATTATTTGCAGTTTCATGGGCAACAATTCCTTCTACTTTTCCATAACCATATCTATAATTAAATTTTGTGAAATGGGATATGTGGTCAATCTCCATCTTGGGAGATGTTAATTTTTGTGTGAATATATACTCGTTGACATCGGGATAATATGACCTTGATTGAGCTTTAAACTCACTTTCTTGAGGATGTTCGCTCCGAAAATTCCCATCCCTCCATGCCTTTGGAATGTATTTAAGTTCCTCTTCGCTAAGATTACTAATGTCCTCTCCATATATTTTAATGTGTGATATTTCACGGGAATTCTCTCCCGATTTAATAATATCTGCTGCTTTTCTATTACTACCTTCATTTACTTCCTCTGTGGTACTCTTATCCAGTTTGTCTTCAGCTTTATTTTCTGAATCTATTTCTTGTGTATTAGATCCTTCTTCTTTTTCTACAAATATAACATCCTCATTTCCCGACAACTCTGCATATGAATAATTTGGCGACATGAAAAGAAAACATAATAATAACAAATTAACTGAGATAACTACCTGCTTCATAACTTCCCCCTAAAATAACTTATTTCTGCTCTTTATATCGGCAGGTTGTTATTCTTTATAAATAATTTAAACATAAAAATTAAAATTAGTTTTTTTAGAAATAATATTAGCTAAAAAAGATGGTCCTCTTCTAACCTGAAGAAAACCATCTAGCATTATATTTAATTATAATGAAAACTATTATGATAATAAATCAATTTTTATACACGGGTATATCTAAGTAAAGTGTATATGATTCTAGTTCTTGATATAAATTGTACATTGAGTGTATCTGCTTATACGCCCATCCTATGTCAGTTGCATATTGTCCACCTGGCTTTTTATTAATTTCCATGTTCAAAGGATTCCAACGCATTTTATATAAAGTATTTTTACTTCCCCCAATGTATTTATCTTTAATAAATTTTGCTCCTCCTGTGATTGCTGCGTCTATATCAAACCATTTTTTTTCAAAAGCCTTTTTAGCCCCACATTCTAGTGCACAATCGTCGTTCGCCCCAATACCATACATATTAAATACTTTATAGGCAGTGTTGGAATTTTCACCGGGGATGTTTTCTTTTTTCCCATCTATAAGAACTTCAATATAAGTCACATTTCCATTATTGTCTACAGGTACTCCGTTAGCAAGAATTGAAGTTCCGTTTCCAGTTTCTAATAAGGCATGGGACAACAAGTAAATTTCGTTAATACTATTTTTATTTCCTGCTTCAATAAATTGCTTTCCTTTATTTTCAAGCGACCCTTTGTTTATAAGTTGATTATTTAATACTTCTACAGATGCCACATTTGATCTTGATAAATCCAAGAATTGAAATCGTTGTTTTTCATTGTTTATAAAGTTATTAGGATCTAAGTAATAAAGCACATCTGTTGGACTAGCATTAACCCATTGATAGTTTTGAGTAAATTCAATTTGATACCATTCATTTACTTCATCTAAAATTGTTACACGGGAACCTTTATTTAACTTTCCTACAACCCAATAGTCAGTAGATGGTCCTCCTCTTACATTCAACACATCCGCTGTCACTTTGTTATATTTGTTAATATAACCTTTTGATACATATGTTTTATATTCTTTGTCGGTTTGTGGTTGTACTGACATCTGCATATCTAGGGCATTTTGAAGAGTTAGGTTATAATAACTAAGCTTTTTATTGTTGTATGAAGTAACATATGAAGAGTGCAGCCATGCTGTTTTTCCATTTATTACGCCTCGATACCAAATATTATTGCCTATTTTTTCAGTAAGATCGACTTTAAACTCTTCTAATTGATAGCTTGTTAGATCGGAATATACCAAGTCTTTGACCCCGCCCCATGCCTTACTATAAGCGGATCCGGTCCCTTTTAGATAGAATGTTTTTGCTTTACTATCTACACTCGTATGGGTATGTACGGATAGATCACTTGCTTTTAGCCAACCTACTACTCCATGACTGCTGCTCGGTCTTTTGCTAATCAAATAGAATAATTCTCCGTTTACCTTGGCTTGTCTTTTGATGTAATACACTGCATTGGTGTATGGTGCGGCATCCTCATAGTTTGAACGGTTTTCTATATCCGGATAAATCACACTGTTACTTCGGATATGGCCCAGTTTGCTAGTAGATGTTTTCTCTATTTTAGTTGAATTAACTTTAATCTTTTCATTATTTTGTTTGTGATTATCTTCTTCTAAATTATTACTTTCAGAAAGACTGTTAAATTTCTTATTTTCTTCTTCAGTATTATCTTTGCTGTTGGAAGAAGGAGTTTGTTCCGTATTCTGCTTTGATTTATCAATTATATTGGTTTCAGAAGGAAGAAACTCTTCACTTCCACCACTTTGATTGTCAGAAATATTCTGATCTAAATCTTCTTTTAATTTTTCCTCATTTAATCCCTCAGTATTGCTGTTCTCCTCAGCATTGTTGTTCTCCTCAGCAGATTGTTTACCGCTGTGCTCTTCTACTAGGTTATTGTCTTTCTTCTCAAGTAGATTTTCTTCAGCCGACAAACTAATTGGCAATAATACAACTGCAAGTACAACGAACAAGAACACTAAAAACTTTATTTTTTCTCTCATATTTGCCTCCATTTAATATTACTTTATTATAACGAACTTAAACAATACTTAAACCTTAGATTTTCACTCTTCTTCAATTGACCTTTCAAATAGTTCAATACGAGAATTAGGAGGTGGCAAAATAACCTTCTTCTTGGTCATTTTTTCCTCTTTATTTTGCAAGCTTGGTATAATTACTTGCTCGACCACGTTTTTGGATGCTTCACCTAAGTTTTCATCAAAGAAGTATCTTACAAACGGGGGAATTTTCTCCATTTCAAAATTTTTATTAACTATGGTTTTCACCATTTCTCGGGTTGTCTTTATTAATGGACCAGGTATAAAATCAAAATAATTGTAATAAAAGTCTCTTTCTTCTATATACTGTTCTACGTCAAAAGCAAAGAATAGCATTGGTTTATTTAATAAGGCAAACTCAAAACAAACAGAAGAATAATCAGTAATTAATAAGTCAGTAACTAATAACAAATCATTAATCTCTCTATATTCACTAAAGTCATAAAAGAAATCTGCATATTCATAAGGTATTTCTAGTTTATTTTTTACAAATGGATGTATTTTAAACAAGAATACATATTCCTCGTGGAGAGTTTCATATAATAAGTCTAAATTAAGGACTTCGAAGGGAAAGTGAGCTGAAGCTTGTCCATTTCCTCTAAAGGTTGGAGCAAACAGGATTACTTTTTTATCCTTAATAAATGGGTATTTTTTTCTATAGTTTTTTTCACGTGCTCCTTATATTCTTCATCAAAAAATATGTCAGATCGCGGAATACCAGTAGAATATATTTTTTCTACCTCTATACCGAACCCTTCTGCATAATTTTTTCGTACCCCTTCGCTACTTACTACCGCTTTCGTATAATTCCTGTGATTTTTGGAATGCGGTGAAGGGCCTCCTGGCCTACCAATACGACTATAACCAAATGTTTTAAAAGCACCAGCGGCATGCCAAACCTGAATAAGATCTGAATTTTTTCTTATCCTCAAAGGATATACTAATGGATAAAAGTCATCTAGCAATATTATCTTAGAGGTCGCAAACTGATAGGATATCTTCACTAAGTCAATAAAACTTTTTTTGTTGTCAATTCTCTCACTTAAAATAATTTTTGTATTTATGTTTAGATTACGTTTGTAAAGTTCCTCATAAACAAAATATAAATTTCCATTTAATTCAGTACGACTGTCAGAAGCGAAAGTTATTTTGGAGTTATTAATTGGTAATATACTAAATAAAATGTACATTAACTTAAATAGTCTTCTTTTGATAGCTTGAGTATACTTTCCCTCTTTGTGCTCTTTTTCTACAACACGTGGGTCAAAAGACTGTAACAAAGAGTTTTTTAAAAAAAGTGTTTTACTAGTTTTATTAAAGGAAAGAATTAAATTATATTTTAAAACTTTTTTTGAAGAGTAAAATTCTAATTTAGTATTAAGTATACCATCCCTTAGATACCCTTTAGCATCTGAGATTGGCAAAATTTTTTCATACTTAATGTTGTCATTATTAATTTCCAGTTGTTCTATTTTAATGAAGCAATCATACTCACCTTTATATAGTGGCTGACCCTTATTAATAGATGACAAATTAACTACACCTTTATAACCTCCTATAGAATTTTTCAATTCTTTATCAGTAACTTCCTTCTGGAAGTTGCTTAACTCGCTGATCAAGCAATTATCAAGGCTTATACTAATCATTTTCTCATCAATAATTTCTTCATCAGACATACATTCATACTCAGGGTTATCTTCTCTGCATAATTTTATGTCAATATTAGGTACTATTAATAAAGTCTTTCTAATTCTATCTTCATACCTAGGAAGTAACCCATCTACATATGCATATCCTTCTATTTCAAGAAACGAACCATTAACTTCCAATTTCGTTACTTTCCTGCTTATGGTAGCATCCCTATTAATTTGTAAATTATTATTATCTAAGGGTGAGAATAACATTAAAATCGCCTCTTTCTAATGTTCAACAAAATGATTTACTATCTTATGTGATACATCATGTAATTCATCAAAATTATATTCAACCATCCTAATTGAATCAAAAAATTCGTTACTGCTTCTTTTATTAATCCATTTAAGCAAATGTTGCGAATCTAAAATGATCTCCGCATCAGAAACTTCGGTTATATCCTGATAAAAACCTCTATTCTTTTCATAGTCCTTTAAATCGGGAACAAAGTGAGCCATAGGCTTGTACAACAATGCAAATTCGAATACAGAAGAAGAATAATCAGTAATAAATGCATCAGATGTTAACATCCACTCATTTATTGTAAATTTATCTGCAACTATAATATTATTACAATTATTTAATCGTTTTATGTCTGCTATATTAGTATATGGATGGGGCTTATATATTATCCTTACGTCAGCTTTAATTAATGGAGCTATTTCAATTATTTCATCGACCATATTAAAAGAGGTTTCCATTTGTTTCCCTCTACCTCTATATGTAGGTGCTAAAAGAATATATACTCGATTTGGTTTATTAATTTTGGGGTAATGGAAGGATAATTCTTCTATTACTTTGTTGCGACAAGACTTATTAAAAAAGAGGTCCGTTCTGGGTACGCCTAATGGATAAACTTTGTTTAATGGCATATTGAAGGCTTCCGCATAAAAACCTCTGATTTTGTTACTGGAAACATAAGCGTGAGTATAATTCGAGTGAATTGGGATTAACTTTAAGTATTCACTACTAGGCCCGAATCTAGTCCCCACCGTACTATAACCGAATTTTTTAAAAGCCCCTGCTGCATGCCAAACCTGTATTACTTTTAAGTTGGAATTTGGAGTCAACAAATATATTGGTAAATAATAATCATCAAGTATTAAATATTTCGCATTAGAAAGCTTTATAACTTCATTAAAAAGCCCAAGATTCATCTTATTTCTACTAGATATAAGATGAATCTCAGCTTTTGGCTTTGCTATAATAATACTATCATGGATATATTTTAGGTTTCCTTCTAAGCCCCCTCTATATAGAGCGATAACAAATTTGTTTTCATTAGGCTTTCTCATAAGAGTAAATATTTTGTATATAACATTCAGTACAATCTTATATAGTATAATATACCATTTTTTCCAAGTTGGTAATGATCTCATTTTAAATTAACCATCTCATCACCGTTTTTCCCCAGGAATTTGATAAGTCACTTTCAAAAGCTTTGGTTGCATCATTAATTTTTTTGACATCATGTACTTCCCCAATAATTGTACTTAGGTATTCAACTATTTCAGGATATTCTGTATAAATATCAATTACACGTTGGAAGTCAACAGTACCACTTCGACTACTACCAATAAGAGTTAGACCTTTTTCTAGTACCATTCTAGTATTTATTTCAACGGGGTACTCACTGACACCCAATAAACAAATGGTCCCCTCAGGATTAATAAGATCAATTATTTGATCAATTGCATACTGACTACCTTTTCCGCCAGCACATTCAATTGCATGATCTATTTTCAAATTTTTAGGTATGTCATCAATTTTTACAGTATCATCTACAAACGAGAAATGATTTAGTTTATAATCTGTTTTCCCAAAAATAATCACCTTACTATCAGGGTACAATTTCTTTAAAAACAGACAAGTTATATAGCCTAAATTACCGTCTCCCCACACTCCAAATGTATCTTTTCTAAAGTGTGCTTTTTTTTCAAATCTACTTATCGAATGAACAGCTATCGTAACTAATTCCGTAAACGCTGCTACATCCATATTTATATCCTCTGGCAGTTTTACAATGCGATCATGATTCAAGAAAACATAATCCTGCATAAAGCCATCATAACCACTAGACCTGAATTTACTGGTTCTCAAATAGTTCTCAGCTATATAAGGATCTTCTTCAGTAGGTGTATTGGGAACCATTACTACTTTTGTACCAATTTTCAATTCACCTGTAGGATCAAAAACTACCTCTCCTACTCCTTCATGTATCAGTGCCATTGGAAGCTTTTTCTTCATCGCTTCTTTTCCTCGTGTCCCAGTGTAATACCTTTGGTCAGCAGCACAAATTGAAAGATGTGTTGGTCTAACTACTACTTGATTAGAAATTATTGATTTATCTTTATAAGTAATTTCAAATTGTCTAGGTGAAACTAAACGATAAACTTGGTTAATCATTTATCTAAACTCCCTTGAATTATTGCGTTAGCAACGTTTAAATCATATGGTGTAGTCACCTTAATATTAAAGATTTCTCCTTCTACAAGTTTTACATCTTCACCCTTTATAGAAAAGATCTTACACGCGTCTGTCAAGATTTCTTTTTCTTCTTCTGTCAACTGATTATATAGCTCTTTCAACTTATTCACATTAAACGTTTGTGGAGTTTGACCTTGATACATAAAGTCGCGTCTTGGTATAGAAGAAATAGTTGAACCATCCCTAGACTCAACAATTGTGTCTACTGCACTAATAACAGTATCTACTGCACTATGTTTTAATCCTTCTTCTATATTCTCTTGTATTATACGATGCGTTAGAAAAGGGCGAACTGCATCGTGAGTCACCAAGATATCATTATCACTCAAATTATATTTCGACTCAATAAAATCTATAACAGACATAATTGTGCCATTACGATCGTTTCCACCTGGAATAACTTCAACTTTGGGTAAATCTATATTGTATTTTTTTAATATATCATTCGTATGGTTTATCCATTCTTTTGGAGTAGCAATAATTATTTTTTCGAAATTATTATTAAGAATAAACTTTTCTACAGTATGGACAATTATTGGTTTATTATTAAGCGTTAAAAATTGTTTGGGCATAGGTACATTTCCCATTCTTGTTCCTTTACCACCCGCTAGAATTCCTGCATAAATCAATTTATACACCCCTATATTATTCTGATGTACTAAATTATAACACATTTCGCTATTTAAATAGAAGGGAGTAAAATATCTATATTTACTAGTGATTTATATAAAATAATGATAAAATAGTTTTAAATTAAATTTTTACTCACACATCCTTTATTAAGAGGTGATAACATGAAGCAAAAACTTTTTATGCTAGTATGGGATATGGATATCAATAAAGGTGGCATCAACCGTGTGATGATGAATCGTTCTGCTCTATTAAATGACAAGTATGATTGCACCTTGCTAACTCTAGATTTTAAAAAAAATTATAATGATATTAAAGAAAAACTGAAAAAATCTGGAAGATTACATCCCAAAGTAAACATTCTCAATGTACATGATTATTATAGAGATTACTTTAGTCAATCAAAACCGTCGAAGGACCAGATGAATTATTATCATACGCAAAAGGAGCTATACGAGGAAGGGTTTCAAGTTCAAGATGATGAGTATAGTAATAACAATTGTGCTAGATACTTTAAAAACGGTGTTTATATAAAATATAAAAAGTGGGATAAAAAGCAAAACCTATTACATGTTGACTTCTTTAACCCGCAACGGCAAAGGTTATCAAGAGAGGCTTTTTCTGAAGAAGGGTTGATGTATAAAAAGACATTTTTCGAGCCTCAATCAAATAACCCTATTCAAGATTTATTCTATACCATTGACGGTAAATGCTTTTTAACAAAATGGTACAACCCTACTACTAAAAAAATTAGTAATGTTTTCTTAATTAATCCTTTAGATAACACCATTAAGAAGTTTGCGAGTAATCAAAGTTTCAACTCGTATTGGTTGGAGACATTGTGTAGTGATCAGCCTAAAAAACCTATTATAATATGTGATGGACCTGGTAGTACATCTGTAATGCTTAACGTTGATTCAAAACTTTGTTACAAAGTTTCAGCAATTCATTCTAATCACTTTTCAGATCCTCATACTTATGGTTCTCCTATTAAGAAAAATCACATTGATATCTTAAATAATATAAAAAAAGAAGATGCACTTATTGTTCTAACAGAAACGCAGAAAAAGGATATAATTAAACAGTTTGACCATTCTAATAATATACATGTAATACCACATTCTATTGAACCCTTTAAAAATAAAAACTTAGCAAAAGATGAAAAGCTAGTAACAATGATAGCAAGATACCATCCTGAGAAAAGAATTGACTTAGCTATTTTAGCTTTTAAAAATGTTATTAAAAAAGTTCCTGATGCCAAATTAGAAATATACGGTGATGGACCAGCTAAAGAAAGTTTAAAACAATTAATCAAGGAAAATCATTTAGAAAATAACGTCTTCCTTAAAGGTTACGTTAATAATGTCACAGAAGTGTTTAGTAGCTCATTAGTTTCTCTACTCACCTCTAAATATGAAGGTTTTAGTTTAGTGATAATCGAATCAATGATGTCCGAAACACCTGTTATTTCATTCGATATACCTTACGGGCCATCTGATATAATAATAGATGGAGAAAATAGTATATTGGTAGAGAATAGTAATGTTGAAAAATTTTCAGAACAAATTACTTTTTTATTAAAAAACCCACAAACAGCAATAAAAATGGGTGAGGCTGCAAAAAAATATGCTACAAAGAATTACTCCACTAAGGATCATACAAAAAAGTGGCTTAAAGTATTAGAAAATCTAAAATAAGCATAATCTAAAAAAGCATTATGCTCTTTGTCTTTTTAACTTTAACTCTAATTTTGATACAAGAGAAGGGATTAATATGAAAGTTATAATAACATACGGTACATTTGACTTAATACACACAGGGCATATTAACCTTTTACGACGTGCCAAGAAATTAGGTGATCATCTAATTGTAGGACTTTCAACAGATCAATTTAACAGTTTAAAGGGAAAAAAAGCATATTACAGCTTTGAACAAAGGAAATCAGTTTTAGAAGCAATTCGTTACGTGGACGAGGTTATTCCAGAAAATACATGGGAACAAAAGATTCAAGATGTACAGAAACACAACGTGGATGTTTTCGTTATGGGAGATGACTGGGAAGGTAAATTTGATTTCTTGCAGGATCACTGTGAGATCGTTTATTTGCCGCGTACGGTTGGTATCTCTACAACGAAAATTAAAACCGATTTGAATCAAGCTAATAATGGCTAGAGAGCTTGGTATCACGCTTTACCTTTTTGTTTTCCGTGTGTTTTTTAACCTATTTAAACGATTACCCCAAAAGAAGAAAACCGTTTGTGTTGCTTCTTTTGGGGATAATATTTTTTATGCTGTCCGGGAGCTTCAGAAGCGGTCAAACGAAGAAATTATCATTTTAAAAGATAAATCATGCCGCTTTGACTTTGATGCATTGCATGTAAAGTCTATTTCTTTTGCGATCAAACATCCCTTTGCTTTTCTCCTATCAATCTATCATCTGGCTACAAGTACCACTATTATGATAGATACGTATTATGGGTTTTTAGATGTGACTCGCTTTCGAAAAAATGCGAGATGTATTCAGCTATGGCATGCTGCCGGTGCGCTAAAGCAATTTGGGTTACAAGATCCATCCATTGCCGAGCGCAGTCAGCGGGCCAAGAACCGTTTCCAGAACGTGTATAGTCGCTTTGATTATACGGTGGTGGGTTCGGATGAAATGGCAGCTACATTCAAACGCTGCTTTGGATTAACTGAGGATAGAATTGTTCGTACAGGTGTACCGCGAACTGATATTTTTTTTGATGATCATGAGAAACAAAGAATTCTATACGATCTAAAACAAGATTTACAAGCAATCGGTGATAGAAAGATTATTCTCTATGCCCCTACTTTCCGTAAAGGAGAGTTGGATCACTTCCAACTGGCTTTGGATATACACATGATGTATCAATCCTTAGCCAATGAGTATGTTTTGTTTATCAAGCCACATCCTGCTGTCAGTTATTCCATTGAAGATAGCTATAAAGACTTTGTGTTCGATGTATCCAAGTACTCTGACACAAATCATTTATTATTGATTACAGATATTCTTATTACTGATTATTCTTCTATCCCTTTTGAATATGCTCTGCTGGAAAAACCGATGATTTTCTTTGCATATGATCTAGAAAAGTATAAATTATCAAACGGCCTGATCGATGACTATGAAAATCAAATGCCTGGACCCGTTGTTTCCACTACAGAAGAAATTGTTGATGCGATTCATCATAATAAGTTCGACTATAATAAGATCCACGAGTTCTCTGAACAATGGAATACCTACTCAAATGGAGAATCCAGCAAACAGCTTGCAGCATTTTTGACAGATACCGAAAAGAAACCAAAAGAAAAAGTACTTGTATAGTGCTTACATTATATAGGGCTTTTATTAAGTCTGAAATGAAGTCCTTTATTACCATTAATCTAATATAGAAAAGAGTATTATTTATGAATAGAGAGAAAAAGTATTATTATGAGCTTAGTTTTATTCGAGCTATAGCTTGTTTATGCGTTATAATGGTGCATGTAACTGCAGGATATTATTATGAGAACGGTAAGAATTTTGATTGGCTCACTCAATTTTTTAATCAAATTTCTCGTTATGGTACTCCCGCTTTTGCAATTATAAGTGGATTTTTATTATATAACCAGGCTATAAACCGAAGCTTTAATTTAAAGTTTTTTTGGAAATCAAGATTAACCAAAGTAGTTATACCTTTTTTTATTTGGAGCATACTATATCTGTTTTTAAAATGGTCTTACGGGCAATTTTCACCTTCATCTATAAGTACAATTCAAGAAAGAAATGACTTTATCTATTTCTTTTTTACCGGAGAAAGTTATTATCATTTATACTTTATTGCTATTGTAGTGCAATTTTACTTAGTATTTCCTTTGCTTCAGCTTTTTAAATCGCAAAAAAATCTACTCATATTTACCCTTATTTCTTTTTTTATTAATTACTTTTTCGTGGAGAACACTATAAGTATTGGGGAAGGAATTTTAAATAAATTTATAAATGAAAGAGTATTTATTTTTCATTGGGTTTATTACTTTTTTCTTGGTGGACTTCTAGTATATTGGTGGCCTCAACTAATGAGGTGGGTTAAAGACAACGCTTTATACAGCACTTTATTGGGTTTAGTAGTAGTTATTGGGGGAATATTTGAATATCAATTCAATGAATGGATTGAGTCAAACAGACCAATGAACATGATTAATTTGCCAATTCTTTTTATAGCTTTAAGCGGCATTTATACCTTACTATCTAACAAAAGCAAAATAAAAAGTTCTCTTATTAATATTGGAAATTTATCCATGGGAATATATTTAGTTCATCCGTTAATTCTTTTTTTTATGCGAAAATACAGTTTTTTTGACCATTTTTATGAAAATACACTGTATTTACCTTTGTTGTTTGGTTTTACTCTGTTAACTTCTATTTTACTTATCAAATTTATTTTAAAATTACCTTTCGGAAGTTATATAGTAACTGTAGCTAGTACTACCAATAAAAGCAAACAGAAATAAGCCCCGCGTAAACTTCTCTTCAATCAGGCATACTATTTATACTATGTACGTTAACTTGGAGGTTTATGTGATGAAAAAAGTAATTACGTACGGGACCTTTGATATCATCCATACCGGTCATATTAATTTGTTGCGGAGGGCGAAGGAGTATGGGGATCATTTAATTGTAGCTCTGTCTTCGGATAACTTTAATGCAATGAAGGGCAAGAAATCCTACTACACTTATGAGCAGCGTAGTGCTATTTTGGAAGCTGTTCGTTATGTTGATCAAGTGATCCCCGAAAATTCTTGGGAACAGAAAATAGAAGACGTTCAAAAGTATGCCATTGATATTTTTGTAATGGGTGATGATTGGAAAGGTAAGTTTGATTTTTTAGCACCATATTGTGAGGTAGTGTATTTACCGCGTACAATAGGTATTTCCACTACTAAAATTAAAACAGATTTAAATCAGTCGAATGATGGCTAGAGAACTAATCATCTCGATATACTTGTTTGCATTTCGAAATGTCTTCTGTTTTTTTAAATTATGGCCGCAACAAAGAAAAACAACATTTATCGTATCCTTTGGGCAAAACGTATTATTTACTGTAAACGAGTTGGAAAAACGTACAGATGAACAAATTGTTATTCTTAAAACAGCTAACTGTTCCATGCCGTTTCGGGAAAAGAAAAGCAGAAAGGTCCTTTGTTTTAAAGCATATGCTATACTCGACTGGTTTCGTTCTGTTTATCATCTTGCTACTTCCCGGTATGTATTTGCAGATAATTATTTTGGGGTTCTTTCTGTTAGCTCTTTTAAAAAGAATGTAAGATGTGTGCAGTTATGGCATGCAGCTGGAGCCATAAAAAAATTTGGTTTAAAGGATCGTGCCATCCAAGCACGGTCATTAAAAGCATACCGACGCTTTCAGAAAGTCTACAAGCGATTTGATCATGTTGTGGTTGGTTCTGAAAAGATGGCTGATATTTTTAAGGAAAGCTTTGGAATAACAGAAAAAGAAATTGTAAGAACAGGAATTCCCCGAACCGATTTATTTTTTTATCATGCTATTGTAGATTATTGTCGTAAGGGTTTTATACGGGATATCCCAGCTATCATCAATAAAAAAGTAGTCTTTTACGCCCCTACCTATCGGGATGATATGTCTGCTTTATTACACTTGGATGTTGACCAGCTTTATAAGCAATTCAGTAATGACTATATTCTTTTTATAAAGCTTCACCCGAGCTTACGGGAAGGCTTTATAAATAAGTATCCTGATTTTATGTTTGATGTGGCTAAGTATAATACAAATGAGTTACTTCTTGTGACAGATGTGTTAATTACTGATTATTCTTCTATCCCTTTTGAATTTTCCTTGCTGGAACGGCCGATGATCTTTTATGCTTTTGATTTGGAAGAGTATGAGCAGCAAAGAGGTTTTTGGGAGGATTACGAAACATTGGTTCCAGGGCCAATTGCTAAAAACACGAACGAAATTATTCAGCTTATCCGGAAGAATAGTTTTAATTTAAATGAGGTCCGTCGCTTTGCAGAAGAATGGAATACGTATTCACAGGGGCATTCTAGTAAAAACATCATTGATTTTCTATATTTTTAAAGCACCCTGCTTTTTTCGACAGGGTGCTTTTGTGTTACTTCTTTTTTTTCGTTGGCAATTCCTCAAAATAAGCATCAGACCAATCATACAGCTGCAGCATATTCTGATAGTCCTCTTTAAATTTCTTTTTCGGGTTCTCCAAATCCAGTCTTTTTCCTTTCAAATCATAAACTCGAACAGGCTCCTTACTAGTTTCCGGGATAAAGAAATGCTCATTATTGATAAAGGCACCTGTTGGCAGATAGTAGCGCATGCCGATCAGATTATTTTTATATTGTAAAAGATCCTGGCCGAAGTAAAGACTTTTTGGTTTGATGCCCATTATGTTAAGGATGGTTGGCATCATGTCAAGCTGACCGCCAACGGTATCCACTTCTTTAATAAACTTATCTTTATTTCCAGGCACGTGAATAAGAAATGGGATGTTGAAGCGATCCTCCATCGTGTATTTTTCACCTAAGATTTCTTTTAGCAGTTTATTATCCTCTTCCTCCATAAGTCCTCCATGCACACCGGAGTGATCACCATATAACGCGATAATGGAATCATCCCAGATTCCACTCTTTTTCAAGCTCCGAATAAATTCTCCAAGTGCCTGATCTGCATAATGAACGGATTGCAGATAATTTCCGGTTAATGTATCTGTAAATCGTTCAGGTAAATCAAGCATTTGCTTCTCTTTTGGCATTTTAAAAGGAGAATGACTCGTTAAAGAAAGCACATGGGCATAAAATGGTTCCTTACCTGTGTTTTGAAATTCTTTTAGTTTTTTCATTGTACGATTGTAAAAATGTTTGTCAGAAGGACCAAAGCCAATGATATCCTTTTCACCAATGTATTCTGTATCAAAGTAAGCATCAAATCCTAATGCAGGGTATAGTGCATCCCGGTTCCAATATGTTACCTTGTCCGCATGAAATGTTGATGTGAAATACCCATTCTTCTTCAATAATCTCGGCAGGCTATGCTCTACCTTCTTTCCTTCAATTTTTTGAGAAGTAGGTACCTCCCCAACAGGATAAATGGAAGAATTCATAATGAACTCTGAATCGGCTGTATTTCCTGAGCCTATTTGTTGGAAAACATTTTTAAAGTACATACTTTCTTTTGTTAACTTATTTAAATTCGGGGTGATTTCCTGTCCATTTACTTTTAAATTCACAACGAAATCTTGCAATGACTCTATTTGGATAATAAGCAGGTTTTTGTCTGGAACTGTTCCAAAATACGTGTGTTCCTCAAATGGTATTGGCTTGTTTCCTTTTAATTTTATAATATCTTCTTGTGTTACTGTCGTTATTTTCGTATTGGATGTGCCAAGCACATCCTCGTTCGCTTTAATAAACTGGGCATTGGTAATCCCATATTTCTTTGAAAAAAGCGCCTGATCACGAATAACTTCATCGCGATGTAGAGAGAAATTAAGTATAGATATGATGAGACCCACTACTCCAAGTGCAATTAAGTTTTTTTTAGTAAACGTACGATTCCTTGGAAAATATCGTTTGTTCTGTATTTTGTAGAAAATAAACAAGAGAATAAAATCAACTAACAAATACAGATCTTTAAATGATAGAAGCAACCAAATGCTCCCACTTACAGATCCTACTTGGTTCACTTGTGCCAAGGCATGGTATGTTGGGATGTTGTGAAAATACCTCCCATATACGGCCATCGCAAATAGCACCCCTGTAAATAGAACATCGAGCACAATATAAACGGTTAATTTCCATTTTTTAATGAACAGCTCCACGATTGCAAACAGAATAACAATAAAACAAAGCTCATACCATATCGTGTTCAGTGGGTTAAAGTCCTCAAACTGAAGGAGACGGAACACATAAAATTTTAGGGAAAATGCTACTAAGAAAAAGAAAAAATAGCTATGAGTAAAAGATGTTTTCTCATGCATGTGCTCACCTCCATTAATGATTTTAGTTACCATTTATTATAAGTAGATTATTTGGTATTATATTGCAGATACTGAAGTACAAACGTTACCTTGTACAATTTGAAATTTTCATAGAAGAAGTAACTGCGGATTAGTTAAATCCTATTTAGCCCTTTCATAGGGTAAGGTTAAATAACGCCGCTCCGGAAAAACACTGCGCTTTCCAGGGGCGGCTGATGAGCCTCCTCATGCTACGCATTCCGGGGTCTCACCGATGCCTCATCTCCCCTAGGAGTCTCCGTATTTTTCCTACGCTATGATATATTTTTTATGAAAATTAAAAATCAGATATTTTTTCGATTATTAAATGCAGTTATTTAAAAAATAGCACATACCAATTGATTGGAGTGGAGTGCGGCGACTCCTACCGGAATAGCATGAGCTGAAGACCCTGCACGGAGCGTAGCGGAGGAAGCGGCTGAAGCCATGCCGGTGGAAAGCGTCCGCATGCAACGGAAATCAATGGCGCTTTACTTCTCATTTATTTGAGTGAGCTTTCCAGAAACACTATTCAACAAGCGTTAGTTCACAGATTATCTATTCCATTCTCCAAATCATTGGATAATCCCAACATAACATTAGAATTTTTTGCCTTACATACAAGATGCCCGCCAAACAACAGGTGTTTGTCCGGCGGGCATAATGCTTAGTAGTTGTTTATGATGAAAATAGATGCCAAGACGTGATTGGTGTGCATGTTAGCATTACTTTACGATCTATTTTTAGCAATAATTTTTTTACTGCCGAGAATTAAATAGTTTAACTCTTCTTTTGGAATTTTATTAAATTCCTTTCGTTTTGCCATATAGAAAATAACACCAAGTCCTATCCATGCAATCAACGCGATTCGTGACTGAATTCCTAAAAATGCTGGAGATCCCGGGATTAGTAGCAATGCGAGGAATGCCACACTTGCTACCATCCCTGCAGCTGCAATGGATTTTTTCATTGGTGAGACAACATGCTTGGAAGGATTAAAGTCTTCTCCTTTTTTCATTTTAAATAATGAAAATGCCGTATAGCATGTGTAAAGATAAGCAATTGTTACACCAACGGAGGACATATCTACAACCCACAGCAATGCTTCTCTACCAAACCAGGGGGCAAACATGGATACAACAACAGTGAAAATAATCCCGACATGTGGTGTTTTATATTTTGGATGAAGCTTAGAAAATGCTTCTGGTAGAATTTTCGCACGGGACATGGCGAATAGTAATCGACTTGATGAGATGATAAAGCCGTTCAATCCGGTAAATACGCCCATCGTTAATGCAGTGACCAAGAGGACGAGCCCAATCGTACCTATCGTTTCTTGAATCGTTGCTGCTGTTCCCCACACTTGGCCTTCACCAACAGTTTGCTGCCAAGGCTGGGTCATCGCTGTAGCAATAATCATCATGCTATATAATACTGCTGCAATGGAGATTGCCAATATAATTAATGTAAATGCTTTTTTAGAAGAAAAATGAAATTCTTCTGCTGCTTGTGGGACATTATCGAATCCAACAAAGGCCCACGGAGCGATCGCAACAATAGAAATAATCGCTGCAAATGCTGTTGTGTCTTTCGGGAAATATGGCTGAACATTTTCTAAACCTGCCCCAGGGTGTCCGCCAACCATAAAGGTGATTACAACAATACTGATAATCATAATCGTACAGAAAACAAACTGCATCTGGCCGGACAAACCAGTGCCTCTAATGTTAAAGTAACCGAATATACCAAGTGCGGCGGAAGCAATAATTACTTCCATTCCATACACGTCCCATCCGGCGATTTGATACAACGGAATTTGTTCAATAACTGCCGGAAAGACAAATTTAAACATGAGGGCAAAAGCGGAAGCATTAAGGGCTACGATACATATGTAACCAAGTGTTAAAAACCATCCACTAATAAACGCGTGCTTTCTTCCAAGACTAATGAACGCATACGCAAATTCTCCCCCTGATACCGGAAAGCTTTTGATCAGAAATCCATAACTCACTGCGATCAGCATCATTAACAAGGCGCCTATTCCGAAGCCAATAATAACGCCTAATGGGCCTGCATCTGCCATCCAGTTGGTTGGCTGTACGAAAGCTCCCCAACCAATTGAGGATCCCAGCGCGATCGCCCATACCCAGTGTGGCTTAAGTGATTTCTTTAGTGTCGTTCGCTCTTCCATGATCTAACTCCCTTTTCTCTCTATAGTATAAATTTGTATAATATAGAAATAGTGTTTTAAATATAGTGTTCCCATTTTGATGCCAATACATTTAATTGTATCAATAGTCGGCCACATCGCTCAATTTGGATATTACTATGTATGTGGCGGTATACGTAATAATATGGACGCAAATTTGCTTTTGTATGTTTCACCTCTCTAATTATGGATGAATTTGCGTTGATATGGCTTTACGCCGAAAAATATTTATTTAACTAGTTCATTCCTTTTATTAGGGAATGTTAAACCTGTTTATTTTTGGGAGGCGAGGGTGAGTGCTGTCGCGGTGGCATGAGGGCGTGTCTCGGTTGAGGCGTGTGCTGCCGCGGTAGTGCGTGCGGGTGTCTCTCTCATTTGGATGCTGCGTCTCTCATATAAATGCTGTCTCTCTCAATTGGGCGCTGCGTCTCTCATATAAATGCTTCCTCTCTCATTTAGGCACCTGCGCCCCTCATATAAATGCTTTCTCTCTCATTCAGACCGCCATGTCTCTCATATGACCGCTTTCTCTCTCATTCAGAGCCCAAAATAAAAGAAGCTGGCGGCTGCCAGCTTCTTTTAATGGTTTATCCGAAGAATCCCCAGAATTTGCCGATGATATTCCAGATGAAGCCGAAGAAGTTGTTGTTTTCCTCTTCCTCTTCGTTGTCTCCATCATTATCGTTATCATCGTCCTCGTTATCTTCCTTTACCTTTTTAACAGTAAAGTTTTTAACTGTTTCATGTCCTCCCAGATCGACGACCTTCACTTCAAATTCGTTCTTGCCGTCTTCCAGGTTAAGCTCTACTTCAATCTCTTCGTTGAAGTTTTTCTTTTCATATGGTTGGGTCAAATCATGCTTGTATACATGATTCCCATTCACATATACATTAATATCATCAAAGGTATCCTTCACTTTAACTTTTGCAGTTACATTGTTTTCATCTGTCTTTTTGTCTGCTTTTACTTTGACCTTTGCCTTTTCAGAATCAACAAAATATCTGCGGCCGATTTCTGTTTCATTTCCGGCATTGTCTACTGCTTTAATGTGACGGAAATAGAAATCGTCCTTTTTATGCTTTACTTTTAATGAGAAATTATATTGGTCTTTTTCTTCATCGTACTGCAGGTCGGCTTCTTGGCCGTCTACAGTTACAGATTTGATGCCAGAAGCATCAGTGACATAGCCGGAGAACTCTACTTCCTTCTCGGATGCTACGCCAGTTTGTTCAGGTGAAGTCACATGAAGATCTGGTACAGTTGTATCCTTCTCTTCTGCTAGCTCTGCTTCTGTTTCTGTTGTGTTTCCAGCATTATCCTGAACAACCACGGTTACTTCTTGCCCTTCTGCTATATCCTTTAATTGATGCTCTGTTTCACCATTTACATATGGATTTTCCAATACAGATTTACCATCAACAAGGACATCCCAATATTTAATGCCACTTCCATTTGGATCGTCTTTTACATCCACTGTTAACAGCTTGTCCTCATTGTAAGAAGCATCCACTTCTGGTGCTGTAGTATCAAGGATTACTGGTAATTCCAGTGACTGCCATTCTGCATCATCAAAGTCGATGACACCAGTTGCTTGTAAATAATACTGCCCTTCTTCTGCTTGCTTACCATTGATTTTACCATCCCAAGCACGATCGCCTGATAAGGAGTATTCTGGCACACTGCCACCATCATAGTAATTTTTACGGACATCTGTTTCAAGCTTAATCGTTCTTACTACTTTCTTATCTTCATTAAGGACATTGAATTTCATTTCTTTTGCGTTACGAAGGAAGGAAAGCATCATTAGAGCATCATCCTGTACACCATCTCCGTCTGGTGAAAAGGCAATCTTTTCAGGATCAATATTGCCACTGGCAAGATCTTCTCCTAGGAAATTATATGATCCTTCTTCTTCAGCAGAAGTAACGACACCTGTCATTCCATAGAAACTGTTGGCATCCCACATTGGCTGATCAAAAATTGGTGATGCATCCCAATCTCCTTTAAACCCAACATAAGGAACGGTTAATTCTGGATTAGTGTCTGTTGGATCTGTAAGTGTTACGAAGCCTTCCAACCAGTAGCCGTTTTCAAAGCTTGCTTTTAGATCAGCATCTAGAGCACTTACATCAATGGTTACCTTAAATTCTCTTTCTCCGTTTGCTGGAACTTTAATTGTTTTTGTTTCTTTATTATTAATTTTTACTATAGCTTGATCCGTAATATCCATACCACCAATAACATTTGGAGCAACTACAACGTCTTCTCCATTTTGTACTGGTTGGTCTGTTTGGACATTAGCTGCTACGTCATATTTCACTGCTTTGTCAGAGTGATTCTCAGCAGTTAATTTAAATGTCACTTTGTTTTTGCTTACTTCTTTCAATGCTACTTTTGGTTCCTCTGTTTCAGATTCCACTACAGTTACCGGTGTGCTTAGTGCGGCATGGAGCTGCATAAGACCTGCACCCTGACGTCGTGGTGAAACAAATGCATTTTCAAAAGTAACCTTTTTCGATGTGTTCATCATTAGTGTTTTTGCAAATTCTACGCGATCCGCTTCTTCATAACCAAATTCCTCATCCACTCGTTCTAAAACTAGAGCAGCTCCACCGGAAACGTGTGGTGCGGCCATGGATGTTCCACTCATTAAACCATATTTATTATCATTTAAAGTGGAAAGAATTTGTCCACCTGGTGCAGTGATTTCTGGCTTAAAATCTAAGCTAGGCGTCAATCCCCATGAAGTGAAGTCACTCATTTTTCCTGCATCCGGATTTTGGATGGTTGAGGAATCTCCATTAAATGTGATAGCCACTTGCTGTTCATTTTTCAATGCTGCAGCTAGCTTATCACCATCACTTTTCAGCATAAACAGCTGTGGAATTTTGATTGATGGGTCTGTAGCCATACTAACAACACCATCTGTATTGTTGTAGATAATAACCCCTTCAGCTCCACCAGCCTGTGCATTTAACGCTTTATCTGTAAATGCAAGCTCACCACGTTGGACTAATGCATATTTTCCTGAAAAATCCTTTCCTTCAAAATCTGCAGGCTTCCCTAATCCTGCATAAGCAAGTTCAAAGGTAGAGCCGTCTTTCGGTGGCTCTGTGTTACCAGCAGATAAGAAAGGCGCTGCTCCCGCTTCCCCGTCCACCGTATATTCCAGTCCACTCACTGTCATAAACGTATTTTCAAAAGATGCTACTTGAAGTGAATCGTGAGAAACACCAGGTGAACCTACTACTCCATAGTCTGGCATAGAGGATAATGGGTAATAGAATCCGTCAGCCAATAATGCAGAGTTTCCTGCAGATATAGACATAAGTACCCCATTTTCTACAGCACGAGAAACAGCCTTCGATTCTGGAGAGTCTTCATCTACAAAGCCAGCAGTTGAGCCAAGACTCATGTTCAACACATCTGCACCGAGCTTGATTGCATCATCAATTGCTTTTACATAAATGTCTCCGTACGTTGATTGAAATTCCGGGTCGTTTCCAAAAACCTTTAAAGCTAGTAGCTGTGCTTCTGGAGCAATACCTAGGATCCCACCATTTTCTTCATCCCCGTTGGCCCCGACTGTTCCAGCAACGTGCATGCCATGGTAGTTTGCTCCTGCATGAATTTCACGAATCTCATCGTTTTCATCCATGTAGTTATAACCATAAGGAACTTTTTCTGTATAAAACTCACCTGGAAGGTCTTCTTCAGCAACTGTTTCATTGACCTCTTTTTGAGTCAGTTCTGCTGATTTATTTTCAGATAGCACCATATCACGGTGGGACGGATCGATACCTGTATCAATAATTCCAACGACCATACCTTCCCCTTTAAATCCGTAATCGCGCCATGCCTGCTGTGCTTCCACAAGCTCCTTACTGTATTTCATATCAGGTTTTTCGATTGGACGCTTATACTCATTGACAATATGTACGTTCTTTACTTCTGGGATGTCCTTAATTTCATCAATGTCACCTTGCTTTACTTCCGCACTAAACCCGTTCACAACAGTAGTAAATTCTTCATGATACTCTGCTTTTACTTTTTTACCCTTCATTTTGTCTTTAATTACTTTTTGGTTTGCCTTCGCTTTTTTATCTAATTGTTTCTTTTCTGATTCCTTCATTTTCTTAAAAGTAATACCTTTTTGGGTTGCCACTTCTATAGAAGGGGTTTCATCTGCTTCTACGATAACCCGTACTTCCTTATTTGGATCTACTGTTTCTCCAATATTTTCGGTCGTTTGTTTTTCTGCTTTCTTCGCCTGGTTCGGCAGCTTTTCCCCTGTTAGCGCACTAGCATAGGTAAAATTACTGAATACTAGTAGAACTGCTAATAGAGCGATGGTTAATCTTTTCAACATTTTTCCCCCTAAGATTAAGATTAATAGAATAGTATAAAACCTCTAAATTCTCCTCCTTTCTTCCCACAAGCAATATGTGACATAATTTTCCTACAATTTAAATTATATTAAATTGGTAAATAATAGTGTAGTGCCAAAAGTAGTAGGTAAATAGACAGGGATATATTGAAGAAAATTGCTGATTTATGTTGGTTGGGCTTAGATAAATAGTGATGATGTGGCGGAGGGCTTAGTGGGAGCGGGTTTGGTCAAACAAGTCGTTTTCGGCGTATAGTACATCTGCCTCATAAGGGAAGGGAATTCCCAGCTAATACTATAAAACATATAGAAAATTAAAGGGTAAAAAAATAGACTTCACTGCAAATGGTGGGGTACAAACGCATTTTGTTCATTCATAGTTGGAGGGGACTGCGAACTAGAGAAAACTTATTTCCCAGTTAATATAAAATAGCTAAATAACACCGCTACGGAAAAATACTGCGCTTTCCGGGGGCGGCTGATGAGCCTCCTCATGCTACGCATTCCGGGGTCTCACCGATGCCTCATCTCCCCCAGGAGTCTCCGTATTTTTCCTACGCTACTATTTACTATTATACCTAGGAAGAAAAATTGCGTCTGCATACACCCAAAATGTGCTGTGTACAAATTGATTGGAGTGGAGGGCGGCGACTCCTGCCGGAATAGCATGAGGCGAAGACCCTGGACGGAGCGAAGCGGAGGAAGCGGCTGAGGCCATGCCGGTGGAAAGCGTCCGCCTGAAACGCAAATCAATGGGTGCTTCCTCTGTAAAATGAATTACTCCATTCTCCACAAGTTACTTCGCATTTTATCCATTTTTCCGGATCATTGAATAACCCCAACGTATATTAGAACCAAAAATTAATTAATAAAAAACCTACCCCAACCAAAGAACTATCAATTCTTCGGTGAGATAGATTACGGGAAACCTGTTTTAGTTTTCATGCTGTTTTTCGATATTATTATGGTTGATAACCACGCTGGAAAGGTACTTAGCTTATTGACCAAAAGAAAAATCCGTACTATTAATCATTATTAATAGCCGGATTTTTTCTAACTAGCCTTCTTCTTAGTTAAACCAATTCGTATGGAATGTGCCTTCTTTATCCTTACGTTGATAGGTGTGAGCTCCGAAATAATCACGTTGGGCCTGCAAAAGATTTGCTGGCAGGTCTTCGGAACGATAGCTATCATAATATGCAATAGCGCTTGAGAATGTTGGAACAGCAATACCATGCTTGACTGCTACAGAAACAACCTCACGCAATGCGGATTGGTAGCCCTCGACAATTTCCTTGAAATACGGATCAAGCATCAGATTAGCTAGTGCTGGATCGCGGTCATATGCTTCCTTGATTTTTTGCAGGAAGTGGGCACGGATAATACAACCACCACGCCAGATCATTGCGATGTCGCCATACTTCAGATCCCAGCCGTATTCTTCAGATTGGGCGCGCATTTGGGCAAAGCCTTGTGCGTATGAACAGATTTTACTCATATAAAGAGCTTTCCTTACTGCCTCAATTAATTCTCCTTTATCTCCTGTGAATGCTTCTGGAGCAGGACCGCTAAGAACTTTGCTTGCTTTTACACGTTCATCCTTCATTGCAGAGATAAAGCGGGCGAAAACGGATTCGGTAATTAAAGGTAGTGGAACACCGAGATCTAGTGCATTTTTACTTGTCCATTTTCCTGTACCTTTTTGTCCTGCTGTATCCAAAATAACATCAATAAGTGGTTTGCCAGTATCTTCATCTTTTTTCTTAAAGATATCTGCTGTAATTTCGATTAGATAGCTGTCAAGCTCCCCTTTATTCCAATCCGCAAATACATCATGTAATTCATCTGTGTCAAGACCAAGTACATGCTTTAAAATAAAGTATGCTTCAGAAATTAACTGCATGTCACCATACTCAATTCCATTATGAACCATCTTTACAAAATGACCTGCACCATCCGGGCCGATATACGTCGTACACGGAGCATCATCCACTTTGGCAGCAATTGCTTCAAAGATAGGTGCAACCAAATCATATGCTTCTTTCTGACCACCTGGCATCATGGAAGGACCTTTAAGTGCTCCTTCTTCTCCACCGGAAACGCCTGTCCCAATAAAGTGTATACCTGTTTTCTCCAGTTCCTTGTTACGGCGAATCGTATCTTCATACAATGTGTTCCCACCATCGATAAGTATATCGCCTTTTTCCAGATATGGCTTCAACGTCGCTATCGTTGCATCAGTAGCATCGCCTGCTTTAACCATGAGCATGATTTTGCGAGGTTTTTCAAGAGACTCAATAAATTCTTCGATCGATGTTGCTCCAACAAAGTTCTTTCCTTTTGCTTCATTTGCCATGAAATCCTCTGTTTTTTCCACGGAACGATTGTATACAGCAACAGAATATCCTCTTGATTCCATATTCATTGCAAGATTTTTTCCCATTACTGCTAAACCGATAACTCCAATTTGCTGTTTTGCCATCGTATAAAACTTCCTCTCTATTTTAAAAATGTTTTGCATATAATTATACATTTTATGCTATCTGTTTCTGCTTCCTCTATTCACTAATTTCCGCAATGCTCCCAATAGTGGCTGTTTTCCCCCGATCACAATACCAATCATCTCTGCAAAAAGTTGGAACAATGCCAGTAAGAATAATGTGACGACGAGGTTAATTACGATACTTGCATTAGAAAGCAGTATAGCCATCAGTCCAAATAATGCGCTAAATCCATAGATGATAAGTACTGTCGTGCGGTGACTATAACCTGCTCTAAGAAGCTGGTAATGAATATGTTTATTATCTGCCATCATAATGTTTTCTTTATTATATGCTCTTCTTACGATAGCAAATAATGTATCAAATATGGGGACAGCCAATACAATTACCGGAATAATAAAGCTGAATAGCGCTATATTTTTAAAAAGCCCGAGCATGGATACACATGCAATCATGTAGCCCAGAAAATTCGATCCTGTATCGCCCATATAGATTTTTGCGGGATAAAAATTATGAAATAGGAATCCAACATTTGCTCCGATGATAGATATACATAAATAAGCAACTAGAATTTGGCTATCAATTATTGCCATAGCAAAGATACTAATGAGCGCAATGGTAGTCACTCCGGTTGCAAGTCCATCTAGCCCATCGATGAGATTAATGGCATTGGTTACACCAACAATCCAAAGTACGGTAACAAATACACTTATAAAGCCAAGCTCCACTGTTCCGATAAAAGGTAAAGTCAGTTTCTCAATAATTAGGCCAGAAGAAACGAGAAAGGACGCAGCGAGTAGCTGTCCTGTCAGTTTAGCAACTGGTCGAATACTAAAACGGTCGTCCAAGATACCAGTGATTAAAATAACAATGGCTCCTAGAAAAATCTCAGGTAGATGCGGGTGACTTGGTTGTAAATAGATAGCTCCTGCCAGGGCGCCTAAGAAAATAGCGATCCCGCCCAAGCGTGGTGTTACTTTGGTATGTATCTTCCGATGGCTGGGAAAGTCTACCGCCCCCAGCTTTATGGAGAGCCACTTCACCGGATACGTTAAAACCAGTGTGGTAACTAACGCAATCAAGCCTGCGAGAACTAACTCTGTATAAGTAAACATTATATTCTCCTATTATATAGTCTAAACAAACATTTGCTAAATAAGACGCTTGCGCTTTTATCCTTAAATTATAGCGAAGGTTGGCTTCTTTTAGCAAATTATAGTTCCTCCATAAGGGAATTAGAGGGATTAGGTGTGTTTTTCAGAATTATTTGTCCAAATACCTTTACATTGCTGTTCCTTCTATGGCATACTTGCCTTGTAACGCGTTATAAGTCATAGGCGGAAGACGTTCCTGCCGTGTAATTTCATAATAAATGTAGGGGGGCTGGTGAAGCTGGCTGAGATTGTATCCGTATGATACTGACCCTTAGAACCTGATCTGGTTGGTACCAGCGGAGGGAACATAATCATATTTTTCTCAACATGATGAATGTTATACCAAGCGCTAGAGGACTAACCCTCTAGCGCTTTTTTAGGTTCTAGGTGATTTGTAAAAACAAGGTGACCCTAATACACGTTGGGGTTATCCAATGCTTCGCAAAATGGATAGACTGCAAAGTAACTTTTGGTGTTTAAATTAACTTTGAAAAATTTTGTTGCTGGAAAGATTACTAAAATATTGAATTTGGTTACACTACCGCTACGGAAAATACTGCGCTTTTCGGGGGCGGCTGATGAGCCTCCTCATGCTACCGCATTCCGGGGTCTCACCTATGCCTCATCTCCCCCAGAAGTCTCCGTATTTTCCTCCGCTCAGAGTTACTTTTTAGCAACTAAATGAATTTAGTATCAGATGTCAAAGGCTTTGCATCGCCAAGCGCAAGTGAAAAGCCCACTCGACATTTGGAATTTTAAAGCTCATAAATTGATTGGAGCGGAAGGGGGCGACTCCTGCCGGAATAGCATGAGCTGAAGACCCTGCACGGAGCGTAGCGGAGGAAGCGGCTGAAGCCATGCCGGCGGAAAGCGTCCCCCTGCAGCGGAAATCAATGGGGCCATTCACTTCTTTAAAATGAAATATACTCTAGTTCGCAGCATACCTACTACTAGGAGTATACGAGATAACTTCTGTGTCCCAGCATTTGCAATAGAACACTTAAGGAGGAAGAGATATGAGAAAGTTTTTTTATGGACTTGTTGTTGTTTTATTACTGATTGTTATAACAGGTTGTAATGAAGAGAATGGTAAATCAGGTGAAGCTAAGGGCAAGGATGGGGAATTAACTCCTATTAAATTTGCCTTAGATTGGACACCAAATACAAACCATACCGGACTCTATGTAGCAAAAGAAAAAGGATATTTTGAAGAACAGGGGCTGGATGTAGAGCTCATGCTACCTGGAGAGGCTGGAGCCAATCAGCTAATGGCTGCAGGAAAGGCAGATTTCGGAGTGAGCTTTCAGGAAGAATTAACACAAGCAAGAGCTGAAGACTTGCCAATTGTTTCAATCGCTGCCGTTATTCAACACAATACCGCAGCCTATGCTTCGCCAGTCGGTAAAAATATTACGGAGCCTGCGGATTTTGAAGGCAAGGTCTATGGCGGTTATGGAACAGAGATGGAGAAAGCAGTACTTGGCACAATTATGAAACAGCTTGGAGCTGATGTAGATAAGGTTGACTTTTTAAATATCGGAAGTTCTGATTATTTCACTGCAGTAAAGCGGGATATTGATTTTGCAAATATTTTTTACGGCTGGACAGGCATTGAAGCAGAGAATCGCGGAGAAGAATTGAATGCCATTTATCTTAAAGATTTTGCGGAAGAGCTGGATTACTATACACCAGTACTCGCTACAAGTGAAACAATGATTGAAGAAAATCCGGAAACCGTAAAAGCGTTTATCGCTGCTGCAGCAAAAGGGTATGAATTTGCGATTGAACAGCCCGAGAAAGCTGCAGACATTTTATTAAAACATGCACCCGATTTGGATGAGGATCTGGTGAAGAATAGCCAGGAATGGTTATCCCCAAGATACCAGGATGATGCTGAGCAATGGGGTATTCAAGAAAAGGAAAGATGGCAAACTTTTACGGACTGGATGATCGAAAACGAGATTATAAATAAAGATATTGACGCTGAGAAAGCATTTACGAATGAATTTTTACCAACAAAGGAATAGGGGGAGCTATTGATGGCAAATTCGTTAGTTAGTATTCAAATTATCCCAAAGGCTGACAATGTAAAAGATGTATATGGAATGGTCGATGAGGCGATTGGGGTAATTGAGGATGCAGGGGTAACTTACCAGGTAAGCCCACTGGAAACAACGATGGAAGGGGAGTTATCCGAACTGCTGCACATCGTGGAAAAAATGAATGCACGTATGGTGGAGATCGGTGCTGAAAATGTCATTTCACAGATTAAAATTTTACACCAGCCGGCAGGAATTACAATGGACACACTTACGGAGAAATACCGATGAAACAGATCTTCACAAAAGGATGGCGGCCACTTGGTGCCATCCTTCTATTTATCATTATTTGGCAGGTAGCAACCCGTGTGTTTACGATAGAAGAATGGCTATTACCTTCCCCTACCGATATTATAAAAGAAGCAAATCAGACGTGGGGAGAATTTCTGTTTCATTTTATGGCCACGGTGAAATTAACCATTGTAGGATTTATTATTGGTATTAGCGTAGGATTAGCTGTTGCTATTTTATTACATATGCTCCCTAAAGTAAGAGAAACTTTTTATCCGTTTTTAATATTATCGCAAAACATTCCCATTATCGTCCTTGCTCCCCTGCTTGTCATCTGGTTTGGTTTTGGCTCATTGCCGAAATTAATCATTATTACATTGTCATGCTTTTTCCCCATTGCTGTTTCGGCGTTGGGTGGTTTTCAACAAACAAGCCGCGAGCTGGTACATTATATGAAAATGATGGGAGCAACAAAAGGGCAATTATTTTGGAAATTGGAATTCCCTCATGCCTTACCTTCCGTTTTTTCAGGGCTAAAAATTGCCGCAACCTATAGTGTTATGGCTGCTGTTATCTCTGAATGGCTTGGTGCCCAAGAAGGTATCGGTGTATTTATGACATTGGCTACCTCCTCTTTCCGCACATCACGCGTGTTTGTTGCAATTATTGTTGTCATGGTGCTAAGTCTCACTTTTTTCGGGTTGATTGTACTATTGGAAAAACTGGTGTTGAAATGGAATAAGAAAGGGGGCAATGCTTAATGCTTTCTATCAAGCAGGTTAGTAAACATTTTGATGATAAAAAAGTGTTGGAGGACATATCCCTTGATATTGCTGAAGGTGAATTTGTATCCCTTATTGGGCCTTCGGGCAGTGGTAAAACTACCCTGTTTAATTTGATCGGTGGTCTGTTGATGCCAGATGGCGGGGAAATTTGGAAAGATGAGATGAATATTACAAATACGACAGGACATATCAGCTACATGCCGCAACAAGCCTCCCTGTTTCCATGGCGAACAATTTTGCAGAATGTGTTGATTGGACAGGAACTTCAAGGGAGAAAAGAAGAAGGCCTGGCCAAGGAAATGCTGCGGAAAGCAGGGCTTGGTGAAGTCATCCATAGCTATCCTCATGAACTGTCAGGTGGCATGAAGCAACGCGCTTCATTTATTCGGGCATTGCTCAGCCCGCAATCCTTCCTTTGCTTGGATGAACCTTTTTCCGCATTGGATGAGTTCACCAGATTAGACATGCAAAAGTGGCTGCTTGATATTTGGGAGGATAGCCACCAGTCTATTCTATTTATTACACATAGTATTGATGAAGCACTATTTCTGTCGGATAAAATCGTCGTATTAAGTGCGGGGCCAGCAAAAGTAAAGCGTGTATTTGAGGTACCGTTCGCTCGTCCCCGGGATGAACAAATCCTGCTTTCAGAGGAATTTTTGAAATGGAAAAGAGTAGTGTTGGAGGAAGTGCAGCGGTGAGCTGGTTTTGATGGGAGGTTGTTTTTTTTGGGTGAGGGTCTCTCATTTGGATGTGGAGCTCTCTCTTTTGGGAGGGTGGCTCTCTCATCTGGAGGCGGGCTCTCTCATTTGGATGCTGTGGTCTCTCATCTGGGCGGGTGGCTTTCTCATTTGGATGCTCGCCTCTCTCATTTGGGAGGGCCGCTCTCTCATTTGGACGCTCGCCTCTCTCATTTGGATATCGCGCTCTCTCATTTGGACGCTCGCCTCTCTCATTTGGATATCGCGCTCTCTCATCTGAACACGGGCGTCTCTCATTCAGAATGGTAAGTCTGTCGCTTGAACTTGGGACCTTATTCCAAATAAAATAAGAATGAAATCATTTTTTTAGGGAATAGGTTAATAGAGAGCGAATAGCAGATGGCAGAGCTTTATATATTTAAATTTTTAAAGGAGAGAAAGATAACGTATGACTACATCACGTCGTAAAACGCCTCAAATGCACAGACAGCAACAAATTATTAAAAGGCTTGAAAGACGATTTAACCATCGTACACATACACTAACCAATCCATTAGTTCAACTAAACCCGTACCACAATGCCCCGTTAACAGCTTTAGTCCTTTTTACAACTTCGAAACCAGCCCATGTATCAGTAACCATCGAGGGAGAAAATCCAATTACAAAAACCTATCCTGGTTACCATACCATTCATAGGCTACCTATTATAGGTCTGTATCCTAATACAAAAAACCGAATAACTGTTACAGCTACGTTTCATTCAGGTGCTTATGAAACCAACACGATCCTTTTAAAGACAAAACCATTGCCAAAAGATTTTTTAAACATAAAATTGGATCATTCACTTCCTGAGAAAATGGAAGATGGGCTTACATTTATGGCCCCAAGTGCAAATTACTTATTTGCCATTGATAATCAAGCAAAGGTTCGTTGGTATAGCACCATTAGTGTGAGGCAACTTTTCAAACCGCTATCCAATGGCAATTTCCTAGTCTACACCAGATCACCAAAAACAAAACACAACCTGGTATTGGAAATAGATTTACTTGGTAGAATCTATTACTACTACCCGATTTATGCTAAATCAGAGATTCCGTCCACAGCAATTAACACAGACGTGATGGAGCTTTCCAATGGTAATCTCTTGGTTACGACACATGAGCAAACCGAAAAATCATTGGAAGATAGGCTAGTAGAACTAAATCGCAGAACAGGCAAAATAGTAAATCGCTTAGACTATGCTGAGCTTTTCCCTAAAGCTTTTCAAGAAGATTATGTTGGTACCGGTTCAAATGCAGGCGATTGGCTTCATAATAATTCTATTTGGGTGGACACACAAAGCGATGCTGTAGTAATGACAGCAAGACATCAGGATTTGGTAATGAAGCATAGTTTTCCTGATGGAAACATTGATTGGATTCTTGCTTTCCCAGAAGGATGGCCAGATTCTTATAAAGATGTTTTGCTTACACCTAAAAGCGAAAAATTTAAATACCCAGCAGGGCCACATGCAGTGATGGCACTTCCTGATCAGGACGAGGATCCGGAGACGACAGATATTTTACTTTTTGACAATAATAATCGGATTACCCGCGGCGATGAAACAGTGAGTCAACAATTTAGCAGAGCAGTACAGTACCGCATTAATGAAAAAGACAAGACGGTAGAGGAAGTATGGGCGTATGGCGAGGAACGTGGCCAAGCATTTTTCTCTCCAATTGTTGGGGATGCAGACTTGTTGCCACAGACAAATAATCGATTGATTACCTCAGGTTTTATCAAGAAAGGAAATGGAAGAGCTTCAAAAATTGTGGAAGTTTCTGGAGATGACCACAAAGAAGAAGTGTTTGAGGTAACTATTTCCGGTTTTGCACCAGATAGTAAGCAACATATTTATCGTGCAGCGAGAATGGAGATATGAGGTAAACAGGGGAAGTGATTTTCTCCTGTATTTTTAGTGAAATGCTGTGCTGGTGTCTCGGATGGACGGTCCACTGTCTCGGGTGAGCGGTCACTTGTCTCGGGCGTGAGCAATTCTGTCTCGGGTGCGGGCGCTTCTGTCTCGGATGGACGCTTGCCTGTCTCGGGGGCAGGCGCTGTTGTCTCGGATGGACGCTCACCTGGCTCGGGTGCGGGCGCTGCTGTCTCGGATGGACGCTGTTCTGGCTCGGGTGCGGGCGCTGTTGTCTCGGATGGACGCTTGCCTGTCTCGGGGGCAGGCGCTGTTGTCTCGGATGGACGCTCACCTGTCTCGGATGCGGGCGGTCCTTTGTCTCGGGCGCAGGTGCTGCTGTCTCGGATGGATGGTCCTTTGTCTCGGGTGCGGGCACTGCTGTCGCGGATGAACGCTTGCCTGTCTCGGGTGCGGGCGTCTCTGTCTCGGACGCAGGCGCTTCTGTCTTGGGTGCACGTTCTCGTTTCGAGTGCGCCCTCAACTGCTGGGCACCTAACTCACCGATGTTCTTTTCTAGAATTTATGGTAAGATGATATTACCTAAATTATCTGGAAAAGGAGGTTAGCCAAATGGTTCCTTATATTTTTGTAGCAGCAGCAGTACTTGCTGTGATTCCTATTTTAATACTTTATAAGATACATAGCAGTAAGCTCAAAGAAGATCCTAGTTTAAGAGATAAGGTTCAGACAAAGTTTATGATAGGTATTGCTATCAGTGAAGCTATTCCTATCCTGCTAATTGTGTATGGGTTTATCAAACTGGAGCCAGTCCAAACGCTTTCAGCACTCTATATCCCATTTTTGATCGTTCTATTTCTAATGGCATATGCAGTTTTCTTTATCCTTGTTAATAAGCGGATTGATGTGACACCGGAAGCTGAAGAAACTGTGAATGCATTTGCGATGGTCAGCTTGCCGCTTTCTATGAGTATGCCGCTTATCGCTCTTGTATCTCTGTTCCTGATGATGCCATAATACATACAAAAAAGGAAGAAGGGGAGTCTCACAAGCTCTCCTTCTTCCTTTTCAAGAAACTAATTTCAGACCAATGGTTGCTCCGATAATCATTGCTATAAAAACAACTCTTTTCCAGTTTTTTGATTCTCCATATAAAAACATTCCCACAATTGCTCCTCCAGAGGCGCCGATCCCTGTCCAAACAGCATATGCGATTCCCATAGGCAATGCTTCCATTGCAAGAGAGAGAAATAGAAAACTTGCTCCAAACCCTAGAATAAGGAGTAGAAGTGACTGCCAGTTCCGGTCTTTATGCAGCTTACTAATCATTAACACACCAGTCATCTCAAATAAACCTGCTAATACGAGAAATAACCATGCCATTAGGATTCAGCTCCTTCTGTAACATTATCTTCGGTAACTAATTTCAGACCAATTACTCCTGCAAGTAAAACGCAGATCAGCAAAATCTTTGCTATCTTAAAGGGTTCATCAAAGAATACAATACCTGAAAACACTGTCCCTGCAGTACCTAATCCAACAAACACAGCATAAACGGTTCCAACGGGAAGCTTCTCCCCCGCCATAATTAACAGATAAAAGCTGACAATAATACAAATGACAGTAGCTGCCCACTCCAATAACCCATCTGCGTGTTTCAAGCCAATTACCCAACCTACTTCAAAAAAAGCAGCAACAAATACTTTTAACCAATTTGCATTCATATAAAAAGCACCTCCAATAATTTTTCCCATTAAAAAAGGGAGATAACTGTAAACAGTATCTCCCAGGCTTTTGTCCCTCCGTGGCACAGCCAAGCTGTGAGTTTTCTCTCGGACCAGACTAACATACCTCGTTACGGAACCCTAGAAAACGTTTCTATACAATTAATTTCTATTATACATATAGAGCAGCCATTTTCAAGTTTTATATGAATTATTTATAGAGATAATAGGGAACCCTTGAGGCAAAAGGTCTCCCCTAAATAGAATGGCATGTTTCCCTTCTTGTCCGCATATAGTTTAAGAACATAAATTTTCACTTATTGACCAGGGAGATGATGTTTTGCAATTTTACTATGGCAATCAAATGCCGCTTCGTGTGCTGGATGAGGCGGAATTTTGGAAAGAGCAGGAAGCGGAGCATACGGTGGTTATGCGGGAATTGATGAGTGATTTGGAGAAGGAATATGTGGAAGCTTTGAAGCACTGGGAAGATGTGTTGGAAACAACCCATCAGCATGTCCGACGCTATGTCGAAACAGTCGTGCGTGGTAACAATCAACTCCCAGCAAATCTTTATAAGCAAGTTTTGGAGCTCGTCTCTTTCTGTCTGCAGGAAAGTGTAGCATTTACTCAATTCTGCAGAAAAGTAAAAACAGAAAGTAAAGCAGCTGAAAACAATCCAACAGCCAGAGTGGTTATTAACCATATCATCGATGAATCGGAATATTTTATTGGGATCGCACAGACCATACTCTACGAAAAAAACAATTAGGGAAAATGAAAAAATCTCACGGAAATGATTTAGTACCGTGAGATTTTAATTTGTTACGAACAACATACTTATCGACTGGATTAATCACTATTTCTACGCGTCTCATCCTCCCTCCATCCGTTTACACCAATTTTAACTCCAGAAGTTTTTGTTAATTTCCTGTGTTTTCTTTCAATCTAGTGCGTTCCGTCATATAATAGCTAGAGATATTCGCATTTCGCATTACATAGAGAGAGGGTGTGTAAATGAAGGATAAGGTTGCAGTGGCCAAGGTTTGCATGCTTGCAGGAAAAATCATGCTGGAGTGTGGGGCGGAAACGTATCGAGTGGAAGATACAATGAACCGGATAGCAGCTGCATTTGGTTTACATGATGCACAAAGCTATGCAACACCAACAGGCATCAACTTTTCAATGGATAGCTCGGAGGCAACTCATTTTCGAAGGATTTCCCATCGTTCCACCGATTTACATAAAATTGCGGAAGTTAACAGCATTTCCAGAAAGATAACGGCAGGCGAACTGTCCGTATATGAGGCAAATTTGTTATTAAATAATGTATCTGAAGCAAAATTGACATTTCCCTACTGGCTGCAAATTATTGCGGCTGCATTTGTAAGCGGCAGCTTTACCATCATGTTTGGGGGATCATGGCCAGACTTCCTTCCTTCCTTTATAGCAGGCGGGGTTGGGTTTGCTGCCATGCTTGGCGCTGAAAAAATTGTAGAGATTCGATTTATTGCTGAGTTTTTTGCTTCGCTAATTATTGGGCTTGCCTCCATCCTGTTTATTACACAGGGCGTTGGAGTTGATTTGGATAAGATTATTATCGGGGCTGTCATGCCACTAGTCCCGGGACTGCATATTACGAATGCTGTCAGAGACTTGATGGCTGGGCATCTCGTCGCAGGTCTGTCTAAAGGAGTTGAAGCCGTATTAACATCCTTTGCGATTGGCGCAGGAGTTGCAGTGGTTCTTGCTTTTGTTTAATTTCTACTTCAAGGAGGGGAGCACATGATTGATTTAGCTCAGCTGATCACCAGTTTTGTGGCAGCAGCAGGATTTGGTGTGTTATTCAACGCACCAAGAGATAGATTATTACAATGTGGGCTTGTTGGGATGTTTGGCTGGATTTTGTATTATATTTTAGTAGCAGAAGGACTTGACGTGGTTCCAGCTACAATTTTTGGTGCGATGCTTGTTGCTGTTTTAAGCCAATTATGTGCCAAACTGTATAAAACACCTGTCATTATTTTTAATGTTTCTGGAATTATCCCCCTTGTTCCAGGTGGAATCGCTTATGATGCCATGCGTAATTTTGTAGAAAATGATTATTTCACAGCTGTTCAATTATCCGCAAAGGTCATGCTACTTGCCGGGGGAATTGCCATTGGTCTCATGTTTTCCGAGGTAGTGAAACAAGTCATGACGAAGGCCGGAAATGCGTTAAAGGATTAGAAGTTTTTTCAAAAAGCAGTATAGAGGTTCCATGGCCGTTTGTTCCATTTCAACCACATAGAACGCGGTAAGATTGTCTGTCTTTTTCACCTCTTGAGTACACACGGCAAACAAATTACTGCTGAAATTTTGAGAATGTGAATATTTTACAGAAATACATATATATCCAGAAATAATTAAAAATACAGGATAGTCAACCACAATAGTTGATTTATCCTTTTTTTATTTATAAAATCTTATATATATACCAAGAATTGAGGTTTTCATTCTATGCAAACGCCAAAAGTAACGATTGTCATATTTGGAGCGACCGGGGACTTAGCTAAGCGAAAGCTATTCCCTTCAATATACAAACTGTATCAGAACGGAAAAATTGACGAGGATTTTGCAGTGGTTGGTCTTGCCCGCAGACCGTGGACGAACGATGTATTCCGGGATAATGTGAAGGCCTCCCTTGATCAGGAAGTTTCAACAGATGAGAATGTAGACAAATTTATCTCTCATTTTTATTATCATTCTTTTGATGTTACGGAAACAGAATCCTATAACAACCTTCATGGTCTCTTAGAAGAGTTGGAAGGGACGTATCAAACAGGTGGTAATAGAATCTTTTACCTGGCGATGGCACCTGAGTATTTCGGATCCATCGCAAAAAATCTTCAAAGCCATGGATTGAAAAACAGTCCTGGCTGGACACGGCTTGTCATTGAAAAACCGTTTGGCCATGATTTAGAATCTGCGAAAGAGTTGAATAATGAAATTCGTGTCGCTTTTGATGAAGAACAGATCTACCGGATCGACCATTACCTTGGCAAGGAAATGGTACAAAATATTGAAGTTATCCGCTTTGCCAACGGTATTTTTGAACATTTATGGAACAACCGCTTCATATCCAACATTCAGGTCACGTCCAGTGAAAAGCTTGGTGTGGAGGAACGGGCACGCTATTATGATCATTCCGGTGCAGCAAGGGATATGGTGCAAAATCACATGCTCCAGATGGTTGCACTACTCGCGATGGAGCCACCAATTAACTTGTCTACAGAAGAAATCCGCTCAGAAAAAGTACGCGCACTCCGCTCTTTACGGATGATTGAAAAAGATCAGGTTCAAGACTATTTTGTGCGTGGACAATATGGCAGCGGACATTTGGATGGCCAAGAACTTCGCAGTTATCGTGAGGAAGCAGATGAACTTGCATCATCTAATACAGAAACATTTGTAGCAGGAAAAGTCATGATTGATAATTACCGCTGGGCCGGCGTTCCTTTCTATATTCGGACAGGAAAACGAATGGCGGAAAAATGCACTAAAATTGTAGTGGAATTTAAGGATATCCCTATGAATTTGTATTATAAGGAAGAACCGAAGAAACATCCGAACTTGCTCGTCATTAACATCCAGCCGAACGAAGGCATAACGCTTTATCTTAATGCGAAAAAAGCCGGTGCTGGATCGATTGCTCAACCAATTCAACTTTCCTATACAAATAATGGGATTGATGGCCTCAATACACCGGAAGCTTATGAAAAACTGTTGTATGATTGTATGATTGGTGATACGACCAACTTTACCCATTGGGATGAAGTAGCCTATTCCTGGCGGTTCATTGATTCCATTCTTGACGGATGGGCTGCTACAGAAGCTGATTTCCCAAACTACGCCTCTGGTTCGATGGGTCCGAAAGCAGCTCATGAGCTATTAGAAAAAGATGGCTTCCATTGGTGGCAGATTGCTGAGGAAGAATAGATTTTAACTAGTTGGATTTAATTAACTAAAGCACTGTATCTTTTGATACAGTGCTTTTTGCTTGGTTGGCTTGGCTAGCGGTTGGTGGACTGTCAGGTGAGCTTGGGGCTTTCATTTTTTGCTCTCTCATATGCGACTGGGTGGCTCTCATATAGCACCCCAGCACTCTTATTAATGCTGCGCTGTTGTGGCCACGGGTGCGGGCTGTCGCGAGTGCGAACTGCTTTGTCTCGGTTGACCGCTCACTTGTTGCGGGGGCGACGTGCACTGGCTCGGTTGATCGCTCACTTGTCGCGGATGCGACGTGCACTGGCTCGGTTGATCGCTCACTTGTCGCGGGGGCGACGTGCACTGTCTCGGTTGATCGCTCACTTGTCGCGGGGGCGACGCACTCTGTCTCGGTTGATCGCTCACTTGTCGCGGATGCGACGTGCACTGTCTCGGTTGATCGCTCACTTGTCGCGGATGCGACGTACACTGTCTCGAGTGCGGCGGGCTCTGTCTCGAATAACTGCTCACTTGTCTCGAAGCACAGTAACACTCCATGCAAAAAGCCTCCACAGTTGTGGAGGCTTTTCTTATGCTTCTTTTTTCTTGTTTCTTTTCCTCTTGCGACCTGTAATTTTTTTCGTTAAATCATCGAATAAGGTGTAGACCACTGGAATAAGCAATAGGGTGAACATACTGGAAACACCCAGGCCGAATATAATGGTTACAGCCAATGGTTGCTGTGTCTCTGCTCCCTCGCCTAATGCGAATGCGAGAGGTACCATAGCTAAAATCGTTGTTAATGTTGTCATTAATATTGGGCGTAACCTGCTTGGACCAGCTTCCAATATGGCTTCATAGCGGTCCTTCCCTTTTCGCCGTAATATGTTGATATAGTCTACCAATACAATTGAATTGTTTACAACTATACCGGCAAGCATAATAATCCCGATAAACGCTGGAATGCTTAATGGAATTCCTGCGATGAATAATCCCAACAGCACACCTACTACCGTTGTCGGCATTGCAAACATGATAATAAGCGGGAATAGGAAGTTCTCAAATTGGATTGCCATCACCGCGTAAACTAGGAAGATAGAGAATATCAACGCAATTGCCAAGTCGCCAAATGATTTGGCCATATCCTCTGCCTGCCCGCCAATTTCATAGGTGTAACCTTCTGGCAAGTTCAACCCTTCCAGTTTACTTTCGACATCTGATACGACACTTCCTAAGTCTCTATCGACAACTTGACTTGTCACATTCATCTGTGGTTGTTGATTTTCCCGCAATAACGTAGCAGGCCCATTCATCTCATCAAATGTTGCAACTTCCTCTAAAGGAATGGTAGCACCACTGGATGATTGAATCTTCATATCCTGCAAGTCACTAATGGAACTGCGCTTATCTTCCGGATACATGAGCGTGACATCCATCTCCTGGCCATCCTCACGATATTGTGTTGCCACCTGACCTGTAAATTGTAATTGAATCTGCCCAAGAATTTGATCCTGGGAAAGTCCATACATTGCTGCTCTTTCATCATCAATCACAATATTCATTTGCGGAACACCTTCAGCCGCTCCGGACTCGGCATTGTAGATTCCTTTTACTTCAGAGATTTCACTTACAACCTGATCTGCTAATTGGGATAGCACTTCATGTTCCGGTCCGTTCAATTGAATCTGAATCGGATCTCCCATGCCCATGCCACTATCCATCGCACTCACGGTGATTTCAGCTCCAGGTATATCACTTAAATCCTTATCCATTTGCTGGACAACCTGTGCTGTTGATTTCTCTCTTTCTCCTGAAGGAATCAATTGCATCGTAAACACAGCTGAGTTGGCTGATCCGCCCGCTCCAAAGTCACCGCCACCTATGCTAACATAGTTTGTTTCCATGATATCTTCATAGTCTGCAAGCTTTTTATTTACTTTTTCCGTTATCTCTTCCGTATAGGCAAGCGAGCTTCCTTGATCTGTTTCAATCCGTACTTCCATCTGCCCCTGATCTGCAGAAGGAATGAACTCTGCACCAATAAACGGGGTCAGTGCAAGACTTGCTACAATTGCTAGAAGAGTAGCTGCAATTGTTGTCTTGCGATGGCCAAGTACCCATTTCAAAATACTGCGGTATTTACCATTCACCCAATCAAGGAACCGATCAAACCAATAGCGGCGCCCTCCGTTTTCCATTGCTTTGGAAAGTAGCTTGGATGAAAGCATTGGAACAAGTGTAACAGCTACTACCAAAGAAGTAATGAGCGAGAAGGAAACTGCCAATGCTAATGGTGTAAATAAATCGGAAGCAATACCTTCTACATAAATAATTGGTAAAAACACGACCAACGTGGTTGTTGTTGAAGCAATTACCGCTGGGGCAAGCTCTGATGCACCTTTAATTGCTGAATCAATTAAATTATAGCCACGTTGCCGATAGGTATAAATGTGCTCGAGAATAACGATCGAACTATCCACCATCATACCAAGCCCTAATGCAAGACCACCAAGTGTCAAAACATTCAGCGTTTCTCCGGTGAAATACATTAGGGAGAAAGTTGTTATAATCGCAATTGGTATCGATAAACCAATAACAATTGTTGCCCTTATGCTTTTCAGGAATAAGAGCAAAATAAATATAGAAATGATTCCCCCGATGAGTATGTTTTGAACAACGGATTTAATGGACATTTGAATAAACTCAGATGTGTCAATAACAACGTTTAAATCCACATCATCCGGAAGATCTGCCTTGATTTCATCCATACTCCCCTGAATATTTTTGGCGACATCTACTGTGTTACTGTCTGTCTTCTTCATGACAGATAATACGACAGAAGGTTTGCCGTTCACCAAGGTAACACTAGATTCATCCTTATACGTATCCTTAACCTCAGCAACATCTTCTACATGTATTTTTGCTCCTGATTCTGTTTGCAGAATCGTTTGCTTAATGTCATCAAGAGAATCAAATTCACCTGTTAACCGAAGCTGTAAATCCTGATTTCCTTTTTCCACCGTACCTACAGAAGCAGACTGATTGGAACTGGACAGAGCCTGTGTGACTGTCTGGGCAGTTACACCATATTGCGTAAGCTTTGCCTGGTTAAGCACAAGTTGAATTTCTCTTTCTTTTCCTCCTTCAACAGAAACAGATCCGACCCCACCTTGACGCTCAAAGAAAGGTACGATTTGATCGTCTGCAATTTCGGTCAAGGCGGCTGCATCTTTACCGGTTAAGCCCACCCACATTACAGGAAGCTGATCTGGGTTAAAGCGCATAATCCGGGGATCACCCGCCCGATCTGGTAACGCTCCTTTTACTTGATCAATACTCTCTCTGACATCAAGTAAGGCTTGATCCAAATCGGTTCCATTACTGAACATCATGAGTACCAAAGATGATCCGGATTGAGATTGCGATTGAACGGTCTCGATCCCTTCCACCGTACTCACAGAGGATTCTATCGGCCTACTGATTAAATTTTCTACTTCCTGTGGGGCTGCATCCTGATAAGATGTAGCAACTACAGCAACTGGGAGATCAATCTTCGGAAAAAGGTCAATGGTTAAACTTCGTACCGAAACGATCCCTAATGCCAGTACTGCAAGAACAATCATAATAACTCCCACAGGTCGTTTTACGGATGTTTGAACAAGCTTCACTGTTTATTCCCCTTTCGAAACCTTTACCTGATTACCGTCAGACAATGTCAGCTGACCACTAACGACAACCTTGTCACCAGCTTTGACGTCACCCTTTATTGCCGTATGGTCTGATTGTGTCTCCACAATTTCAACTTTTTTCTTTCCTGCTTTATTGTCTTTTACAATATAGACAAACGAAGCATCACTTTCTTCAACGATTGCTGAGGTTGGTACAGTCAATGCACCCTCCACTTTTTTCTCGGTTATATGTACTTCTGCAACCATACCAGGTAAAATCTTTTCATCTTCGTTTTCGATAGAAACTTGCACAGGGTAAAGTCCCGTATCGTCTGGAAGACTACCAATGGATGTTACCTCAGCATCATATTCTTCTTCATCAATCATTACCTTCACTGTATCTTCCAACTTGAACAGCGAACGTGCATCTGCAGTCACTGTTACTTTTACCTTCATTGGATCCATATCTGTAATTACTGCGAGTGGTTCTTCCGTTGAAGTTGTTTCTCCCTCTGAAACGGAAAGACTTGCCACTTCCCCATCCCTAGGTGCACGGATATTTTGCTTTCCTTGGGGTGTTGAAATTTTAGCGATAAGATCATCTTCCTCGACCATATCTCCATTCCTTACTTCCAGTTCATCTACTTCCCCTGGTACCTGAACCATCACGGGGGACGTACTGTTTGGCGAAGTCCGGCCATATAGCATTTTTTCAATAACCATATCTTTTTTCACCGCTTCGGTCACCTCTACTGGTGTCACTTTCTCTTTCTCATCACTCTTACTCTCGTCTTCATCATTACATGCAGCAAGCAAACCAATGATGGCAAATGTTAAAAGAATAAGTGTTCCCAACCTTAATTTCTTCATTATCTTTTCTCCTCTCGTTTACACTCAATTTAATAATTCTACGTTAAAAATTTGGGCAAGCTGCTTACTTTCTAATTGCAGCATAGGAATAGCCGAAAAGTGTGCAAGCAACCCCTGAATAATTATGGGAGAAGGTTCTTCTTTCTCTGCCTCATCCATTATTGTTTCTACTACTTTTTGGAGCTGACCTTTCTTTCCAGCATCCATATCCAAGTCGTTTAGCTTTTTACATACCTCAGCAATAACATCATCTAAAGCAACGTGATTCAATTGTTGTTCATATCGATATGTATTAGGGACATTTGCTGATGATAGCAAAGGCTTTTCCTCTTTTTCCAACATCCCTTGAACAATTTCATCCAAGCGCCGGATAATAAATGGTCCTATTTCATTTTTATCAATGTGTATATTATCTATAACCATCCACTTAAAATAACCGTTTATTAACCCTTCCAATTGAATAATTGTATCGATAAGCAGATCATCAAGCGTACTGCCATAAATTGCTGTGATCTTCTCCTTCATCCAGTAAAAATTTTGCAATTTCATTTCCTGAATAATCTTATCCGTATTTTTCCCAATCGAGATATTTTCCCGTAAGTGCATTGTTATTAGATCTTTATAGCTAGCAATATATTCCGTTAAAACAGCTATTTGATTCGCCAAATTCTCTCTTGGAGGCTGATTCTTCTCGTCAACCTCACTCATTTTTTCTTTTATCTGTGTATAAAAATGGGAAAATACTGTTGTAATAAAATCCTCTTTTGATTGGAAATAAATATAGAAAGCACCTTTGGAGACTCCAGCTTCATTCGCTATTTCTTGTATAGACGTCTGATGATAACCCTTCTGAGCAAATAATTTCATACCTGCCATCAGCAAAGAAAGCTTCTTTTCATTCATGTTTTCACCTGTTTCTTTTACGTTTTCACGTCCGGTTTAGTTTCATTATTTTTATGACTGACCGGTTAGTCACCTATATTCAAATGGATTGCTTCTCTATATTACATGTGTGTAACCTGTTTATACAAGTAGAAAGATTGGGTTTTTCTACTTACTGCATAACATTTATTCACTGACTATCTCACTAACAAAAGTGCAATAGCCTTAAAGTAAGGGAGACAAGCGGAATCCACCCCACCCCGGGACAGCCACTGTCTGCCTTGGTGCGAATAGGGACTGCTAAAGTTGGACTGGGGCTATGATTACTAGCCCCGTTGAAAAAAACGCAGCCCTTCATGCTTAAAAAATAATATGGCCGCCATCTTCCATTTCAATCAATTGATATATATTTAATAATCGAAGAAGTATCTTTTACCTTTAATAGCTTTGAAATATATACTTTAGCGAAGGAAAAATACGGAGACTCCTGGGGGAGATGAGGCATCGGTGAGACCCCGGAATGCGTAGCATGAGGAGGCTCATCAGCCGCCCCCGGAAAGCGCAGTATTTTTCCGTAGTGGTGTTATTTAGCTATTTCCATGGCTATAAAATTTGTATTTTCCTGCTTATTATATGAAATAAACCGACTGGTCATTATTTAATTAATCCAAGTGAAAAAATCATTGCCAAACAGTCTACTTTCATTTTGGCGAGCAACTAATTGACCTGTACGTATATATTGAAGGTCAATGGTATGGTGAGATGCATCAACAGTTATACCTGTCCCATCCTTAAAGAGAATATAGGTTTGATTGAGTCGTTCTATACATTTCCGAATATGTTGATAAGCGACCCAAATACAAGCATCGTTTTTTATGGAAGCTGTTGGAAACATATAAATATTTTTTTCAGGAATAATCCGGATCGGCAATTTATTTTTTAATTGAAGGATATGGTTAGATTCGACTTGCCTTCTTTTTAGTGTAGACCCATAAATAATACAATTTTGATCAATGATTTGTTCGGGTCTGAATGCACAGAGTGTTTCTTTTTCAGAACCTGCTTCTATAATAGAAGAGCGAAAATGCGTAGAGTGATTATGTAGAGATATAGCTTTTGTTTTATTTGTAATCATGTATAGTTTCTTCAATTAGTCTATTCCCCCTTATCTATATAAGCCTATATTACTATGAATATTCAGATAAGGGAACATTCTTTGCTCAAAGAAGAAAACGTTTGATCAATCCCGTTTTCGGGTAATGTTAGGAAGTTATTTTCAAAAGACAAGAAAAACTGGAAATACAAACAAATAGTTGTTTATAATAGGATGAGTAACTAAGTTGAGGAGGAATAACACATGACAAAACAGACAGCAAACCAAGAGCAGTCAAATAACAAAGGCTTCCTTTCAGGTACCATCTTCGGGATAATGATCGGGCTACTAACCGCCATCTTTTTGACTCCGAAGTCAGGGAAAGAATTACGAGGAGACTTCGTATATCAGGCGGGCTCTGTAAAAGACAAAGCCCTCACTAAAAAAAGTGATATTCAAAAGGCTACCCAAGTGAAGCTTTCTGAGATAAAGGAAAACAAGATTATGCCTGTTGCAAAATCTAAACAGAATAATAATGAAGAAGAAAAGGCTGCTTCTCCATCTCCATCAGAAGCTACGAAAGCCAATCCGGTTAATAATGTGAAAGATAGTGAACAAGGTGCTCAATTACAAGCAGATTACATGCAGGATGCTAAAGGAAACGAAGCTGAAGATACAACATCGGAGGAAAAGCCAGCAGCAACTACTCCACAAGAGAGCAGCTCAAAAGGGAAGGATTCCGACAAAGCTGCTTCCGAATCAAAAGATGGAGAAAAGAAAACAAAGGCCAAAAGTTCTACAAACAAAAAAAGACACTACGAACGCGACAGGAAAACAAAAAGCATCAACTTCAACAAAGAAGAGCACAGGTTCAACTGCTAAGAAGTCAGGCAGTACGACTAAAAAGGCTGCTTCTACTAAAAGCACAGCTAATAAAAAATCCACTACTGCAAAGAAGACAGAGGATAAAAAATAAGTGAAAGCGCAAGCTCCTTGTTTTTAGGACAAAAAGCAGAACAGTCTCTAATAGCTTAGAGTGCTGTTCTGCTTTTTTATTGATATAATGTGAAGCTTTTTCATGATAGCTCCTTAATTGATTATTGGTTTCCTGCTCCACCATTCATATCATTATCTTCTTCGTTGTTATCATCATTGTTATTGTTGTCATTGCCCATGCCATTGTCTTCGTTATCTTCGTTCATATCGATATCCTCATCAATACCGTCACCGTTCATGTCATCATTGTTATTCATGTCATTATCTTCAGCAGGATTGTCGTTGTTGTTGTCATCCTCCTGGTTTAACGGTGCCTCTTCTTCGACAGGATCTGTGTCATTATCTGTACCACAAGCAGCGACAAGAGACAAGGCTAGTACTGGCGCACCAAGCTTGATTAAAAACTTTTTATTCATGTTGAATTCCTCCTTTTGTATGTTCGCTATCGATTTTAGCTTAACCAGAACTAGAATTGTGATACTCCTTTTTTCATAAAAAATTCTAATTTTGATTTAGGAGGATTTTGTGTTGTTAAAGAAGAGGGTATTTACCTTTGTAGTGTGGGAATTTTAATAAGAGAAGTAGTAGCTTTTCTTAAAAGGGAATATGAAAAATACATAGATAGTATTGGCAGAAGAAGGGATAGAAAGCGCCATCTTCTGCCTTTATATTACTATTTAATAGCAAACATGATTTCGGCTTCACAGGCTACTTCACCGTCAACAGTAGCAATTCCCTTTCCTTTTCCAATTGCGCCTTTAAACCTTATGATTTCAACCTCTAATTGGAGCTGATCACCTGGGCGAACCTGCTTTTTAAATCGGCATTTATCAACACCTGCAAGAAAACCGAGCTTCCCTTTATTTTCTTCTTTTCCCAGAACAGCCATTGCACCAACCTGGGCTAAAGCTTCAATGATTAAAACCCCTGGCATGACCGCATATTCCGGGAAATGTCCTTGAAAAAAAGGTTCATTTGCACTAACATTTTTCAACCCGACAACACGCTTTCCTTCCTCCATTTCGGTCACTCTATCCACTAAAAGAAAAGGATAGCGATGAGGTATTGTTTGTTTGATTTGCTCTATGTCCATCATTTTATTCCTCCTATATGTTATGTATTTTTTCCATTATACCAGAGAAATGTTTCATCTTACGTATAAAAAGGTAATAGAGAGGTAACTGCAAGTATAAAAATAGTTGTTTTAGTCAACTTTAAAATAATCTGTAAGAAAGGAGGAGAATGTATGTGGACATTACTTATTATTTTACTAATCCTTTGGGCACTTGGCTTTGGATTTGATGTAGTAGGAGGACTTATTCACATTCTGCTCGTGATTGCCCTTGTGGTTTTAATTATCCGTCTCATCCAAGGCGGTCGTGGAAAAGTTTAACCTTTGCTTAAGATGATGTGGCAGAATGGGCAGCAGAGCATGAGTATCCGCCGTAGAAAACTTTAATCGGCAGGAGACCAGGATAATTTTCGAAAACTTTAAGACAACCCGAGTTAATTCGGAGCATGTCCATTTTGTCAATCATTGGATAACCCAACTGTATATTTGAACCATTAAAAAAGCACAAGCGACCATTTAGTTGCTTGTGCTTTTATGCTAATCGGTTTTTGTTACAATATCAATAATATGCTGCCAAGTATCTTTTTTTAGTGCATCTGTCGGAGTACCATCTCCTATGACTCCATAGCCAATCATTAATCCAGCTGTTAGAGCGATTGCACAGAGAAGAAGAACGACAATGATCCGGAGCCAAATTGGAAAAGCCCGAAGTCTTGGTCGCTTATTTTTTTTCTTTTCTTCCCTCTGTTTCTGCTTCTGCTGGTTTCTTGATGTCTTTGCAGTGTCCTGCTCATTTGACGCAGATTTCCCCACATTGGTCTTCTTTTGACTATCTTTATGGGACTTTCTTGTCTGCTTCTCTTCAACTGGTCTTTCTGCTTGTTTAGTAGTCATGATCTTGTTTCTCCTTACATCCCGACAATGCCCTCTTGTTATTTATAATAACTATAGTGTATTTTCAGGTTTTTAGTCAATAGCCTCTCTATTGATTCCAATAGTAAAGCTTTCTTTATCTGACTTGGTTAATTAACCCCATCATCTGATCACTCATGGAAATAGTTCTTGCATTAAATTGGTAAGAACGTTGGGCCATTATTAAATCTGTCATTTCTTTTGAAATATCCACATTCGACCGTTCTAAAGCACCACTTTTTATAATTTCTGTCTCAGGTGCAACTCCCTGCATAACTTCAAAAGGTTGATAGCCAAGCTCTGCCATATTTGCAGGAAGACGGAATGTATTGTTACCACTAGCTTCAAGAAGACGTGGTCGAACAGCTTCGACAACAGTAATATTGCCAGCAGTTTCCGTTTGATTCTCCCGCTTAACTGATACCTGACCATTTGGGTGAATATCGATAGAGTCAAACCCTGATGGAATGATAATAGAACCATTTCCCCCTATAATCGGATTTCCATTTTTGTCTGTAAGCATGACATCTTGATTGTTATTAATTGGACTAAGATAGAATGCACCGTCGCGTGTATATTGTGTTTCCGATACACCATTTTCTGTCACTTGAACTTGAAAGAAATGATTTTCCTTCAAGAGAGCTGTATCAAGCGCACGGCCGGTTTCTGTGATCGAACCCTGTTTAAGGTCAATGCTGGGTGTCCCAAGCTTTGCTCCCGATCCAATTCTTACGCCATCAGGTGTCAATCGGCCAACCGCATTCGCTTCATCCTTTAAATTATCTATTTGCTGAAATAATAAAGACGAAAAGTCTGCGTTACGATTTTTATACCCTGTTGTTTCACTGTTTGCCATATTATTCCCAATGAGATCAAGTTTTGATTGTAATTGATTCATTGTTACAGCTGCTTGTATCATTGTTCTTGACATGTGTCTCCTCCTTTACTTCATCCGGCTTTTATCCGATTCGGCCAATCTCACTAACTGCTTTTCCCATGCTTTCATCATATGCTTTTAATACCCGTTGGTTTGTCTCAAACATACGATATGCCTCCATCATTTGGGTCATGGATTGCAGTGAATCTACATTCGACCGTTCCAGAAAACCTTGCTCTACTTTAAATGAAGTTCCGGCTGGTACAGCGTCTGCCTGACCTTGATACAGACCATTACCCTCTTTTACAAATGCATTTGCATTTTCTGTATAAGCTATACCTAAAGGAGTAGTCTGTCCTTCTGTCTGAAGAAAACCGTCTTGAGTCACCGTGAATTCCATTCCATTTGTCTGGATTGGATCACCTTGTTGATTCAACACATAATAACCCTGCTTTGTTACAAGATAGCCTTGCCCGTCTACTGTAAAATTACCATTACGTGTGTAACGCTCTTCCCCTGCCTCATTTTGCACTGTAAAAAATAAATTACCAGTCTCATCAGGAAGTGCACCGCTCACAAGAGCAAGGTCCGTAGACACACCTGTTTCACGTAAATCACCCTGAACATAATTGGGAATGGTTTCTTGAACATAAACCCCAGTATTCAGTGAACCAATGGATTTCTGTACTGGAAGTTTGCGGCCATTTTTTGTAGGGATCTCCATTTCACCCACTTGTTGAATAAGTAGCTCAGGGAACGATTTTAGTGCTGTTTGATCTGCTTTATAACCTGGTGTATTGGCGTTTGCTATATTGTTTGACAAAGCTTCCTGGTGTCGCTGCTGGGCAATCATCCCACTGGCAGCTGTGTAAAAACCTCTTAACAAGACGGCTCCTCCTTCAATAAAATTATTTCTATATATATGTTTAATTTATGAACAGTTAGGGTAATAGAAGGAAAATGAAACTATTTACCCGGTCCAAGTGTATTAAACAATTTTTCGGCGTTCGATTTTATCAATATTATCTAGCATCATGCCTGTGCCTTTCGCTACACAATTCATTGGCTCTTCTGCCATAAACACAGGAACTTTTAATTCTTCGGCAAGCAATTGATCAATACCATGGATTAAAGCTCCTCCGCCCGTAAGAATGACACCACGATCGATGATATCTGCGGATAACTCAGGTGGTGTGCGTTCCAATACAGTTCTTGCTGCTTGCACAATAAGATATACAGATTCACGAAGTGCTTCCTCAATCTCTGCAGAATATACCGTGATGGTTTTAGGAAGTCCTGAAACCATGTCGCGTCCACGAATTTCCATTTCCTCCGTACGAGATCCTTCAAATACAGTGGCAATATTAATTTTTATGTCTTCGGCAGTTCGCTCTCCAATTAAGAGCTTGTATTTCTTTTTAATGTATTGAAGAATTTCTACATCAAATTTGTCGCCCGCCATTTTAATGGATTCTGATGTGACAATATCTCCCATGGAAAGTACAGCTACATCTGTAGTCCCTCCACCAATATCAACAACCATGTTCCCACTTGGCTGGAATATTTCCATGCCTGCGCCAATTGCAGCCACTTTCGGTTCTTCCTCTAAATAAACCTTTTTACCGCCTGACTTTTCAGCAGCTTCTTTAATTGCCTTCTGCTCCACCTTTGTAATATTTGTCGGGCAGCATATAAGCATTCTCGGTTTCGATAAAAATCCTTTAACGTTAATCTTATTTATAAAATGTTTTAACATTGCTTCCGTAACATCGAAATCAGCAATTACTCCATCTTTTAATGGACGAATCGCTTCAATGTTTCCTGGTGTACGACCTACCATTCTACGTGCTGCTTCCCCAACTTCCAATACTTTTCCGGTAGTCCGGTCCATCGCAACAACAGAAGGTTCATTTAATACAATTCCTTTACCTTTTACATGAATTAAAACATTGGCAGTTCCAAGGTCAATTCCAATATCCCTAGAAAACATGAATCTAGATCCTCCTAGCATAAAAATACTATCTCGCATTTTAAACACAATGCTACTAATATAATATTTTACCACAATTTTCAACAATTAACTGCAATTTGAAGAAATTTTTATGTAGGAAATATGACTTATAAGCTTGTGGAAGATTCGCTTACTCTGCAGCGGATTATTTTGCTCTCCTGCCGATTGTTTCTCCCTGCGGCGGATTAGCCCGCTCTCCTGCCGATTACTCTGCCCTTCGACAGATTATTCCATTCTCCAGCCGAACCGCTCTCCATCCGATTAATCTCCCTTATTCCCCTAGAGCAGGCTCAGCCCCTCTCAGTACATAGAAAATCCAGCAACAGTTACCTATTGCTGGATTTTCCTTTAAGTATATAGGTCCACCTCTTCCATTAATCACCTCCCCAAGCTGCTAGTTAAAGATTATCCTACCGGTTTTGGTTGATTATGATTTCCAGTTTCGTTTTCTGGTTCGAATTTATATTTTTTTCTAGTTGCTTCCCCGCCACGTAGATGACGGATTGATTTGTGGTATTCCAATACTTCTTTTACCTGATTGGCCAGCTCTGGATTTATTTCCGGTAAACGTTCTGACAGATCTTTGTGTACTGTGCTTTTTGAAACACCAAATTCTTTTGCTATCACCCGGACAGTTTTTCTCGTCTCCACAACATACTTCCCTATCCTGATAGTTCTCTCTTTGATGTAATCATGCACACCATTCGCCTCCCTAGTTGGATATTTCCGAGGTGCGGGTTTGAGACAAGGTGTAAATGTAGTGGCATATATTTATTTACATATACAAGGAACTAAGTATTTGATTATGTAAGTTTAAGCAAATGATCTAGAAACATGTCATTAAGTAATTTATTCAATTTTCAGTCATTACTAAGTAAAGGCATGCTGTCTTTTATATATTTCAGAAGTGCCACACAAGCTCTCACCTCAGACATTTCTGATTGCTTGGTTTGTAACATTTTATTACAAGAAGAAGAGGTTTATGATTATATTTTTAATTATTCGTTGAAGGACAAGAAGTATTTTCAAAATAAAGAGGGAAAACATATATGAAAAAGGTCCAGCTCTCTCTTAGAAATCATTTATTCATCTTTCGTACTTTTGAATTAAAATGGAGCATAGTACTGGTTTAGCTGCAATGAATCAATCAACATCACCGAAATCAGGGTCAGATTTAATGGTATCACCGGCAGCAGTACCTGGATCAGTCGTAATTGTAAAAGAAAACGAAATTAGGATTATTAAGAGAAAAAACTTCAACTTTTTCATTAAAATTCCTCCTTGGAATGTATGATCTGAAAAAGCCGGACCTTTTTACGCAGGAAATATTACCTAGTTAATGAGGAGAAAAGAGAGGAGATATCAAATCTCCTCTTTACTGTTCATTTGCTTTAGAGCGGCAAGTGGTAATTTACCGAAAAAGTGGTCACTTCTTTTTTCAATAAATTCTCTATATGATTTTAGAAGAAGTTGTTTATCTTGCTTTGCCCTTCCCATATAATACAGTTGAAAAGGACTATTTAACGGGAGTTCCTCAAGTATCTCAATAGCATTCTGGTTATTTCCTTTGGCAATTTCAATATGGGCCTGTTCACTCTTATCCTTTGTGTATATGTTGTCCACCCGGTTCCAGTGAGCAGCAAGAAAAGGAATATTTCGTTGCAGGATCAAATAATCATATTTTTCTATATGATGCTGTTTTGCCAGTTCCAATGCCTGGTGGAAATGGTACATTCCTTGCGTGTACGAATCAAACGTATAGGTTAAGCCCAGCTTAATATGTGTGCCTATTTTGGTCATTGCATTTGTAGTTTTGTTCAGCAAACGATAGCCGAACTTTCTTGCCATAATCACCTGATCTCTTAATGTATAATAAGTAAGCAAGATTTGATAGAGTCTGACATGGAAAAAATTGCGCAACACATTATCCTCTACTTCATTGAAAAGCTGAGGCTGAACATACAAAAAGTTACCTAATTTTGTATACTCTTGGAGGTCATAGTGTAAGGTAACGCGTAGCAGCTCAACTAAGCAGATTAACTCGGGTTCCTTTGTTCTGATAAAATTTAGCCTGCCTAGTAATTCACGTGGTGGGGTCTGTTTTTTTCTTCTCTCAAGTGTGTACTGATATACAAGTGCCCATTTGCGGTTTGAAGTATAAGAGGATTGGTGATTTTTTAAAATGAGTGTCTCCAGTTCCGTGTAAAAACCATTCATATACAAGAATTCCATCCCTGTTTTTTGTAGTTCCGGAGAATTTGTTTGCAAACAAATTTCTTTTATTCGTTTTTTTGTAATCTTCTCATCTTTATATTTCTGGTAGAGCACTCCCATTAATTGGGACAAAGATAACTGATCCATACCCGCCAGCTCAACCTTCGAATTGAACATATGGAAGCTCCTTTCATATCTGGACAGATACTTTAATTTGCCTGTTATATTGTTACAAAATTCAACAATTATTGCACTTCTCATAATATTAACATACTATTAGATTTTATTATACTTCATTCTCATATAAAAAGCCCGAAGAATGCCCTTTATTGTTGGGAAATTCTTCAGGCTTTATTAAATTTAGTCAGGGGGGATGCAGGTACTGAGTCATACAAAATTAGTACTTTTCAAGTATCCTGCATGATATAAATTACATTGTTTCTATTAAACTACGTTGATCTATCCCAGCAACTTATGCACTTGCTGAAGTATCATTCGTTTCTTCCTTGTCTTGTTCTTCTTGCTTATCTGCGTCCGTATTTGTTTCGTCATTCTCTTGGGTGTCTTCCTCTTGCGCAGGTTCTGTGCTGCTGTCCTCTGTTTCGGTAGCTTCGGTTTGTTCTGATTGATCTTCTGCTTTTTCTTCCTCAGCTACTTCCTCAGTAATGTTCTCCAGCTTGCTCACCGGCTGATTGAAATACGTTTCCGGGTTCACTTCTTTACCGTCTTTTCTAAGTTCGAAATAAACGTGTGTTCCACTGTCTTTTCCGAATAAGTTCTTTCCTGCAGTCCCCAAAAGATCACCTTGCTTGATCTTTTCACCAGCTTTTACCTTTACATCTCCAAGACTCGCATAGTAGGTCATTACTTCATTATCATGAGAAAGCACAACGACATTGCCTAGTAACGGATCCTCTTTCACTTCAGTAATGGTACCACTTAGTGCCGCTACTACATCAAAGGTCTCGTCATTAGCAGAAGCAATATCTACCCCTTTGCTCTGATAATACCTGTTGTTATAAAGGACCAATGCACTTTCCTGATCCTTTTGTTCTGCGTTGTAATCGAAGAATTTAGTTACGATTTCTGCTTGATCTTGGTTTGTTACAGGCATCTCTATTACTTCTTGTTGATCCATTACAGGTTGGGCCTCATCGTCATTTGGATTTGGCGAAAAGCCTTCTTCCTGATTGTCAATTTGGTCCTGGGCATCTGGAATTTGATTATCCAAGTTTTGATACCATACAACCACTGACAATAGTACTGCTGCTATTGTTAAATAAAGTGCCGGGAAAAACCACTTTTTCCGAAAAATGTTACTCCACTTATTTTTTGGAGTTCCTTTGTTTTCCTCATTCATAGATCATCACCTCAACAACCATTCTGATCAGAAAAAGGTAAATCTATACATCTCTTGAAAAAAATTTTTGAAAAAAGTGTATTTTATCGTTCTTTTGGGGTAAATTAAGCGATTGCCACATGGGGAAAGTGCCATTGATGCCCTTTTTGGGAGATAATAAGCTTCATATAGATAAAATCCAGCCTTCTCTCTGTCTCCTGCAGAATTGATTTCAACGGTTTAATTATCTGTGGAGTTGGAGGAAACTGCGAACTAAAGTATATCTCATTTTAATGAAGTGGACGGACCCATTGATTTCCGCTACAGGGCTTTTTGATGGGGCGAGTAATCGCAAATGGTCTTCGATGGGACGAGGAAACGCAGTCCCACCCCCAGCTGAAGATCCCGCAGGAACAGAAAAGCTTCTAAGTGAAACATCGCACGCAGAAAAAGTGGGTTTCTTTTTCAAGGAAGTGGTTTTCTTCCAAGGAAGCTGAAGCGTTGCCCACGGAAAGCGAAGTGTTTTTTCCGCAACGGCCGCTTAGAGTACTATCAAGTTACGTCGCAGTTTATCTATTTTGCGAAACAACTTACAATCCCTAAATATAACAGAGCAATAAAAAAAGCCCTGTCTATTTAGCGACAAGGGCTGGGGCTGTGTCTGTGACTGTACTTATTTCCACACCTTTATAATAATGATTCACAATATCTTTATATGTTTTACCTTCTTTCGCCATCCCATTGGCACCATATTGGCTCATCCCAATTCCATGGCCATATCCTTTCGTAGTGAAAATTAAGTGATCATTTTTCTGTTTAATAGTAAAATCGCTTGAGCGTAGTTCCAACTTTTCCCTAACGGCTCTTCCTGAAAATTTATGTCCATCAATCATCAGTTCATCTACGCGATTGCTTTTCGTTCTGGTTACTTCCATGACCAAGGCTCCACTCTTATTTAATTCCACTTTCATGGCATTTTCGAATTGGTTTAGTGTAAATATTTTTTGATCTAAAAACTTCGGCGATGACTTATCCCAGTGACTCTCCACACTACGTAAGTAAGGAAGTTCATTTTCCCAATAGTCCTCCGAGTTTTCCGTAAAGCCATTGCTTGTAGAGAAAAAAGCTGGAGTTATAGGCTGGCTATCGTAGGTTAGTATCTCGCCCTTCGTTGCCTGAACTGCTTTCTTTATTTTATCTATTTTCCATTCATAATCGCTTCCCCACAGACGTCTAAGTTCCTTATCATCCTTATAAACCTGATGCTGAACGGTATCCGTTACATCTGATTCTTTCTTATCCTTTTCATTTGTGTGAAGCTTATGATTAACAATATAGGTACGTGCCGCTAATGCTTGCGCTTTTAATGCCTCCAATTCAAAATCAGCAGGCATTTCTGAAGCAATCACCCTGGAGACATATGTCTCTAAAGGCACGTTTTCTACTTCTTCGGATGTCGATCGCATAACTGCTACCGAAAATGGTGATGCTTCTATTTCTTCTTGCGGAGCTTGGGCAGTTTCTCCTTTTTCTACCATCTTACTTTCATTTCCATCCTCTTTCCCATATGGGATTACAATGAGAGTAGGGATAATTAGGATGATGAAAAATAAACTGGATATCAGGAAAATGGTAGGGAGCTTCCATGTTGCTGCCGTTTTGGGTTTGTGAAAAGCTGTTTTTCTTTTCCAGGGTGGAATTTTATTGGGAAGTGTTCCTTTGTATGTTGCTTTTTGCTTCGATTTTATTTTCTTTACGATGGATTTGTTCTTCGCTGAATAATACGTGTTAGGTTTTTTCAATGTCATCCCCCTTTGCATTCATTTAGTCTAGTATCCCTACTATTAAATGTATACAAAAGAGGATTTCAATAGAACATAAGATTTAGAAAACCTTAGCATGTTGTGGATCAATTTTTTTCGTCTGCTCTTTTGTAAGTGTATTATCATATAAATGACATGCCACATGATGGTCCTTTTCTACTTCTTGCCATGCTGGACGGATTTCCGAGCAAACTTCCATTGCCATTGGGCAGCGTGTACGAAAAACACATCCACTTGGAGGATCAATTGGACTCGGCAGTTCTCCTTCCAAAATAATCCGCTCTCTGCTTTCTTCAATATCCGGATCTGGAATTGGGATTGCTGATAACAAAGCCTTTGTATAAGGGTGTAAAGGATTATCATAGAGTTGGTCACTTGTAGTTAATTCCACCATATTGCCAAGGTACATAACCCCTATTCGGTCAGAGATCTGCTTCACCATGGATAGGTCATGAGCAATAAATAAAAAGGTTAAACCTTTTTCTGTCTGAAGCTCTTTTAAAAGATTGACTACCTGTGCTTGAACAGATACATCCAGCGCCGAGATCGGTTCATCCGCAATGATAAAATCAGGATCGAGAGCGAGCGCGCGGGCTATTCCTATTCGTTGCCGCTGCCCGCCACTGAATTCATGCGGATATCTGTTGGCATGATCCCGGTTAAGGCCGACCTCCTCCAATAATTGATAGACACGGTCCAGCTGTTCTTTTTTATTTTTGTATAATCCATGCACTTCCATTGGTTCTGAAATAACTTCTTTTACAGTGGAACGAGGGTTAAGAGAGGCATATGGATCTTGGAAAATCATTTGCATTTTTCGATAAAAGGTAAAGCGATCTTTCTCAGACAATGCATGAATATCCTTTCCGTCGTAAATAACATCGCCTTCTGTTTTATCATACAGGCCGAGAATCGTGCGACCAATTGTAGATTTCCCACACCCTGATTCTCCTACAAGCCCAAATGTTTCCCCTTTTTTCACGTAAAAGGTAACCCCATCAACTGCCTTAAGAGCCTTTCCTTTTCCCATATCAAAATGCTTTTTCAGCTGATTCACTTGCAAAACTTTATCTTCCATATCAATACTCCTCATTTTCATGCCAATAGCGGCATGCGGCACAAAGCTCTTTTTCGTATTTTGTTCCTTCTAAGGTGATAATTTCAATGCCTTTTCCAGTTTGTGGCGAATGCAGCATTTTCCCATTGCCATAGAAGATGCCTACGTGATGTAGTTTTCCCTTACCCTCTTCATAGGCAAAGAAAATTAAATCGCCTGGCAGAAGCTCATCAAAAGCAACCTTTTTACCTGAAGCAGCCTGGTCGCCCGCATCTCTTGGTATTTGATAGCCATTTGCCTTATGGGCAGCATAAGCCAGACCAGAGCAATCATAGCCAAACGAACTCATGCCTCCCCAAAAGTAGCTTAACTCTAAAAATGGTTCTCCTGCTTCCACAATTTCCTTGCCTGTTCCTTTTTCTTTGCCTAAAGAAGTTGTAAATACCTTTGTAGATGATGTATGAATGTAACCAAATCCTTGGGGTGTTTTTACCTTTACTTTCTCTTTCTGAATCTCTTCTACAGGCAAGAGGGTCATATAGCTCAATTTCATTAGCTTTTCACCTTCACCCGATGTGAGCCAAGCCTTATCACTGGTAATGGCAACAGTAAGGTCGCTTTTCCATTCACCTTTTTTCACTTGTGCCAATTGTTTTAGGGGGACCCAGCCCGGATAGCCACGTTCATCCTTTTTAGAAGGCTGGGAGGGAATAACTACTTTCGCCCACTCTTCTTTTATTTCATCAATAAGTACTGGCTCCCCATATAAAAGCTGGGATTGCACACGATTCTCATCACAAAGTGCCAGTTTTGCTTCATGAGTGAGATTTGCAATCCACGTATCTATATTGGTGGGATTAGATAAGCCGGCTGTATCAACGGCCCTTGCTGATTCGGGTGATGTCCATACCGTAGCTACTTGAACATTTGTAACCCACATTTCATCAGGGAATAAGTCAGTTTGCTGCTTTATCATAGTAAGAACTCCTTTCCTATATTAGGGTTTCTCTCGTTTGGGGTTGGTGCTCTCTCATATTTTGTGATGTTCTCTCATATGAGGCGCTGGTTCTCTCATATTTTGTGATTCTTTCTCATATGGGGTACGGGCTCTCTCATATGGGGCGCGGGCTCTCTCATATGGAGCGCGGGCTCTCTCATATGGAGCGCGGGCTCTCTCATATGCACTTGTGGTACGCTCTCTAATTACTAGTTTACAATATATTGTTCGTTAATTTTGTTAATCCCTAATCCAGGAGCTGTACCTAAACGGATCACCTTTCCTTCATATGTAACTCCACCTTGGATAAGATCATCTGTAAGCATGAGGGGGGCATCGAAATCAAATCTTGTAACATTCGGTTGGCTTGCTGCAAAGTGAGCAGCTGCTGTGATGCCAAGCTTTGTTTCTATCATACTGCCAACCATGCATTCTACTCCATAGACTTCAGCAAGTGTGGCAATTTTCACTGCCTGATGGATGCCTCCAGCTTTCATTAGCTTAATATTAATAAGGTCTGCTGCCTGATTTTCCAATATTCGCTTTGCATCCATTGGGGAAAACACGCTTTCATCTGCCATAATCGGTGTCTCTGTATTGTCAGTTACATATTTTAACCCTTCTATGTCATGTGCTTTTACCGGTTGTTCAATCAGTTCAATGTCCAAACCAAGGCTTTCCATCTGTCGGATAGCTTTCACCGCCTCTTTCACCTTCCATCCTTGGTTTGCATCAAGACGAATAAGCGTTTCATTCCCAATTTCCTGACGTATGGCCTGTATTCGCTTCACATCTTGCTCAATTTGATCCTTGCCAACTTTTATTTTTAATACGTTAAACCCATTATCTATATACTTACGTGCATCTGCGGCCATTTCCTCCGGAGCATTTACACTAACGGTATAATCTGTTTCAATTTCTTTCGTATACCCTCCTAAAAATGAGACAAGAGGGATATTTGCAGCGTTAGCAATACAATCATAAAGAGCAATATCTACCGCTGCTTTCGCACTTGAATTCCCTACCATACTTCCATGTAATTTTTCAAAAATCTGTTCACGTTCATTTACATCCATTCCTAATAGCAGTGGCTTAAATACATTGTTTATGGCAAATTCGATACTTGCCATGCTATCACCCGTAATAACATGGGTCGGAGGCGCTTCCCCCCACCCTGTTACTCCACCTTCACAGGTAATTCTGACAATAATGGACTCAGCAACTGTGACCGTGCGTAATGCAGTTTTAAAAGGGGTATGTAGAGGGATAGCTGTTCGGAATGTTTCTATGTTCTGAATTTGCAAGATGGCTCCTCCTTTGTTGTTCTATTTCACACCAGCCTGAATCGTTAAGGTTTTTGTATCTGCAGATAATTCTGCTTCGACGCCCAGAGGTACAGCAAAGTGTGGCAAACAGTGGCCAATTTTAAAACCGGAGAGGACAGGACAGTTTAGGTTGGAAAGATAATCTGAAAATACCTTTTCCAGAGTTAAACTGTGTTTCAAGGTTGGCTCAGCATCTGCAAAATCACCTAAAATGACTCCTGCAGCCTTTTCCAATTTTCCAGCGAGCTTTAATTGGTTAAGCATACTGTCCACACGGTATGGCTCTTCCCCTATATCTTCAAGTAAAAGTAGCTTGCCATTCGTATCTATTTCAAAAGGGGTACCAAGTGTGCTGACAATTAGTGATAGATTTCCACCTACAAGCATACCCGTACCGTTACCAGGAGAGATAACATGTAAAGGAGATACTTTTTCTGTATATACATATGTAGCAGGTTCAAACAATTGCATGAACATCTCTGCAGAAAAATCATCAAACTCTTCTTTTCCTATATCTGAAGCAACCATTGGTCCATGAAAAGTGACCAGACCAGTCTGTTGGCGTATGGCTGTGTGTAAATAGGTAATATCACTATATCCCCAGATGATTTTTGGATTGTTCCTGATTAACTCGTAATCAATGGATGATACAATTCTCCCAGTTCCATAACCACCACGAGCAAAAATGATTGCTTTAATCGTAGGATCCGCAACCATATTGTGGAAGTCTTCCAACCGCTGCTGATCTGTGCCGGCAAGATAGCCATGAATTTCATTTATGTGTTTGCCTACATTTACTTTAAGGCCAAGTGATTCCAAAAAAGGGATGGCTTTTTGTAGTTTTTCTTGATCAGGTGGGCCTGCTGGTGCAATAATTCCAATTGTATCTCCTTTTTGCAAGCGCTCCGGTTTAATCACTTCCATACCTCCTTTAAGCAAGCATAATGCTATGTTCTATGTATTAGAAAAGAAAAAGGGGGCTCATGTACATATGTATATGAGCCATTCCCTATTATGTTCGTTTTCTAGTTACTTCTGTAAATAGTTCTCCATTATTGCTTATCTGCCCATTTAAGCTCTACATAGCCTACTGGGTGACGGACAATGCCTGATACATCCTCACTATAGATGAATACTTGGTTGTAATAGTGTATTGGGAAAATCGGCATTTCCTCTGCTAACAATTGCTCTGCCTTTTCCATATACTCCCAACGTTTTGCTTCATCTGTTTCGGACTTGGCATTAACAATTAACTCATCATATTCTTTGTTCGACCAACCTGTACGGTTCATCGTTGAGTCTGTAATAAAGCTTTCCAGGAAGTTAACTGGATCACCATAGTCAAATAAGAAGGAGCTTCGAGATAACTGGTGCTTTAGACCTTTTTGATCCTCAAGGAACACATTCCATTCTGTATTCTCTAAGGAGACCTCTACACCAAGATTATCCTTATACATACTTTGGATTGTTTCTGCAATCGCTTTATGGTCTTCACTGGTGTTATAGCTAAGCACTACTTCAGGTAACTTATCATACCCTTCCTCTTTCATGCCTTCTTCAAGTAACTTCTTAGCTTCTTCAGGATTAAATTTCACCAAATCCCCATTAACCTCACGGAAGTCCTTTCCAGAAGGGTCTTTAAACCCAGGGGAAACAAAGCCTGTAGCTGGTTCTTCCTTATTTTTCGTTACAAAGTCAACAATATCCTGTTGGTTGATTGCTAACGCAAATGCTTTACGGATTTTTTCGTTTTGGAATGGTTCTTCATTTACATTGAAACGGTAGAAATATAATCCAGCCTGATCCTCAATAACCACATTCTCTCCATCAATCAGCTGGTCAGCCATGTCAGAAGGAATAGAAGTCATATCAAGGTCTCCGGATTCAAACATTTGGTATTCCGTATTTGTTTCATTTACCATAGCCCAATGGACCTTATCCAATTTCACTGTTTCTGCATCCCAATATTGATCATTCTTAACCATCATCATTTCACTGTCATGTACCCATGATTCCAATTTAAATGGCCCATTGGAAACAAAGGAATCAGCTTCTGCATACCACTCCGGATTTTCTTCAGCAACCTTTGCATTTACTGGGAAAAACGCAGGGTTTGAAATAACATGCAGGAAGAAGCCTGTTGGTGCATTCAATGTTACTTCAAATGTTTTCTCATCAACGGCTTTTACGCCAACATCATCTGCTGACCCTTCGCCATTATTATAAGCTTCTCCGCCTTTAATAAAATAGCCAAGAAATGCTGCAGGTGAAGCTGTTTCAGGGTTTAATAACTGCTTCCATGCATAAACAAAGTCTTCTGCAGTTACCGGATCACCATTGGACCAGTTGGCATTGTCACGGATGTTGAAGGTATATGTCTTTTGATCTTCAGAAATATCCCATGATTCCGCAATTGCTTCCTGTGGTTGATCATCTTCACCCAATCTTGTTAAACCTTCCATCAAGTTATTCAACACATTCCATGATACGGAATCAAATCCTGATGGAGGGTTAAGTGAAGTAGGTTCACTCCCATTATTCATATATAATACTTTTCCATCGTCACTTTTCTCTTCTGTTGCTTCGGCATTCTTGCCATCCTCTTTTGGCTTTTCCTCACCGGCATCCTTATTTGCAGTACATGCTGCGAGCATAAGAACCGTAAGTATTGCCATCAAAATTACTAGCCACTTTCTCATACCTTTTCCCCCTTTAATTTTATTTATTGGCTGTTGTAGCCAAAAGTTGTTTAGCCCGCTCATCTTGAAGCCAGCAATCCACTTTATGTGCCTCGCTTAGCTCTGTTGTGCCGGGATAAACTTTATCACACACCTCCATGGCATATGGACATCTTGCAGTAAAAGGACATCCAACTGGAGGTGAGAATAAATCTGGTGGTGTGCCATCAATCGGTGTTAATTTTTCCCCTTGCAAATCCAGACGGGGCACCGATTTTAGTAATCCCTTCGTATAGGGATGCTGTGCCTGGTAGAATACCTCGCGTTTTGTACCAACCTCGAGAATCTTCCCTGCATACATAACAGCGATCCGGTCAGCAATTTTCGCCACTACTCCCAAGTCATGTGTAATTAGTATGATTGAAACACCTGTAGCTTCTTGAATTTTGTTAAACAGCTCTAATATCTGTGCCTGTATCGTCACGTCCAGTGCAGTTGTAGGTTCATCCGCGATCAGCAATTCAGGATCACAAATTAACGCCATTGCGATCACGATCCGTTGCCGCATTCCTCCACTGAATTGGTGTGGATATTGCTTTAAGCGCTCTTCCGGATTAGGAATACCTACAAGCTTCATCATTTCCAAAGCTTTTTGTTTGGCTTCTTCACCAGATATTTTTTTATGCTGCCTTAACCCCTCCATTAATTGGGTTCCAATTGTCAATGTCGGGTTCAACGCAGTCATTGGATCCTGGAATATCATGGAGATATCAACACCCCGAATATCCCTCATCTGTTTTTCAGACAATCGGACAAGATCTTTTCCATGAAAATGAATGGTACCATTGGAGATCTTGCCGGGCGGATCAGGTATTAATCGCATAATCGCATTGGAGGTAACGCTTTTACCACATCCGGACTCTCCTACAATTGCTAATGTTTCTCCTTTATTCAAGTGAAAGTTAACTCCCCGCACAGCTTTTACCGTACCACCGTATGTAGTAAAGGTTACGTGAAGGTCTTTTACATCTAGTATTTTTTCCATCTATGTCACCTACTTCCTCAGCTTCGGATCAAGTGCATCCTGAAGCCCGTCACCTAATACATTAAATGCAAACATCGTAAACGATATGAAAAATGCAGGGAAGAATAATGTCCACCAATGTCCGGAAAGAATTGCTCCCAAAGCATCATTTGCCATCATGCCCCAACTCGCATGTGGAGATTGAATTCCAAGTCCCAGAAAGCTCAGGAACGCCTCAGCAAAAATAGCGCTGGGAACCGTTAACGTCATTTGCACAATGATTGGTCCCATTGTATTTGGTATTAAATTTTTTCTAATGATTCGTGATGTCTTGGTGCCAAATGATTTCGAAGCCAGGACAAACTCATAATTTTTGATCTGAAGTACCTGGCCACGAACAATCCGGGCCATCCCTACCCAGCCGGTAACTGTTAAAGCAAGGATAATCGTTCCTAAACTTGGGCCAAGAACAACCAGTAATAAAATGACTACAAGCAAGTATGGTAATCCGTATAAAATTTCAATAATACGCATCATAATATTGTCAGCACGTCCGCCCTTATAGCCGGAGATACCTCCATAAATAATTCCAATAGTAAAATCAATTAATGCTGCCATCAGTCCAACAAATAAGGATATTCGGGCACCAAACCAAGTTCTTGTAAATACGTCCCGTCCCAAGGAGTCTGTTCCAAACCAGTGATCTCCGGATGGAGGCTGGAATTGATTTGGTAAATTAGTTTTATCTACCGTATATGGTGAGATGATCGGGCCCAAAATAGCCATAACAGTTAATAAGACAAGAAAAACAAGTCCAGCCATCGCCAATTTATTTTTCACAAGTCGCTTCCAGGCATCCTGCCAATAAGACAACGAAGGCCGTGAAACCACCTCTGCGGCATCTTTATCTTTTTCTTTCCATGTAAACCAGTCATTTGGTATTTCAGCAGGAGAATGCGTTGTTTCTACTTTGTTTGCTAGTTTCATTAGGATTCTCCTCCTTTTTTATGTATCTTAATTCGAGGATCCAGAATGCCATATGCGATATCGACAAGGAAAAGCATAAATATGAGAAAAGCACTGTAAAATACAGTTGTCCCCATGATGACTGGATAATCACGCTGGTTAATACTTTCAACAAAATATTTTCCCATACCGGGGATTGCGAAGATCTTTTCGATAACAAACGTGCCTGTTAAGATACCTGCAAGTAACGTACCCATGATCGTAACAACAGGCATAAGCGCATTCTTAAGTGCATGCTTAAACACAATTTTCCATGGGGAAAGCCCCTTCGCTCTTGCCATCTTAATATAATCCTGTGTAAGGACTTCTAGCATGGTAGACCTTGTTAGCCTTGCAATAATCGCCATTGGCCCAGTCGCAAGTGCTATAATAGGAAGCACCATATGTGCAGGACTGGACCATGTTGCAACAGGGAAAATCTCATAGGTTACAGCCAGCTGCTGAATGAGTAATGTAGCAAGAACAAAGTTTGGTATGGAAATTCCCAGAACGGCGATGCTCATTGCCATATAATCAATAACACCGTTATGTTTCAAAGCGGCAATTATACCAAGAATGATTCCAGAAAAAACTGCTACTAATATGGTGACAATCCCAAGTTCAAATGAAATTGGGAACCCTCTTCCAAGTAAATCATTTACCGTTTGGTTTGGTTGTTTAATAGAAGGCCCAAAGTCCAGTGTCACAATGGATTTTAAGTAGAGTAAATATTGAATATGGTATGGCTCATCCAGGTTATAGTGTGCCTCCAGGTTTTTCTGCACGGTTTCATTCGTTCCACGCTCTTCATTTAAGGGTGAACCCGGAATGGACACCATTAAAACAAATGTTAAGGTAACAATGATCCATAGGGTTACAGCCATAATTAATAATCGCTTCAGTATATATTTCAGCATTGGTAACCCCTCCTAAGAAAATGTAGTATTCATCGCGAGCTCTGTCATGACAAGCATCGCTTGATATGCTTCCAGTATATTTTTTGCCTGAAAACGAACAATAGTAGTGCCAGATTCGATTTCTGTTCCAGGCATCAGATTTGCCCATTCTGCCTGTCCATAATTATTAAATTCAATTCGTAATAATGGATTTTCCGGAGGTGTTAACGGTTTTACGTGATTGCGGTTTTCCAACGCTACCTTTACCTTTTCTGTCAAAAACTCCCCGGCTTTCGTTGGTGTCATGCTTTTTACAGACGATCTGGAAATTGTCTCCTTCACTGCAGCTACAGTAACGCCTGGGATTAATTCCTCCGCCTCTTTCGTTGCCTGGTCGTCTCCAGCAACAAGAAGAATTGGCACTCCATAATGGCCTGCGACATAAGCATTAAAACCCATTTCACCAACGACATGATCATTTATGTAAAAATTTCTCACGGCGTGGATCATGGCATGAGACATGACACCAATTTGGCCTGCACGAGCATGGTAGCCCACAAACATTGCTCCATCATATGTATTATCCAAACCTTGCATCATCGAAAGCGGTTTCACTTCTCCGGTTATTAATTTTGCTTCCGGATGTAAGTGGTCTATTAAAATATTATTCATTTTTGAGTGACTATCATTCACTAAAATATCTTTCCAGCCTGCTTTCCATGCTGCATTAATTACATAATTCGTTTCATCTGTCATTATTTTTCTCGCCCGCTCATAATTATGCTGTCGAAAGTCTACATATGTATGGTCAGGTAAACCAGTGATTCCTTCCATATCCACAGAGATGTATAGTTTCATGAAGTAGCACCTTTTCCTTCCATTAAAATTATTGGTAATTTTCTTTCAATTTTACCATACATATTTTGAAATTAAAAGACAATTTTTAAAATGGAAAGGTCATCTAAAATGCTCACAGATTTTTTGAATTATCGGTATAAAAAAATAAAAATAAACCAATACTGGCTAGTAAGCTATAAAAATACTAGTCTTCAGCTCATGCTATTCGAGGCAGGAGTCGCGGGCCAACAGGACAAGGAAAGCTTCTAAGAGAATCATCGCACGATGAAAAAGCGGGTTTCTTTTTCGAGGACGTTGGTCATGCAATCGTTGCCAAAGGACGTGGCGTTCTTAGATTACCCCCTTCTGCTCCAATCAATATGTATCTGCATTAATCTATATGTCAGGTTATTATTTAACCACTTTACCAGTGAAGGAAAAACACGAATACTCCTGCGGGAAAAGCAACGGCTGAAGATCCCGCAGGAAGTGATGTTCTTCCGAGGAAGCTGAAGCGTTGCCCGCGGAAAGCGAAGTGGATTTTCCGAAACGGCCATTTACAAACAACAAAAGTTAGTTCACAGTTTATATATTTCGCGAATCATTGCATAGCCCCAAATATTATGGTTCTTTAGACAACACAAAAAACAGATGAACATAGATATGCTCACCTGCTTCTTGGATTAAATATGGTAATTTTATTATGATAACTCTGCAATAATGTTTTGTTTTTGATAATCTACTTTTACAAATGGATTAATTACATCTCCACTTTCATCAACGCGTTCGATATCTGCTCCTAGTGCAGCCAATTTACCTGCAAAATTCACATAGCCGCGATCAAGGTGTTTTAATTCAGTCACTCGTGTATACCCATCTGAACACAGACCAGCTAGGATTAATGCTGCTGCTGCACGAAGATCGGTCGCTGCAACCTCTGCTCCTTGTAGCTTACTTGGACCTTCAATAATAACACTACGACCCTCAATCTTCATTTTTGCATTCATTCTACGGAATTCTTCCACATGCATAAATCTGTTTTCAAAAACTGTTTCCGTAATAACACTAGTCCCTTGCGCACATAGCATTAATGCCATCATTTGTGATTGCATATCTGTAGGAAAACCTGGATGTGGCAAAGTCTTTATATCTGTTGCTTTTAATTGCTTCGGTCCAATAACTCGAAGGCCGTTATTCTCTTCCTTCACTGTTACGTTCATTTCTTCCAGCTTTGAAATAACGGAGCGTAAATGCTCACTTTCTGCATTTTCAATTAAAATGTTACCACCGGTAATTGCTGCAGCAACCATAAATGTTCCTGCTTCAACGCGATCTGGAATAATGGAATGCTCTACACCGTAAAGCTTTTCCACACCTTCGATACGAATCGTCTCTGTACCTGCACCAACTATTTTAGCGCCCATTTTATTTAAATAGTTTGCTAAATCTACAATTTCAGGTTCTTTTGCACAGTTTTCTAAAACTGTTTTACCTTCTGCCAACGCTGCTGCCATCATAATATTTTCCGTAGCACCGACACTAGGCATATCAAGATAGATTTTAGCACCTTGGAGGCGCCCTTTCACGTGTGCTTCTACAAAACCATTCCCAACATGTACTTCTGCTCCCATTGCTTCAAAGCCTTTTAGATGCAGATCAATAGGTCGTGAACCAATCGCACACCCACCAGGCATAGCAACATTCGCATGACCATAGCGTGCCAATAAAGGTCCTAATACCAATACAGATGCTCGCATCTTTCTCACATATTCAAACGGAGCTTCCGTTGTTAGCTGATTGGAAGCATCAACAGTAACTGTATTATTTTCAAAATGGACATCTGCATTCATATTGCTTAGTACTTGATTTATTGTATATACATCCGCCAATTCGGGAACATCTTTGATGACACTCTTTCCTTCACTTGCTATTAGGCTTGCAGCAATTACAGGAAGGACCGCATTCTTTGCACCCTCGACCTTTACGGTGCCCTTTAATTGGTGTCCGCCTCTTACGATGATTTTTTCCATATTTCAAATCTCCTTCAGATCCAATTTCATAATATTAATATTCATTTATTAGGATAGGTGTTCCTATCATGTATGTCTGTGTTCCATCTTCATGCTGTTTTACTGCCACTTGCACATTCATCGGTGTATTTTTTACTACAATTTTTTCGCTCCATAGTGGTGTATACCCGTAAAGGATTTTTTTATGCACCGAATTTACCATGTTGTCATATTGTGTATGTACATGTTGAATATGGAGTTTTTTTGTCAAATCTTTTAAAAAATAATCACCTTTAATTATACCATCATTACTAGTTGTCAGACAAGCAAATTTTTTTGACGTTTGATTGAAATATCGATCTGATATTTTTTTTAGCTTTCTTACGTATTTTTCTTGAGTCTCATGGCTCCAATTCGTACCTTTAATTACTGCGATGAACTCTAGAGAATACATATTATCCTTAGGAATGACAACATTATATTGTTCGTTTATTTCACTTGATTTATGTGTGCTCTCAAAAGAATAGTTTAAACTTTTTTCAGTTTCTTTCCTAGTGACTAAATACCTATTGTTTAAATCCAGAATTAAATCATCTATCTTTTTTCTATCAATCTTTTGTTTTATTGTGGTTTGCCAGGATGTGATCGTCAGATTATTTTCCAACACCGTATTAGCGATATCAGTTAACTCATCCTCATAACCTTGTTTTGCTATTGTTTCTGTTGTAATAAAAAATAATAGAATACTAATAAGTGCCACTTTCTTAAACATAAAAAAACCCCCTGTAATACTATACTATTTATAGTATGGACAGCGGGTTTCTCTAGTATACAATGCAAATCTCGACATTTACTAGTTTACTATTGTTATGTTTTAGAAAAAATAAATCAGGTCACTTGACCATTGTAGAATATCAAGGAAAAATCTACTCACACCTGTTCCAATTACGATAGCGATTAACAGGAAAAAAACCTGCGCTTCCTTTGCCTTCCCTTTACGGATGATCGGATCGAAATTAATTGCGAGCATTAATTTCCATGATAAATAAATAAATATTAAATGTGATATCATACTGAATAATGCCATTTGTCCAATTGAAAACATAATAACCACCTTCGTTAAATTACCTACTAGATACTCTGCCATTTAACATGATAAAAGTCAATGAATTATATAATAGTGAAAACGCTTTTTATGGAAAAACACGGAGTCTTTGTAGAAATAGAGAATAATTTCCCGGGAAATAACGACAATTATTTACAGCATGTCAATGAAAATTTCTTATCATATACCGTTACCTGCGACTGCTTTCTAAAACAGGTTTTCCCATACCTCTATTTATTACCTCAGTTTAAGGAAGTGGATAAACTCATTGATTTCCGCTTTAGTGGGACGCTTTCCACCGGCATGGCTTCAGCCGCTTCCTCCGCTACGCTCCGTGCAGGGTCTTCAGCTCATGCTATTCCGGTAGGAGTCACCCCCTTCCGCTCCAATCAATTTGTATCTGCTTTAAACCATGAATAACGGGTTATTATCTAACCACTTTACCAGTGAAGGAAAAACACGAAGACTCCTGTGGGAAAAGCAACTGCTGAAGATCCCGCAGGAAGTGATTTTCTTCCGAGGAAGCTGAAGTGTTGCCCACGGAAAGCGAAGTGTATTTTCCGAAACGGAAATTTAAACTCCTACCAAGTTAAATTGCAGCTTATCCATTTTCGAATCGATGGATAATAACCTAAGCATATATATTAGAATCAACAATTACTGCAACAGCAAAAAGCTTCTGCATCATATCATGCAGAAGCTTTTTTGTTTGTATTATTGGCCCACATTAATGCGGTTCAATGCTCTTTTGAGTGCTAATTCTGCCCTTTGGAAGTCGACATCATCTTGCTTAGACTGTAGGCGGCGTTCTGCACGTTCTTTTGCTTCTTTGGCACGTTGAACGTTGATATCAGATGGTTTTTCTGCAGATTGAGCAAGAATTGTTACCTTTTCCGGCCGAACCTCCATAAAACCGCCACTAACAGCAAGATGCTCCACACGGTTTTCGTGCTTTAAACGTACTGCACTAATTGTTAATGGAGCAACTAGTGGAATATGCCCTGGTAAAATCCCAAGCTCTCCACTTTCTGCTTTACAGCTAACCATTTCAAAACTATCTTCCAAGACTGGACCATCAGGAGTAACAACACTCACAGTTAGTGTTTTCAATGTAACCCCTCCTAAGACAGGCATGAAGCTGGTCGCTGAATTTATGTAAAACATGCGACCATTCTAATTTAGACAGACTTCTACCTTATGTCTATTATTCCATTCCTTTTGCTTTTTCAACTACTTCTTCAATACGGCCTACAAGACGGAATGCATCCTCTGGAAGGTCATCGTATTTACCTTCAAGAATTTCCTTGAAGCCTTTTACAGTTTCCGCTACTGGAACATAAGAACCTTTTTGTCCTGTAAATTGTTCTGCAACGTGGAAGTTTTGTGATAAGAAGAACTGTACGCGACGGGCACGAGCTACGATTTGCTTGTCTTCATCACTAAGCTCATCCATACCTAGGATTGCAATGATATCCTGAAGTTCTTTATAACGCTGAAGTGTACTCTGTACTTCACGTGCTACTTCATAATGCTCATTACCAACAACTTCCGGGTCCAACGCACGAGAAGTTGATGCTAGTGGATCTACCGCTGGATAAATACCTTGCTCAGAAAGCTTACGATCCAAGTTGGTTGTCGCATCCAAGTGAGCAAATGTTGTAGCTGGTGCCGGATCGGTATAGTCATCCGCTGGCACGTAAATTGCCTGAATTGACGTTACAGAACCTTTATCAGTTGAAGTGATACGCTCCTGTAATTGTCCCATTTCAGTTGCTAATGTTGGCTGATAACCTACTGCTGATGGCATACGGCCAAGTAGTGCAGATACTTCTGAACCTGCTTGTGTAAAACGATAAATATTATCAACAAAGAATAGTACATCCTGACCTTGCTCATCACGGAAGTATTCTGCCATTGTAAGACCAGTTAATGCAACACGCATACGCGCTCCAGGTGGCTCGTTCATTTGTCCGAAGACCATAGCAGTTTTTGTAATAACACCAGAGTCTTTCATTTCATAGTAAAGGTCATTACCTTCACGTGTACGTTCCCCAACACCGGCGAATACAGACAGACCACCATGCTCCTGGGCAATGTTATTGATTAACTCCTGAATTAATACGGTTTTACCTACACCGGCTCCACCAAATAAACCAATCTTACCACCTTTAATGTATGGTGCTAAAAGGTCTACAACTTTAATTCCTGTTTCAAGAATTTCTGTTTCTGTAGACAGGTTTTCAAATTTTGGTGCTTCACGGTGAATCGGATCTAGACGAGTATCTGGCGCCAAAGGTTCATCAAGATCAATTTTTTCCCCAAGTACGTTAAATACACGTCCTAAGGTAACCTCACCTACTGGTACAGATATTGGTCTCCCGAGATTTTCTACGATCATGCCACGCTTAACACCATCTGTGGAACCCATTGCGATAGTACGAACATTATTATCACCAAGATGTAGAGCGACTTCCAATGTTTGGGTAGTTGCTTCGGAACCATCTTCGGGTTCAACAATGATGTTCAAAGCGTTATATATAGCTGGGATCTGGCCGTCGTCAAATTTAACATCTACGACTGGTCCCATAACTTGTGTAACGTGTCCTTTGCTCATCGATTTCCCTCCTAACTTACTATCGAGCTATTCTAATGCAGCTACTCCACCGATAATTTCAGTGATTTCCTGCGTGATAGCTGCTTGGCGTGCACGGTTATAAGACAAAGTTAAATCTCCGATGAGATCATCTGCGTTATCCGTAGCACTCTTCATTGCTGTCATACGAGCAGCATGTTCACTTGCCTTACCATCTAGTAATGCTCCATAAATAAGACTTTCTGCATATTGTGGTAAAAGAACTTCCAAGATTTGTTCTTGACTTGGTTCGTACTCATATTGGCTGCTTGATCCATTATGAGGAATATTCGTAATAGGAAGTAGTTGCGTTGTTGTTACTTCCTGGGAAATAGCACTAACATAGTGATTATAGAAAATGACTAGCTCATCAATCTCTTCATCAATATACATTTGTACTGTTTCAGACGCCAATTCCTTAATTTCTGAGAAATTAGGCTGATCAGGCACACCAATAATACTCTTAGCTACAGGCATCCCTTGTTTTCTACAGAATTCATAACCCATCCGCCCGATTGCGATAACTGTATATTCATCTGCGGACTGATGGTTTTCCTGTACTGTCTGATGAAGGCGTTTCAGTACACTACTGTTATAGGCACCTGCTAGTCCTCTATCAGAAGTAATTACAAGATAACCAGTCTTTTTTACTTCACGCTTACTGAGCATTGGGTGACTTGCATCCATATTGCTTGTAGCAATACTTGCTACAACCTCTTGGATTTTCTCACTATATGGAACAAATGCCTTCGCATTTTGTTCTGCTTTACTCATCTTAGAGGCGGAAACCAGTTCCATCGCCTTTGTAATTTGTTTTGTTTTTTTGGTCGAATCAATTCGACCCTTAATATCTCTTAGTGATGCCAAGCTTTTTCACCACCCTTTCATTAAAAGGTTGCGTCTCGTTTTTAGTATCATGAATCTGTATCACCAGAATGTATAGATTCTAACGATACAGATTATATTCCTATTATTCTGTAGGCAAGAATGTTTTCTTGAATGATTCTACTGCTTCGTTCATATCTTCTGTTTCTGGAAGTTTTCCAGTGTCACGGATAGACGCTAGTAATTCAGCGCGATTTGAATCTAACCATACATGGAATTCTGCTTCAAAACGAGTAATGTCTTCTACAGCAATATCATCAAGGAATCCTTTTGTTAGTGCGTAGATGATCATTACTTGTTTTTCAACAACCAATGGTTTATGCAATCCTTGTTTTAGAACCTCAACTGTGCGGGCTCCTCGATCAAGTTTTGCTTTTGTTGCTTTATCCAAATCAGAGCCGAATTGAGAGAATGCTTCCAGCTCACGGAATGAAGCAAGGTCAAGTCTTAACGTACCTGCAACTTTCTTCATTGCTTTGATCTGAGCAGATCCCCCTACACGGGAAACAGATAGACCTGCATTTATCGCCGGACGTACCCCAGAGAAGAATAGATCGGATTGCAAGAAGATCTGTCCATCTGTAATTGAGATAACGTTTGTCGGGATATATGCTGAGATATCGCCAGCCTGTGTCTCAACGAATGGTAATGCAGTTAATGAACCGCCACCTAAATCATCATTTAATTTTGCAGCACGTTCCAATAGACGTGAATGTAAGTAGAAGACATCCCCTGGGAATGCTTCACGGCCTGGTGGACGACGTAACAATAGGGAAAGTTCACGATAAGCAGCAGCCTGTTTAGAAAGGTCATCGTAAACAACCAATACATGTTTGCCGTTATACATGAATTCTTCACCCATGGATACCCCAGCATATGGAGCAAGATATAATAATGGAGCTGGATCAGATGCACCAGCAGATACAACAATGGTATAATCTAATGCACCATAACGGCGTAGTGTTTCAACTGTACCTCGTACTGTTGATTCTTTTTGCCCAATAGCTACATAGATACAAATCATATCCTGATCTGCCTGGTTCAAAATAGCATCTACTGCTACAGTTGTTTTACCAGTTTGACGGTCACCAATGATTAGCTCACGCTGTCCACGTCCAATTGGTACAAGTGCGTCAATTGCTTTAATACCTGTTTGCAATGGCTCATCAACGGATTTACGATCCATTACGCCTGGAGCAGGTCCTTCAATTGGGCGTGTTTTCGATGTTTCAATTGGCCCTTTCCCATCGATTGGCTGTCCAAGTGGGTTAACAACACGTCCTAGCAATTCCTCACCAACTGGTACTTGCATAATACGTCCTGTACGACGAACTTCATCGCCTTCTTTAATGTCTGTATATGGGCCAAGAATAACGATACCAACGTTACTCTCTTCCAGGTTCTGTGCCATACCCATTACACCATTGGAAAATTCAACAAGCTCTCCAGCCATAACGTTGTCAAGACCGTGAGCACGTGCGATACCGTCACCAATTTCAATAACTGTTCCGACATCACTTACTTCAATATCTGAATCAAAGTTTTCAATTTGTTCCTTTATCAGCTTACTAATTTCTTCAGCTTTGATGCTCATACCATTTCACCCCTATCATCATTTGTTTGCAGTAACAATTTCCCGCTCGATTCTTTTTAGTTTTCCACTAACGGAACCATCATAAATAGTGTTACCCATACGAATTTTCATCCCACCGATAAGGGAAGAATCAACCACATTTTCAAGCTGGATCTCTTGCTTATTAAATCGCTTAGCAAAAGAAACTTCCAGTTCTTTGCGCTCCGCATCTGATAGTTCACGAACCGAGTATACAGTTGCTGCTGCACTTCCTTTTGCATCATTCACTAATTGGATAAAATGATCAATAATGGATGAAGTGATCTCAATTCGATGACGTTCTACAAGTATCTTTAATGTATTAACGACATCCGTATGAAGACCTTGAAACACTTCTGCAAGGAATTGTTTCTTTTTCTCATTATTAACACGAGGATGCTTCAGGAATGTATATAACGCTTCATTTGTTTCAAATACTTCTTTTACTACAAGCAGATCTTCTCCAAACTGCTTTATTGTAGTCTTTTCATTTCCGATTTGGAAAAGAGCATCTGCATATCGTTTGGCAACTACTGCTTCACTCATAGCTCTTCTCCTACCTCTTTAATATAATCATTGATCAGTTTCTCTTGATCCTGTGCACTAATCTCTTTCTCAATTACCTTGCTGGCAATAAGAACAGATAGTGATGCAACTTTATCCTGTAAAGCCTGTAATGCTTTTTCTTTTTCATTCTGTATATCAGCTTGTGCTGCCTTTTTAATACGATCAGCCTCAGCCCGTGCAGCTTGAATAATTTCTTCTTCCTGACGAGTTCCGGCATTTTTCGCATCTTCAATCATTTTTTGTGCTTCTTGCTTTGTTTGCTTCAATTGCTCCATTGCTTCCTTAGATGCTTTTTCCGCATCTGCACGGCTTTTTTCAGCTGTTTCAATTTCGGATGCCACGTAATCTTCACGCTTTTTCATCATGTCCATTACTGGACCCCAGGCAAATTTTCTTACCAATAAAAGCAAAACAATGAAGAAGAACAATTGCATGAGCATGTCGCCGACATGAAAGCCACCAAGTGCGGCATAAATAGTTGAATACTCAGTGAATGCTTGCACAGAATTCACTCCTTTCACTTCTTAATTAGTGAATTACATATATAATCATGTTCGATAATTAATAAGTATAAACAACGGCGAAGGTTCTATGGAAGATGATCTTCGCCATTTGAGTGTTGTATCTATTTAACTACATTACCATTAATGCGATAACTACCGCGATGATCGGCATTGCCTCAACCAAACCTACACCAATAAACATAGTTGTTTGAAGTTGACCTTTTAGTTCAGGTTGACGAGCAATCCCTTCAACTGTACGACTCACGATTAAACCGTTACCTACACCAGCACCTAATGCACCTAATCCTACTGCGATTGCAGCTGCTAAAGCTCCCATAATATAAATCCTCCTCAAAATAGTTGTATAAGTTTTTTAAAAAATAATTTCCGGTTTCAATAGAGTTACTATTAAAACTGGTTAATTAACATAATTAGTGATCTTCGCTTACTTTATGTGACATGTAAACCATTGCCAACATGGTGAAGATAAATGCCTGTATTCCTCCAATAAACACACTGAATCCTTGCCAAGCCAAGAATGGTATTGCTCCTCCAAGGAAGCCCAACACACCTGAAGTTGTTAAACCTACTAATAGAGATAACAGTACTTCACCAGCATACAAGTTACCGAACAAACGCAAACCAAGTGTTAACGTGTTCGCAAATTCTTCCACAATCTTAATTGGAAATAAAAATGGTAGTGGACGGAAATAGTCTTTTACATACTCACTTCCACCTCTTAACTTAATTCCATAGAAATGGGACAGTACAATAACCATTGATGATAGGGTTAAAGTAATTCCCGGGTCAGCTGTAGGTGATTTCCACCATACATCATGGCCGACAACTCCATTTGTTGCTACCCCCAGCAGGTTTCCAACTAAAATATATGTGAACAGTGTCAATGCCAATGGAAGAAATAGCTTACCAGTCTTCCAATCCATCGTGTCATTAATAATGCCTTTTACGAAGTCCAGAACCCACTCCATAACATTTTGTGCACCGGTTGGCTTCATTTGAAGTTTTCTGGCACCCAATACACAAAGGACAAAAACAATGAGTGATGTGATAAACATCATTAATACATTCGACATATTGAAATCCAGCCAGGAAATTCCAAATACATCTTCTACTATCGGTGCTGTATGATCCACCTTATTCACCCCTCTTTCATGTATTAATTCTTATTCTTAAAAATAGCAAAATCTATCATAATGACCAGGTAGGATGTCATTAATCCAATTAGAACGGAAATGATATGAAAGTACGTGTCAAAACGCATTGCGATGATGATTACTAATGCTGCTGCCGCAAACCTCGAAACAGTACCGAGCCCTCTTGCAGGCTGCTTATCCGCAACCGCATCTGTAAAGTCGGCTATTTTCTTCTGCAGTAGATATAAATTGTAGAAACTTACTGAACTTCCTAATAAAAGACCTAGGAAAATGCGGGAGTATGGCGTGAATCCAGCTCCGAGTACGAGCAGTGCAAGAAGGTAGAACATCCATTTTCGCTGACGTGCTATCATGTTTTCATATTGCGACATAATTCCCTCTTCTCTCGTATTTTTTGCAGAATTCTCACAAGAATAGTTTTTCTTGCTTTCACCTCATAGAAAGCTAAATTGCGCATTTTTCACAATAGCTTATAAAAAAATATAGGAAGTGTGCGGAAAGTCACAGCAACTGTAAAAAGAACTCGATATAATATGTATATCTTTATCATATATTAGAGAAATTCCCTATCTATTAATGAAACCCCTTACTAGTCCACACTAAGCAAGTGTACATGAGCACAACCCTATTGTCAATTGGTTTTAGCTTAGTTTTCACTTGCATATTACTTCCAATATTTTTTGAATATACTGGTAGAAACAATCCTGTTTACTAGGCAGCATTTTGCTAAACATCTTGTCCTATTTAATACATTTCATACCTCTGGGTAATTTGGATCTTTTCCTGTTTTTGCCATTATGGATCATGCACCAAGGGGTATTCCTCCATTTGGATTGTCAATCTGGAAATGACACTGAAATCCCCCTATCATTATAAAGGAAATCCTACTATATTTAAGTGACGTTTTTGTGAACACTTTTTGAACTTCTCCATTTAAAATATAGAATATTATTTCCAGTTGAATTAACCCCTATTTGATAAGTTTTTGGAGGTGACGCAAGATATTTAATATCGGTGATCCGTCATCGTAAGAGGTAATTATCTGCCGCAGAATAACCTCCTGCCACAGAAAGGCTTCTATGGCAAGGAGGTTAGAGCATGACTTCTTTGAAAAAGATGATTTTTTATTTGCAGTTATAAGTGTTTAGAGCTGCCCCTCATCCTCTATAGAAATTATGAAAAACAATATCCAGGTTCCACACTTTACCTAATACAGCAATGTCTTTTAGCGTTTTTCTTCAATTTGCAATTGAGTTTCATGACTGGTAATTGAGCCATCTTTCAAATAGACGGTGATTAGTGCTTTATATTGACCAGGCTTACCTACTGCCGATTTCCTTATCTGTCCTTCATTAATCCCTGTCTCCAGCTCTTCCATCTCCAGTATGGTTCTATCAAAAAGAAGTGTATCAGGGTCATACAGGTCAATCTTCACTCGCTTAGCTGGTTCAGCCATATATATTCGATACATATACATATCCTTAGAAAATGACTTCCATGTAAATTCAAATCCCATGGCTTTTGGATGATCTGCCGACTTATTGACAAACAAATAGGGAAGCTGATACGCTTTTTCGCCTTCCGTAAGCTTTAACCATCCTTGGTGCAAACCTTCTTCTAGTTGGGTAGTGGAGATAGACAATTTAATAGGAACTTTTCTTTTTTCTCCACCCTTTAAGGTGAACGATAGTGGTAAATTCCAACTTATCCCTTTTTCTTTCATTGGAATATCAAAAGAATACGTCTGTGGTTGATTTGTCATATTCTCTATTATTAACTTTTTCTCCTTATTCGTTGTTCCGCCATCCGCTTTTCCAAATGCAAGTAATGAATTATAGATAATTGTGTCTGTATCGATCGCCTGAGCCGGTCGAATTTCTCCGGCTCCTTGCACAATCGGATCCAAGCGTGCTCCTTCCTCTGTTTCCATCTGAGCTGTAGTCGTTTTCAACGCCCCAAACAACTGATTAACTGTCCAATCCGGCTTCGCTTCTTTAAGCAGGGCAATAGCCCCCGCGACATGTGGTGCTGCCATGCTCGTACCTTGTAACTCTTTATATCCCTCAGGAACTGTACTTATAATGGATGTCCCTGGAGCAAGGACATCTGGCTTAATATCCCAGTTTACGGTTACTGGTCCCCTAGAGCTAAAATTGGCAATGGAAACTGGCGTTTCTTTATAAATCGTTTCGACTCCTTTCGTTCCTTGTTTCATTTGTTCAATCAACCATTGGCCGCTTTTTTTAGTAATTTCTGCTACTGGTACGGTTAGTGGATCACTTTCATTCTCTACCATACCTTGGAATAATCCATCCTGATTATTATAAATTAACACTGCAACTGCTCCAGCCTTCTCTGCTTGTTTTGCTTTTTCATAAAAAGGAATTTTCCCTCGTTGAAGAAGCGCTATTTTACCAGATATATCTTTTCCGTCCTCTGCTTCGGCTATCGGGTAATATTTATCTAATGTCCATGGAAGAGATCCAACCATTGGTAAAAGAGGGATTTCCTTATTCATTACAGGTTCATACAAGAAAGGAGTTTTTGCAGGTGCACTTGTAGCGCCTACGGACAATGCTTTTGATGCTGTTGCCGGTGAACCAACTGTCCAGTTATTCGGTCCGTTATTTCCATTTGCAATTACTACAGCAATCCCTAGCTCTATGGCTCGATTTACGGCAATGCTAGTAGGGTAGTCCGGTCCATTTACGGTGTTTCCAAGAGATAGATTCATTACATCCACCCCATCTTTGGCCGCCCTTTCCATTGCAGCGATCACTTGAACGGAAGTCCCACTTCCCCCTGGACCAAGTGCCCGATATGCGTATATCTCTGCATTTGGGGCAACACCTTTAAGCTCCCCATCAGCAGCAATAATCCCTGCAACATGCGTACCATGTAATGTTGGAAGTCCTTCTTCAGGAAGAGTCTCCATCGGATCTTCATCCAAATCAACCAAGTCATATCCTTGCTGATAATTCTTTTTTAAATCTGGATGTGTATAGTCTATTCCTGTATCAATCACACCAACTTTCACACCATCCCCTGTGTAACCCGTATGGTTTATGGCAGATGGAAGCACAGCCTGGTGATCTCCATCCTTTTCAGTTATGCTTATTGCCTCATATGTTTGCACCCCATGCATACTTTTTATAAATTCAAGTGACTCCATTTTCTCCAGATCTTTTTCTTGAGCTTGTAAGGCCAATCCTTTAAAAAGAGTGTCATATGTTTCTACTACTTTTACAAACGGATGGTATGTTTTAATATACTTTTTATGTTCGAGTGGGTCCCCTTCAACTTCAATGATTACAGATTGGAGGTTTTCCTCATTTGAAGCTGCGTACGTTAATTGCACGGAATAAACGATGCTTGTAATTAATACTGATATCAAAAAAATATGCCGCATATACATGTACTCCTTTCCTAGGTAGTTTTAGGAATAAGAAGAAGTTTATACATGCAGCGACGGCTGGATTTTTTAATAAAAGGAAGAGTATTATGTAAGCATAAAAAGATTTTAACGACATTTTTCAAAAATAATGGTAATCAAATTATAGCCAGTTCCTACATTTCTCCAAAGGATATTTCTGCTCTCCTGCTGATTCATTTCTTCTCCGGCGGATTCTCTCGCTCTCCTGCTGATTTATTTCTCCTCCGGCGGATTCTTTCGCTCTCCTGCTGATTTACTTCCCCTTCTGCGGATTCTTTCGCTCTCCTGCCGATTTATTTCTTCTCCGGCGGATTCTCTATTCCCAGTTTCACCTGATTTTCCCCACTATTTCGCATTTTCCTCCTACTATGAAATGACGAGATAACATTTGTGCTCCAACATTTGCAATGGACCAAGAAAAATCAGCCTATATAGTAAAAAGACAATTCCACCTCGACAGGCAGAATTGTCTTTTTTAGTTAAAATAATTCACGATGGCATCAGCAATGCGGCGAGATGCTTCTCCATCTCCATATGGGTTGGAGGCTTTAGCCATTTCATCATATGCCCCTTGGTCAGATAGCAACTCATCAGCCAAGTTAAATATAGTATCTTCATTTGTTCCAGCCAATTTCAACGTTCCTGCATCAATTCCTTCTGGCCGTTCCGTTGTATCCCGTAACACGAGGACAGGAACACCTAAAGAAGGAGCTTCCTCTTGGACTCCGCCAGAATCAGTCAGGATCAGATGGGCACGTGCAGCGAAGTTATGGAAATCTACAACACTCAATGGTTCGATTAATTGAATTCGCTCATCATCACCTAAAATCTTATTTGCTGTTTCCTGAACAACTGGATTAAGGTGTACAGGGTAAATGACTTGAATATCATCATGCTTTTCAACCAACCGCTTGATCGCACGAAACATCTGTTGCATATTGTTACCCAAGTTTTCCCTGCGATGTGCTGTCATTAGCACGAGCCGCTTATCACCCATTGCATCAAGAATAGGGCTTGCATATGCTTCATCCACCGTTGTTTTCAAAGCATCAATTGCCGTATTACCAGTTACAACGATTTGCGATTCCGGTTTATTCTCACCCAGAAGATTTTGTTTTGACTTTTCAGTAGGAGAGAAATGCAGATCTGCCATCACCCCAGTAAGCTGACGGTTCATTTCTTCCGGATATGGAGAGTACTTATCCCATGTTCGAAGTCCTGCCTCCACATGTCCCACTGCGATTTGATTATAGTATGCAGCTAGAGATGCGGCGAAGGTGGTTGTCGTATCCCCATGAACAAGCACCATATCCGGCTGCGTCTCCTTCATTACTTCATCAAGGCCTTCAAGCGCCCGTGTTGTAATTTGCGCAAGGGTTTGTTGCTTTTTCATGATATTTAAATCATAATCAGGTGTTATTTGGAAGATATCAAGAACCTGATCAAGCATTTCCCGATGCTGTGCCGTTACTGTGACAATCGGTTCAAATTCCGGTCGCTTTTTTAATTCCAGTACAAGTGGGGCCATTTTAATCGCCTCTGGTCTTGTACCGAATATTGTCATTACTTTAATACGTTTCATTTGTCTCTCCACTCCAATAAAAGCGTATTTATTTATTATTTAGTGCCAAACAAACGATCTCCTGCATCTCCAAGTCCTGGCACGATATAACCATGCTCATTTAACTTTTCATCAAGCGCAGCTAAATAAATATCAACATCAGGATGTTCTTCTTTAAGCATTTCCACACCTTCAGGAGCAGCAACCAGGCACATCAAACGAATATTCTGAGCTCCTCGTTTCTTCAATGAGTGAATGGTCTCATTTGCTGAACCACCAGTAGCAAGCATTGGATCAATGACGATTAATTCACGTTCATGAATGTCAGATGGTAATTTAATATAGTATTCAACAGGCTGTAGTGTTTCTGGATCGCGGTATAGACCAACGTGTCCAACTTTAGCTGCAGGAATCAACTTTAGCATACCGTCTACCATCCCTAAACCTGCACGTAGGATAGGCACCAAACCAATTTTCTTTCCTGCAAGCACACTGGCACTAGCCTCAGTCACTGGTGTTTCTACAATTTTCTCTTGTAATGGTAAATTTCTTGTGATTTCAAATGCCATAAGCATTGCAACTTCATCTACCAGTTCGCGAAATTCCTTCGTCCCAGTGTTTTTATCTCTTATATAAGTTAGCTTATGCTGAATTAACGGATGATCCAACACGAAAACATTACCCATTCTTCCGATCACTCCTTAAGTATAATTCTATCCTTAAAATTGTACTCAAAAATCGACAAGCTTTCAAGCGATCTCCGAGGTTTTGTCGAAAACACTTCATAAAACTTCTTGTTTACTAGTTTGCACAAACGATTTGTATATATTTCTCACTATTACTTTTCACCAATCAAAAGACAGCATAACCCGCCATTTGAGGCGTGCTATGCTGTCTATTTTCTTATGCGTAAATTGGTAACTTACTCGTTAACTGCTGCACTCGTTCTGCAGCTTCTTTTAGTTTTGCTTCATCTTCATGATTTTTAAGTGTAAGTGAAATAATTGCAGCAATTTCCTTCATTTCCTCAACCCCAAAGCCACGGGTAGTAACAGCTGCAGTACCAATCCGTACACCACTTGTTACAAATGGGCTTTCTGTATCAAACGGAATTGTGTTTTTATTTGTAGTAATTCCAATATCATCCAAAACTTTCTCTGCAACTTTTCCTGTAAGACCAAGTGTAGTCACATCCAATAGTAATAGATGGTTATCGGTACCACCGGAAACGATACGAATTCCTTCTTCATTCAATGCTTCTCCCAGCTTTTGGGCGTTTTGAATAATTTGCTGAGAATATGTTTTAAAGTCATCAGATAATGCCTCTTTAAAAGAAGTTGCTTTGGCTGCAATAATATGCATCAATGGACCACCCTGCATGCCAGGGAAAACAGACTTATCGATTTTCTTTGCATATTCTTCTTTACAGAAAATCATCCCTCCACGCGGACCACGAAGCGTTTTATGTGTTGTTGTTGTAACAAAGTCAGCATATGGTACTGGATTCGGATGAAGGCCTGCGGCTACAAGTCCCGCGATATGTGCCATATCAACAAGCAAATAAGCACCAACAGCGTCGGCAATTTCGCGGAATTTAGCAAAATCAATAATACGAGAATAGGCACTTGCCCCAGCTACGATTAATTTCGGTTGAACTTCTTTTGCCTTCTCTAAAACAACGTCATAATCCAGCTGCTCTGTTTCTTTATCCACACCATAATCAACGAAATTATATAAGGTTCCACTGAAATTGACGGGGCTACCATGTGTTAAATGGCCACCATGGTTCAAGTTCATACCAAGCACAGTGTCTCCAGGCTCTAAAACAGTAAAGTATACCGCCATGTTCGCCTGTGCACCGGAATGTGGCTGAACATTTGCGTGGTCAGCACCGAATAGTTGCTTTGCGCGATCACGGGCAAGGTCTTCTACGACATCCACATGCTCACAGCCTCCATAGTATCTTTTTCCAGGATAACCTTCTGCATATTTGTTCGTTAAGACAGAACCCATTGCTTCCATCACTGCTTCAGAAACAAAGTTTTCGGAAGCGATTAATTCAATCTTATCCTGCTGACGCTTTTTTTCAGCCTGAATTGCTTCATATAATTCATTGTCTGCTTGTTTAACATGTTCCATGATATAGCCTCCTATGTAATGAATAAATTTTTAAACTATTTACATTGCAGTTTACCATAAAATTTTAATTACGTGCACCTGTTATTTGCACTCGTATTTTCATAATTTGCCCGTTGGCCTCCAATTAACTTAGGTCGGGTTCTTGCTATAGTAACCCGGGCATTACCGATATACTTTTGCTTAAAGCGCACTGGAACAGCAACATGCTTTAGATGCATGCCGATCATTGTCTCTCCGATATCCATTCCTGCATGAGCTTTTACCGACTCTACGACAACTGGATCTTTCATATATTTATAGGCATAGGAAGCCATAGATCCACCTGCTGTTGGAACAGGGATAACCGATACTTCTTCCAGTTGATGCGCTTCCTGTGTTTCTCTTTCCATGACAAGTGCTCTGTTCAAGTGCTCACAGCATTGGTAAACTAGTTTAATACCAGTGTTTTCTTTTAAAGATTCCAATGCTTCGAAAATATGTGCAGCAACAGATTCACTTCCTGACGTACCAATATGCTTACCGGCAACTTCACTTGTTGAGCAGCCAATGACAAAAAGATTCCCTTTAGAAAGAAGTCCAGCGTGCTTCCATTCCTCTACGATCGCTTCCAAGTCTTTCGTAATTTGTTCGTGATTATTTGTCATCGCTTATTCACCTGCCAATTAGAAAAATAGTTTATTTATCTTCATACGTACCAATTTTACCAATTCGATTAGCATGACGCCCACCATCAAATGGTGTTTCCAGCCAAACCTTAGCAATTTCACGAGCCAAGCCAGGACCAACGACACGCTCTCCCAAAGCCAAGACGTTAGAATCATTGTGCTGTCTGGTTAGCTTCGCAGAATACACATCATGGGTTAACGCACAGCGGATTCCTCTTACCTTATTCGCTGCAATGGACATGCCAATCCCTGTTCCGCATATAAAGATACCTCTATCAAACTCTCCTTTTGCAATTCGTTCCGCAGCAGGCAAAGCATAATCCGGATAATCGACGGAGGATTCACAGCTGCATCCAGTGTCTTCATATTCCATTCCCATCTCATCCAAAAGGTCCTTCACTTCATTTCTCACAGTCATTCCCGCATGGTCTGCTGTAATAATTACCTTCATATGACAAAACTCCTTTTTATAAATCTATCTCTATGATACCGTAAATTTCGTCAATTGTTTACTTAAACCGTTTGCTTGTTCTTCCAGTTCATGAGCCAATTGATCCACCCGTTCAATTGTTGCGGCCTGTTCATGTATGGATGCATTCATTTCTTCTGCTCCAGCCGACGTTTCTTCCGCAATTGCTGCTACCTCCTGTGATTGTTTCACCGTGTTTTGAATGGATTCCAATTGCTTATCTACTAATTTTGAAATCATATCAATTTCTGCAGCTACTTCTTGAACAGATCCTGACATTTGCTCAATTGCATGATTGGTATTTTCACCCTGTTCTGCTTCTTTGTTCGCATAAATGACATTATCATTTATCTTCTTCACTACCAAATCCACATCCTGCTGGATAGCTGTAATTAGATCAGATATACGATGAACGGCCTGTCCACTTTGATCAGCAAGTTTACGAACCTCCTCGGCAACAACAGCGAATCCTCTTCCATGCTCTCCGGCCCTTGCGGCTTCAATAGATGCATTTAGTGCCAAAAGATTTGTCTGTTCAGCAATACCACCTACCATGGAGATAATTGATTCCACCTGTAATGCATTTTGCTTTAAATGATTAACATCAGCCAAAGACGCTTCTTGATCTTCTGCAAGCTTATGAATACCTGTCACCAACTGATTTACTGCCTTTCTGCTATATGTCAGAACTTCAAGCATATTCGTTGATTTATCCTTTGACTGGCTTGCTTTATGCTGTACCTCACCTGCCAGTTCAGTTGCCATTTCAACAGATTCCGCTGTATTTTGAATTGCTTCCGAAGAGCTTTCTGCACCTCTTGAGATATCATCAATGGAAGAGCGAATTATCAAAGAATGCTGTGCAGCCTGATCAGACACTTCCTTCATATAGATAACCGACTTATTTGTCTTATTAAAATGTTCATCAATTCCTTGCACCATTGCTGTTAAGCTTTTTAACATTTTATCAAAAGCAATGCCAAGAGACCTTATCTCATCATCCGATTTAGAAATTTCAATTTCCTGCTCCAAATTACCATCTGCAGCCATTGACGCTGCTTTTTCCAATTTTTCCAAAGGGCGGGTAATCATTGTCGCAGCAAAATATGCTAAAACACCGGACCAGAATATTCCAAGGGATAAAGTAAGAATGGTGAATAATTCCTTAGAAATTTGCCAAAATGCTTGGACATAATCATAAATGACATACAAAAAGAAAGCACTACATGAATAAGTAATAATTGCCAGTACAGTTGTTAGAAGTACTAATTTAAGACGCAAGCTGAATCGATATTTCTTTTTTTCCATATCCGTTTCCCCTGTCTACTTCGATATTTTACTGATAAGCAGATCGATATACTCCTCCAGTTCGTTTCGAGTTTCTTTATAAACATGAACACTTCCCCCAAACGGGTCGGAAATATCGTAGCTGATTAAATCTGCTTCCAGTTGTTGAATATGGAATAAATCATTCTGCAGGTGAGCAAATAACTTTTCCTCCAATGTTGCCTGATCCATCTTATGTTGATTTTTTTGAATAAATAAAGAGCGTTTCTCCTCATATTCCGCATAAACCTGCTTTAACTTACTCCATACCTCTTTATCGGCTTCAGAGACATATTCCTTTAGTGTAAAGTACTTTTCTTGGTAGTTTGGATATTCCATAATTAATGACTGCTTATGTTGTGTTGTCATTGTCAATACAAGATCTGCCCAATTCAATAATTTTTTTGTTATTGGCTGAGATAAATGGCTCATTGAAATATTTTTCTCCTCCAATGCTTCAACAGCCTTATAGCTTGGTCTTTGGTTTTCCGCTGCAAAGATTCCCGCTGACCTCACTTCTGCTTCTGGCATTTTATGCTTTAGTAGCGCTTCAGCCATCGGACTTCTACACGTATTTCCAGTACAGACAAATAATATCTTCATAGGTTACCCTCCGTATTCATATCTCTCTATCAAATATATCATAATTATAGACCAAAAGCGCAAGCGTCCGTTTATTAACTTATACTTTAAAACTTCTTCATCTTTACTTATTAAAAAAGAAGAGATCTCTGCTATTAAGAAACCTCTTACCAATACTCATCCAAATATAAGTCTCATACCAAATCCAATAAGAATACTTCCCCCTAATATTTCACTGTATACGCCAAGCACACCTCTCACCTTTCTCCCTAGTAACATACCAATCCAGGAAATGAGCATGCTTACCAGCCCAAACAACCCAAGAGCAAGTGCTGTCTTAACACCCGAAATACCTAAACTTAAACCTACTGAAAAACTATCCATGCTTACACTGAAAGCTAATAAAAGTAACCCTGCGCCAATCGGTTGAATAATCCGCTTCTTTTCCTGGCTAAAAGCGGAGAAGAACATTTGAGCACCAATTACGAACAAAAGGATCCCACCTGCAAGTTCTGTCCAATGGCCGATTTGTCCCGAAATCACTTTTCCAAGAAAAATCCCGATAGATGGCATAATAATATGAAAAGCCCCAATTACCATCCCAATAATGGCAATACGTTTTAAGCGCAACCGTTGCATGCCAAGACCCAAGCATATAGAAAAAGCATCCAACCCCAATGCAATAGCTAGAAACAAGAGTGATATAAATTCACCAATATAACCTGACATAGATTGTCCTCCTTGGATATGCTTATAAACTATATGCATGTCCAAAGCTTGATATGCTTGGTATATAGAACAACCTGGCTTTACCTACAGCACCAGAGCATGATGATAAATGGCATTTTTTATTCATCTAAGATATTTTTTTCTTTAAAATGATTTATAAAATAGATAAACTCCTAAACAATAATTGAAGAAATTAAGAAGAGGCTGGGACATAATTAAATAATCCCATTCCAAGACAAACGTCCTAAAGTATGGGAGCCCCGCTCCGGAAAAACGCTTCGCTTTCCGTGGGCGCTGCTAAGCCTCCTCGTGCTATGCACTCCGGAGTCTTATCTAGGCTTTGTCTCCCACAGGAGTCTGCGCGTTTTTCCTCCGCTAATTACAAAAAGAAATCCGACCCATAATTCATTAGTAGAACGAATTGGTCCGGATTTTCAATGTATAAAAATTCTCTTGTCCCATCCTCACTTCATCTTCATTTTACAGTTCAATATATTGACTCGCCGCTTTTTTTAACCGATTCATAATTGCTTGCCCGATTCCCTGTTCTGAGAAAGCTTCACATACAATTACATCTACATCTCCCTGTTTGAATGCACGTAAGGCGTCATATAAATTTGATGCTATTTCTTCCGCATCAAATCCAAGAGAGATAATTTTATCAGCTTTAACCAAATGAGAGGTATGCTCGCTTGCCATGAAGCCTACTTTTTTCCCCTCTGCTCTTACCTCGTTGATAAATTTGTCTATATCTCCTGGCTTCCCTTTCACGAGCCATAAATCTATATCTGGGGAATAGTGCCGGTATTTCATGCCTGGAGCTTTCGGTTTTTCATCTTTATTTGCAAGAGCTGGGTCGACCATTACAGTACCTACGGCTGCTTCTAATTGTTCACGGGTAATTCCCCCAGGTCGTAAAACTACTGGAATATCCTGCGTACAATCAATGACTGTTGATTCAACACCTACGCCAGTAGCACCGCCATCAACAATTCCGGCTATTCTTCCGTATAAGTCCCCCCATACATGGTCTGCAGAGGTAGGGCTAGGTTTTCCCGACAAATTAGCGCTTGGTGCTGCTATTGGTATATTACAAGCTTTTAGCAACTGTTGCGCTACTGGATGACTAGGCATACGCACACCAATTGTGGATAACCCAGCAGTTACATTCTCAGCGCATACTCCATTGCTCGGTAAAACAAAGGTAATCGGCCCAGGAGCAAATAAATCTATTAATTTATCCACATAATCAGGTACCATGGTAACCAGCTTCTGTAGCTGCTCCTTTGTAGCAACATGAGCTATCAGCGGATTATCCTGTGGTCTGCCTTTTGCTTCAAATATCTTCGCTACCGCTTTCTCACTCGTTGCATCAGCTCCCAATCCGTAAACCGTTTCTGTAGGGAAAGCTACCGTATCTCCTGCCAGAAGTATAGATACAGCTTCTTCCATATCTTTTGTATGGTCTTTTTCTATATTCATTACATTCCAACGCTTTGTTTCCATCCTTGCTACCTCTTTTCTATGCTGATTACATTTTAAAAGATCCAAAAGGATTTAGCAAAGGTATATGGTTTATAGAGTACAGAAAAACGAATAAAACAGCCTGCAAATATTATCCACAGGCTGTTTCCTATTAGAAAAAGGTTTATTTACTCCAAAAATAATTTTATACACATTTCTACACGTTTATACACATATTTACCACAGGTTATACACAGGAGCTTGTGGATATTGTGCATAACCTGTTAGGACACATGATATGCCCACCAATTACCCTGTTCATTTTTATATTTATCCACAAATACTTGCTCTCTTTGTGGATTAAATTGTAGCGCTTCCAATAATATATCAACAACTGGCTGATGACTGTGTACAAACACCCTTTTAGCCTTTTGATGCTTAGCCATAGTTAAAATAGTTTCTAGTAAGACTGGTAGTTTAGCTGCTTTATTTTGAGTAATAAATAGCTGCTTCAACCAATAAATACCCTCTTCCATCTCTTCCAAAACAAAACAAGCTTCAATTTTCTCATCTATTTCCACAACATAGCCTTGGTACATTAAACTTTCCTTTTTGACATTCGGTGTACTTTTTAAAAATCGCTCTACCTTTGCCTCTTCAGCCTCATATGCACGGATTACTTTCATTTAATCACCCCTAATTGATATTTATTATAAGATTTTAGGCCCTTTGCAGCTCCTCGACAGCGGTAATGAAAATTTTATTCTGTTAATCTAGCTTTTTTCTATTAATTTATTCTATGCATTCTTCTGTAATTTATGATCATCCAAACCACTCAAATAAAAAAAATTTAACTTCTGCATCTTCCTCTTCTTCCTCTACTATTTCCGTTTCTTCCGCCTCTGCCGCTTCAGCTACACTTGTCCCATTGGAAAAATCCAGAAAACATAATGGTGGAAAAAGCACACACCACCAATTTGCACCTTTTCCTTCTCCCAGTGTGATCAGAACTGCTTCGTACTCTCCTGCTGGATAAAGAAAGTTTCCATAAAGCTTGGCAGGAAATGTAACATTCTTTCCGTACTCTACTTCGAAAGAGTTGTCACGTCCTTCTGCCTCTATTGTTTTTGCAATAATTTTTTCAATTTCCGGGATACGGGCTTCTATTAATCTTCTAGCTTCTTCAATATCTGTAATGTCTTTTACCCATTCACTAATTTCGGCATTGACCTGATCACGAACCAGCCGTTTAAATTGTTGATCTTCTTTATTATCGCTATTGGCTAATATTCTTAACCGAATTGCTTCATCGGGAATAATTTGATAGTCAGTCTCCATATTCTCCTGACTAACTCCTTGTGTTGGTAAAGTAAAAAATAAAATAATAAATATAAATACAAAAAATACTAGTTTCTTCATCTTTAGGTCCCCCTCTTCCTCTGTTAACAACAGTATGGTCACAGGGTAAAGATTTTAAACTAGTATTCTATAAAATTAGTTTTAAAATATATGTTGTTGGGTAATTCAATGTTTCGGAAAATAGATACACCCCAAAACTAACTTTGAAGTTTTATGAATGGCTGTTTCTAAATACACTACAAAAATATATTTAGATACGTTTTGATGATCATCATCCATCGCCATTGATTTCCATTGCAGATGAACGCTTTCCACCGGCATGGCTTCAGCCGCTTCCTCCGCTACGCTCCGTCCAGGGTCTTCAGCTCATGCTATTCCGGTAGGAGTCGTCATCTTCCATTCCAATCAATTGGTATTAGCTTTAATCTGAGTTTAGTGTTTAATTAATTATTTTTCGCGACCAAATATATTATCACTACGATATTATTACCGCATGCTAGCGAAGGGGAAATATGAAGACTCCTGCGGGAGGAGAGGCCTCGATGAGACCCCGGAACGCGTAGCGTGAGGAGGCTCATCAGCCGCCCGCGGAAAGCGGAATATTTCCCCGTAGCGGTGATTTACGCAGCCTCTATATTCATAGTTAGTTCGAAGTTTACTCCAACCATGTATGAACAAAATACGTTTCTACCCCAACATTTGCAGTAAAATTTTAAAATTAGTAGATAGTTGAGGCGTAATTGTATTTCATTTTCGAGGAGATCTTGCCAACAAAAAGCTTACGTCGCAGTTTATCTAAGCTGCGACATACAGTACACACTATAACTTTGCCGTGACTATGCGGTCTTTTCCATTAATATCTTGAATCGTGTTCCGCTTACTTTGTGGATAACTTTTTTGGATAATTTCGCTCACTGCTTCACTCTGAGCTTGCCCGATTTCAACAGCAATATACCCATCAAACTTAAGTACACTTGTGGATTGAGATATAATTTCTTTATAAGCTGCAAGCCCGTTTTCCTCAGCATACAAAGCCATGTCTGGATCAAAGTTTTTAACTGTGTCTGCTAAAGTTTCTTCTTCCGAACGAGGAATATAGGGAGGATTCGAAACGATAACATCAGCCTTTATTCCTTGATCAATAATCGGCTGTAGGAAGTTACCTTGATAAAAGGACACTTGGGCTTGGTGAGTTGTCGCATTAGTTCTGGCAACCTGAAGTGCTTCCTGCGAAATGTCAGTAGCGTAAACCAACGCATTCGGTATCTCCAATGCAAGTGATATAGCTATAATTCCACTACCTGTACCAACATCCACTATTCTAATCGGATTTTCATAAGAAGTTGTTGCAATATAGTTGGACACATGTTGGACAAGCTCTTCTGTTTCAGGTCTTGGGACTAACACATGCTCATTCACCTCAAATTTACGTCCGTAAAACATCTCATAGCCCATCAAATGCTGTATAGGTATTCCTGTTTCTGCATGTTTTTCAATATCCCTCTTAAATGCTTGAATAATATCCGGCTCCAGAGACTCGCGCATATTCATAAAAAAAGCATTGCGGCTAAAGTTTAGATGATGTTGCAGTAATAGCTCTGCAACGCGTTGTTCTCTATGATGTTTTTCTAAAAAAAGAGAAGCCCATTGAAGGACTTCATATTGTTTCATTTGGTTCATTTTATTCACCAATCTGTTCTAATTTTTTTGCTTGCTCTTCCATTAACAATGCATCAACAAACTCATCCAGCTTGCCTTGTAGAATTTGATCCAGCTTTTGAATCGTTAAACCGATACGGTGATCCGTCACACGATTTTGAGGAAAGTTATATGTCCGAATACGTTCCGAACGATCTCCAGTACCCACTGCCGACTTTCTGTTTTCATCGTATTCTGCTTGGGCCTCTTGCTGGAATTTATCATAAATCCGGGCACGCAAAATTTTCATTGCCTTTTCTTTATTTTTAATTTGAGACTTTTCGTCTTGAATAGACACAACCACACCGGTAGGAACGTGTGTCAAGCGAACGGCAGACATGGTTGTATTTACACTCTGTCCACCAGGGCCACTGGAAGCAAACGTGTCTACACGAATGTCCTTTTCATGGATATCAACCTCTACTTCTTCTGCTTCAGGTAATACAGCAACAGTAGCAGTTGATGTATGGATTCGGCCACCAGACTCTGTTTCCGGTACACGTTGTACACGGTGTGCGCCATTTTCATATTTTAATTTTGAATAGGCTCCATTTCCATTAATCATAAAAATAATCTCTTTGTATCCACCGACACCTGTGGTGCTGGCTTCCATTACTTCTGTTTTCCAACCATATTGTTCCGCATAACGGGAATACATACGATAAAGATCTCCAGCAAATAATGCCGCTTCGTCTCCACCTGCAGCTCCACGTATTTCCATAAATACGTTTTTATCATCATTCGGATCCTTTGGTAAAAGAAGAATACGCATTTTTTCTTCCAATTCTTCCTTACTTTCAGATAGTTCTTCTATCTCTACTTTTACCATTTCCTGCATTTCTGCATCCAAATTGTCGTCAAGCATTTCTTTTGCATCTTTTAGTTGAGTATTTACTTCTTTGTATTCACGATACGCTTGTACTACATCCTCTAAACCGGATTGTTCCTTTGAATACTCGCGCAGCTTCTTCGTATCATTTATAATTTCTGGATCACTCAATAATTCATTCAATTTATTATAACGGTCTTCTAATGTTTGTAATCGGTCTAACATTACGGCCACCTCTTTCTGATTAACAGTATAATTATAGTATACTCACGTTGCAAGGTCAAAGTTATTTCGCAACTTACGGGAGTGCTTATATGCATTTATTAGGATTGTTCTAACACTTAAACTAATATTTCACAGTAAACCTTGTAGCTTTGTCTGCAATAAAAAAAGCACCCTCAGGCGCTTTTATTTAATCTGTTTAAATAATCCCTTTACAATCTTGTTGCTGGGCTTATTGGGAACTTCATGGTGATGGCGACATCTTGGTTCATAAGATTCTGAGGCCCCAACGAGAATAATCGGATCATCATAGGAAGCTGGTTTTCCATTTATCAACCGTTGTGTCCGACTTGCTGGCGAACCGCAGATAGGACAAATAGCATTCAGTTTTGTCACTGACTCGCTAAGTGCCATCAATTTTGGCATTGGTCCAAATGGTTCTCCACGAAAATCTGTATCAAGGCCGGCGACGATAACACAAATTCCCTTGTTTGCAAGTTCATCTACTACTTCTACAATATTTTCATCAAAAAATTGTACCTCATCAATACCGATAATATCTACTTCAGCATGGAGTTGTTCCAAAATTTCATCTGAGCTTTTCACAGGTCTGGCGACAGTTGATGAACCATTATGTGAGACAACAGCCTCGTCATCATATCTGTCATCAATAGCTGGTTTAAATACGCGAACAGAAAGCTTCGCATATGTTGCTCTGCGAACGCGACGAATCAACTCTTCAGATTTACCAGAAAACATGCTTCCGCAGATTACTTCTACCCAACCACTTTGTTTCATTACATACATGAGCAAAGGGCTCCCTTCTAAATCTATGTACAATCATTATCATTATTTTTATAACGTTTCTTAACTAGTTTACCACTTTTTTTAATATGCTAACATGGTTTTTTATCTTTTATATAAATGCACAGAAATGGACCTTATTACCGTAAATTCAAAGTCCACCATGGCTCATAATGTTATTTTCCCGGCTCTATTGCTAATATTAGGGTAAAACTATCTGCCACATGGAGTTTTAATCAGCAGGAGAATGAATTTATCCTCCGTAGAAAACTTTAATCAGCAGGAGAGCGAAATTATCTGCCGTAGAAAATTTTAATCGGCAGGAGAGTGAATTTATCCGCCGTAAAACATTTTAATCGGCAGGAGAGTGAATTTATCCGCCGTAAAACATTTTAATCGGCAGGAGAGTGAATTTATCTGCCGTAGAAAAATATGAGACAACCCGAGTTAGTTCGCAGTTTATTCGTTGCGATTCATTGGGTAAACCTATCATATTTTCTATATTTAAAAGTAAAAAAGCAGGCAAAATGAGACGTTTTGCCTGCTTTCCTAAAACTAATTTTTGCCATGCATAATACATGGACAACCATCAATAAGGGCATTGACAACCATTGGCTGCCAATGCTTTATTAATATGATGCAACGGATTAAGTTCCGTTCATCAATTAGTTCATATTATATTTTTTCTTGAATCGGTCTACACGGCCGCCGACTTTATCAGCTTTTTGCTTACCTGTGTAGAATGGGTGTGAATCTGAGCTGATTTCAACACGGATTAAAGGGTACGTATTACCGTCTTCCCATTCAATTGTTTCGTCAGAGTTTTTTGTTGATCCACTCAAGAATTTAAATTCTGAGCTTGTATCAAGGAAAACTACTTTTCTGTACTCTGGATGAATATCCTTTTTCATGTTCTTTCCACTCCTTTTTGCCCTGAATCATTTTGAAACAGAGTTATTGTAAGAGCCGTCATAGGTATAATACCTTATCTAAACTCACATAAAAAGATTATAACAGTCTCCTACATTGTTTGCAATAGAAAATCATTACCAGATCAACTGTATCTTATTAAAAACTTCAACATATTATCTCTACTATAGTTTATTAAAATACTGGCGTAAATAATTTTGTTCGGCTTATTTCTTTGTGCCTCTTCGTTTCATTTCTTCTTCCATCTGTTGAAAAAATTCTTCGTTATTTTTTGAAGCTTTTAACCTTCTTAGGAAGCGTTCCAGGAAGTCATGGGAATCCTGCATCGTCTTACGAATCGCCCACATTTTATCAAGTTGGCCTTTATCCACAAGTAATTCTTCCTTACGAGTGCCGGAACGAAGAATATCAATGGCAGGGAATATGCGACGTTGAGCGAGGTTTCGATCAAGATGCAATTCCATGTTACCTGTACCTTTAAATTCTTCATAAATGACATCATCCATACGTGAGCCTGTATCTACCAAAGCAGTAGCTAATATTGTAAAGCTTCCGCCTTCTTCTATATTTCTGGCTGCTCCAAAGAATCGTTTTGGACGGTGAAAAGCAGCTGGATCTATACCTCCAGAGAGTGTCCGTCCACTTGGCGGAATAGCAAGGTTGTATGCACGCGCAAGTCTTGTAATACTGTCCATCAGTACAATCACGTCCCGCTTATGCTCTACCAAGCGCATCGCACGTTCCAGTACAAGCTCCGAAACCTTAATATGACTTTCAGGTACTTCATCAAACGTAGAACTGACTACATCTACATCAGGATGCACAGAACGCTCAATATCGGTAACCTCTTCCGGACGTTCATCAACTAATAGAATAATTAATTTTGCATCTGGATGATTTTCAGAAATACTATTGGCAATTTCCTTGAGCAACATTGTTTTACCGGCTTTCGGTGGAGCGACAATCAGACCACGCTGACCAAAACCAACCGGTGTCATTAAGTCGATGATGCGGGTTGATAAGTTTTTTGTAGAGTTTTCAAGCTTCATTAGGCGATCTGGATAAAGTGGAGTTAGTGCTGGAAAATGGACTCTTTCCTTTGCAGTCTCAGGATCATCGCCATTTACGGCATCTACATGCAATAGACCATAATAGCGTTCATTCTCCTTTGGAGGTCTTACTTTACCAGATACTTTATCACCATTTCTTAAATCAAATCTGCGTATCTGTGAGGCAGATATATAGATATCTTCTGCACTTGGAGAGTAATTAATTGGGCGAAGAAAACCAAATCCCTCTGATGGAATAATTTCCAGGATCCCATCCATAAATAAGAAACCATCTTTTTCAGCCTGTGCTTTTAAAATAGAAAAAATAAGTTCTCTCTTTGTTAATTTTGCATAATATGAAACTTTGTATTCTCTCGCTAATGTGTAAATCTCTTTTAAAGTCAGAGTTTCCAGATGAGAGATTGTTAATGCTGCCATAGAATCACCACGCCTATTGTTTTTAATGTTAGTAATATTCGTAAAATATATCAACACATCATTGGTCCATGTCATAAACCTATTTAGATGAGAATTTCACTTCTTTGTTAAAGGTAAGTCTTCGTAGAAATGAAGGAAAAATCAGAAGCTAGATTAGGAGTTCTTTTAACTGCTTTCCAAAACCTTATACCATATTACTCCTTTGGTTCATATTATTCAATACTAAATTTCAGGTTTTTTATATTTTAATAGAAAGGGAAACAAACAGCTTTCGCTTCCCTTTCTATTGCAGTTTTAAAAAGTAGGTTTGAAGGTAGTATTAACCATTTTGTTTCCGTTCATACGGTCTATGGCCTTATTACCAGGTCTGGTTTTTTCTGTAGGCTATGCTCTCCGTCAATAAAACGGACGGTACCACTCTTAGCACGCATAACTACAGTTTGGGTTGTAGCCTTGAAGCCTTTAAATTGTACACCTTTTAGCAATTCCCCATCTGTTACTCCTGTGGCAGCAAAAATGGCATCATCACCACTGCAAAAATCATTCATATAAAATACTTTATTTATATCTTTAATGCCCATCCTATTGCAACGCTCTGTCTCCTCATCGTTCGTGGGTATTAATTTTCCTTGTATTTCACCACCAAGACATTTAAGAGCTACAGCAGAGATCACGCCTTCTGGTGCTCCCCCTGTTCCGAATAAAATATCTACACCCGTATCATCAAAAGCTGTGTTGATTGCTGCAGCCACATCTCCATCTTGAATTAATTTAATTCTGGCACCAGCTGCACGAATTTCATCTATGAGCTTTTGATGGCGCGGACGATTTAATAGAGTTGCTACAACGTCTTCTACACGTTTATTTTTTGCTTTTGCTACTGCTTGTAAATTTTCCGGAATAGAAGCATTAATATCTATCTTCCCTACTGCTTCAGGTCCAACAGCAATCTTCTGCATATACATATCAGGAGCATGAAGTAAGGTCTTTTCGTCTGCAATTGCGATAACCGATAAAGCATTCCATGTTCCCTGTGCAACAATGTTGGTGCCTTCCAGTGGATCTACTGCGACATCAACGCCAGGTCCTTCACCTGTACCAAGCCTTTCGCCAATATACAGCATTGGTGCTTCGTCCATTTCACCTTCTCCGATAACCACAGTGCCCTGCATTGGAATGGTATCAAACACATCTCGCATTGCAGAGGTTGCTGCATCATCAGCTTCTTCCTTTTTGCCTCTACCCATCCAGCGTGCTGATTTAAGTGCTGCTGCCTCTGTTACGCGTACCAATTCCATTGTTAAGCTTCTTTCCATTTTAACCTCTCCCTTTTCTTGTTAATATCCCATCCCAAAAGGATATAAAGGGGGTGGAGATCCCCCTTTTAATATGAGTGTGTAATTAAACTCTCTATATAATTTCTTTTAAAAATGCATGAAATTGAGACCGATAGAACGTGATGAGAAAGGTGAAACAAGTGCTTGCGCTTTTGTTCGTCTAGCCTCGACGGACAGGACGTCCTAGTGCCGGTAAAGCCGCAGGACGCGGCGTTTTTACCGGCCAGCACCCAGCAACTAGCAAGGTTCTTGATGGGGCGAGCATTTAGCGCAGCCCCAAACCTCAATCTTCTTTCTACGATAAGTCAACATCGATTCGAATAAGAAGGAAGGCCGACTAAATACGGCCTTTGCGGCCAACGTCGGCATACCCCTTTGCAGGGGCATGTTTCCTTTATCTCGTGTAAAAAAGGAGATCGGTTAAGACCGCCGCGATGCGCGGCAACACCGATCCACCTCGCTTGGCGAGGCGCAGTTTGTACGTTGCTAAACGGGTGCTTGCGCTTTTGTTTTTACATGTTCTGAAATTGTGTTATTTCTTTTTCGGTCATTTCTTCGCGCCATATATTGGCTCCGAGGCTATTTAATTTTTCTGTTATTTTTTCATATCCTCTGTCAATATGTTCTAAACCAGTAATTTCAGTGATTCCATTTGCCATTAAGCCAGCTACAATTAAAGATGCGCCTGCTCTTAGGTCACTTGCTTTTACACGAGCACCCTCAAGCTGAACAGGTCCAGAAACTATTGCTGAGCCACCTTCGACTTTAATGGCTGCATTCATTCGCCTTAATTCGTCAATGTGCTTTAACCGTGCAGAGTAAATCGTGTCTGTAACCACACCGGTATTCACTGCTTTCGTTAATAATGAAGTAAAGGGCTGCTGCAAATCTGTTGGAAAACCTGGATAGACCAGTGTCTTAATATCAACACTCTTTAATGGGTTTCTCGGTGCAATTAGTAGCTGTTCATCATTTTCCTCAACAGTTACGCCCATTTCTCTTAACTTAGCGAGCAAGGATTCTAAATGCTGGGAGATAACGTTGTCAATAATTACTTCTTTTCCTTGTGCAGCCGCTGCAATCGCATATGTTCCTGCTTCAATTCTGTCTGGAATAATCGTATGTCTGCAGCCATGTAAAGAAGGTACGCCTTCAATACGAATCACATCCGTACCTACACCCTTAATTTTCGCTCCCATATTTGTTAATAGAGTAGCAACGTCAATAATCTCAGGCTCTTTTGCAGCATTTTCAATAATTGTCTTACCTTTTGCACGGACTGCAGCAAGCATAATATTAATTGTTGCGCCAACACTTACTACGTCTAAATAAATTCGAGCACCACGTAGCTCATTAGCTCTTAGGTAAATGGCCCCCTGCTCATTCGTCACTTCGGCACCAAGCGCCTCAAAGCCTTTAATGTGTTGGTCGATAGGACGTGGACCTAAGAAACAACCGCCTGGCAAACCGATTACTGCTTTATTGAATTTTCCAAGCATTGCACCCATAAAATAATAGGAGGCGCGAAGCTTCTTCACTTTTCCATTCGGTAATGGCATTGCTACCATTTTCTCCGGATCAATATGGACAGTTTGCCCGTCCCAATTCACCGTACCCCCGATTTCCTCCAATAAATCTCCAAGTGTATATACATCGGAAATTTCCGGAAGTCCTTCAATTGTGACTTCAGAATCAGCTAAAATTGCTGCTGGAAGTAACGCTACCGCACTATTTTTCGCACCACTAATTCGTACCTGGCCATTTAAAAGATGGCCACCTTCAATTAACATTTTTTGCATATTAAAACCCCACTTTTTGACGCACAGGACAAGGAAGCTACCTTATACGTGAATAGTATGTTGCCAGAGTATAGTAGTTTGTGCCTCTTAGACCTATTCCGTCTTTTACCAGTAGCTTGTGCAATATTTCCATTTTTATCCGTTTATTTTTGGTTGTTCCAGTCCGAAAGAAACTTTTCTATTCCCTGATCTGTTAATGGATGTTTCACCAGTTGTTCTAAAACCTTGAATGGGATAGTGGCAATATGTGCACCATTAAGAGCAGCATCAATAACGTGTAGTGGATGTCTTATGGAAGCAGCAATTATTTCCGTATCTATAGCATGTCTGTCAAAGATTTCTGCGATTGTTGCTATAAGATTCATTCCGTCATGGCCAATATCATCCAAGCGACCGAGGAACGGAGATACGTAAGTTGCTCCAGCACGAGCTGCTAATAGAGCCTGGTTGGCATTGAAAATCAATGTAACATTCGTTTTAATATTTAAATCACTAAACGCTTTGACAGCCTTTAAGCCTTCCAATGTCATAGGAACTTTTACAGTGATATTAGGGGCAATTGCCGCCAATTCTTTCCCTTCCTTAATCATTCCCTCTGCGTCTTCAGCAATAACTTCAGCACTGACAGATCCGGAGACCTCTTCCGTAATCTCACCGAGACGATCATGGAAAGATACACCCTCTTTAGATACCAGACTCGGATTAGTAGTAACTCCTGATAATACACCTAGCTCATTTGCAGTACGAATTTCCTCAATATTTGCAGTATCAATAAAAAATTTCATTTTAATCAATGACCTCCTCTTGTATTAATTATTTTAAGTATATTTATTAACTAATAAAAACAGATAAAAATACGAATAGGCGCTTGTGCTCATCTAAAGCTCAAAGCGCCCAATAATTATGCCTGTTGTGATGAACCGAATTCACGCATTTTCCCTTTTACTGTTTCCTTGATAGCTTCTGTACCAGGGCCCAGATATTTACGTGGGTCATATAAGTCCGGTTTATCATTTAATACTTGACGGACTGCCTCAGCTTGCGCAATCTGGTTTTCTGTATTCACATTTATTTTAGATGTTCCGTATGAAATAGCACGTTGAATATCTTTAGTAGGAATGCCTGTACCACCATGCAATACAAGAGGTAATTCGATTGTTTTAGAGATTTCCTCCATTTCAGCAAAGCCTAAATTCGGCTCTCCTTTATACGGGCCATGCACGGAACCGAGTGCAGGAGCAAGACAATCGATTCCTGTCTTCTCAACCAATTCCAAACACTCCTTGGGATCTGCATAAATGACGCCATCAGCTATCACATCATCTTCCTGTCCGCCAACTGTGCCCAATTCTGCCTCTACAGAAACACCGTGAATATGTGCAAGCTCTACTACTTTGGATGTTGTTGCAATATTTTCTTCCAGTGGATCATGTGACGCATCAATCATTACAGATGTAAAGCCAGCATGAATCGCTTCTGCACATTTTTCAAAGCTGGAGCCATGATCTAAATGAATTGCTACAGGTACAGTGGTTCCGTAAGCTTCCATTAGAGATTTAACCATAGCGACAACAACGTTGAAACCGCCAATATATCTTGCTGCACCCTCTGACACACCAAGGATGACAGGAGACTTCTCTTCTTCTGCTGCTTGGAGAATCGCTTGTGCATATTCTAAATTATTTAAATTAAACTGCCCTACCGCATAACCTTGCTTTCTTCCTTTTTCAAGCATTTCTTTCATTGATACTAATGGCATCTTGTATATTTCCTCCTCTGATGAAGTTACAGTCTGTGAAAATTATATCATCTTTTACAGTAATAGAATACCAACAACAGCTTGTTCGCGCAACATTACTAAAAAAACTAATCTGACACGATTTGTGCAACCAATTCAATGACTTTATGAATACTGAATGGTTTTCCCAGTACCTCTTTTAAATATTGGTAGTTGATTTCTTTTCTTTTAATATTCTCCACCAATCCACTCATTAATATTGCCGGGATTTCAAATTGCTCTTCTTCCAGTTTATGTAAGATCTCTTTCCCACTTAATAATGGTAGTTGATAATCAAGTATTATGAGGTGGAAGTTCTCCATCCTTATTTTCTCTAACGCTTCTGTCCCCGTTTGGGCTGTAATTACTTCATACCCTTGATCGGCGAGCACATCCGTTAATAACATGCGAATCCCAGGCTGATCGTCCACTATCAGGATTCTTCCTGCCATACTCATTCCCCTTCCTTCCAAAAGATTCCCCCAACATATTTCCCCTACTGTATTAATTTCGCTATCAAAACCTAAATTCCTTTAAATTCAAATTAATTAAAAACTCACATTTAGCAATTGCCAAATGTGAGTCATACCGTTACTTACATCTAAATTTATTTATTATTAACAGAAGCACCAATGAAGCCTTTGAATAAAGCCTGTGCTCTTGTAGGGCGAGACGTAAATTCAGGATGGAACTGACACGCAACAAACCATGGATGATCCTTTAATTCAATTGTTTCCACAAGACGGCCATCCGGGCTGGTGCCTGAAAATACGAAGCCGTGTTCAGCCATTTGGTCGCGATACATGTTATTGAACTCATAACGGTGACGATGACGTTCTTCAATCGTATCTGCACCATTGTATGCTTCTTTTACTTTTGTACCATCCTGGAGCATACATGGATAGCTACCAAGCCTTAATGTTCCACCCAAATCAGAAACATCTTTCTGTTCCGGTAACAAATCAATAATCGGATATGGAGTTCCTGGGTCAATTTCAGCAGAATGAGCACCATTTAATCCCACAACATTACGAGCAAACTCAACTGTAGCAAGCTGCATACCAAGACAAATACCGAAGAAAGGTACATTTTTTTCTCTCGCATAGCGAATTGCTTCTATTTTCCCTTCTATACCACGGTCACCGAAACCGCCGGGAACAATTATTCCATCAACATGAGACAGTTCTTCTTTAATTGTCTCTTTATCCAGTTTTTCGGAATTAATCCAATGTACTTTTATATCTGCATCATACTCAAATCCAGCATGTTTTAAAGATTCTACCACAGAAATATAAGCATCCGGCAATTCAACATATTTACCAACAAGTCCTATTTCAACTTTTTTAGATAGATGGCGAACTTTATTAACAAGCTCTTTCCACTCATCCATTTCAGCTTCCTGACATTCCAAACCAAAATGATCGCAAGTTATTTGATCAAGATGCTGCTCCTGAAGAGAAATTGGTACCTGATAAAGTGTGTCCGCATCCTTCATTTCAATAACTGAGTTTTTATTAATGTCACAGAATAAAGCAATTTTTTCTTTCATTTCATTACTAATTTCATGCTCTGTACGTAATACAATTACATCCGGCTGGATCCCCAATGAACGCAATTCTTTCACACTATGCTGTGTCGGTTTTGTTTTCATTTCACCAGCAGCTTGAATAAATGGAACCAATGTACAATGTAGGTACATGACGCTGTTTCTGCCGACATCATTTTTTATTTGACGAATTGCTTCAAGAAAAGGCAAAGATTCAATATCTCCAACCGTTCCGCCAATTTCCGTAATAACAACATCTGCATTTGTGGCATCTCCTGCGCGGAATACCTGATCTTTAATTTCATTTGTAATATGTGGAATTACTTGTACAGTACCACCTAAGTAATCGCCACGACGTTCTTTTTTAATTACACTGGAGTATACTTTTCCAGTAGTAATATTACTGTATTTATTTAAATTAATATCAATAAAACGCTCATAATGTCCTAAATCAAGGTCTGTTTCCGCTCCATCCTCTGTTACGAAAACTTCGCCATGCTGATACGGGCTCATCGTCCCTGGATCCACATTAATATATGGATCGAACTTTTGAATAGTTACCTTCAACCCTCGGTTTTTCAACAGACGTCCTAATGAAGCTGCCGTAATTCCTTTTCCTAAAGACGACACAACGCCACCTGTCACAAAAATATACTTGGTCATTATTTTCCCTCTTTCTTCACATATTCTTCGTTCTTTACATTCATACAGGTTGCTATATCTCATAGTCTGCACCAAAATTGGCAGAAAATAATAAAAGCGCCTCCCCATATATAGAATGGGGAAACGCCTTGATAAGTAAATTTAAAGAGCCCAATAAGAATTGTACTTTTAGCATAGAGAAAAGTCAAGCTAACTTTTTCACAGAATTATTTCCAGCTATTTCTTTTGTTCTTCCTCATCGAGGTCTTCATCTTCTTCTTCTTCTTCAAAATCATCGAGTTCCTCATCAAACTCTTCTTCTAAGTCTTCATCAAATTCATCATCTTCGTCATCGCCGAAGTCATCTGCCAGTTCTTCAATGTCCTCGTCAACAATATCCAGTTCTTTTTCTGTGATATCGGCATCTTCATCAGCTTTTTTCTTTTTCTTAGCCTTCTTTTTCTTTTTAGGTGCAGCAGTGACTTCTTCATCAGCTTGCTCAACAGGGTACCAACGTTTTAATCCCCATAGATTAGAACCGATGGTAATAAAACGGCCATCTACATTTAAATCCGTATAAAATTGGGCAATACTATCCTGTTTATCCTGCTCGGTAAATTCTTTTATTTCTGCAATTTTTTCAAATACATCTCTAAAATCAAGCGCCTTTTTTTCATCCAACAAGATCAAATTTGCTAATTCAATCATGGACATTGTTTTAAGATCTTCGTGGCTGTATTTCGATAAGCTCACGGCAACGCACTCCCTTTACTTATATATTGAGGGCATCTAGCCTCATTTTTGATTTTTTAAATCATTCTAGAAGAATTATACTATAATTTTCCGTTTGTGATAAACCATACCATTCATTATAAACAAATCTACTGCGTTTATGCCATAGTTTAAGCAAAAAAATGTACACTTTTCTATTTTGAAAAAGTGATCCTATTGCAAATGTGAGGGCACAAACGGAATCTCGTACATTTATAGGTGATAGGAAATTGCATAGCAGAGAGAACCTACTGCCATTGCGGAGGGTAATCAGCAGGAGAACAGATGTATCCGCCGCAGAATAATTTATTCAGCAGGAGAACAGCACTATTCACCGCAAAATTTTCTTGGCATTTATCCGGTTTGCGATTCATGGGGGATCTTCACATCCATAGAAAAAAGTTGCTACTCCTGTTATGGAGCGCAACTTTTTTGCTTAACATGAAATGGCATTGTATCTATATAATAAAAGGAATGTTTCTACACTTTTTCCACGACATATGCTTTCTTATTTCGAAAGTGTTTTTCTGCATCTTCCATGGAGTGTTCAAAGAAACCTTCAAACTCATGGACTACTTTATATTCTCTTTCTGGATCTGTAAAAAGCTGATTTTCATTATTGGATAGTACTACAACATCTTTCGTACTAACAAAATTATCTAACTCTCTTGCTGTATAATTTTGCCCTTGCTTTAACGTTTGCACACTTAAGTTAGACATAATAGAACCTCCTTAAAGATGATTTATAAATCTTATTTCCTTTCCTAGTCTGAATTAAACAAGAAAATACGAGTAGTAATTATAAAACCAAAGATGGTCTTTTTGTTTTACCACACTTCCATGTTTAATAAGAGTAAAAGAAGGAAATTGAACATAAATACCATTCATTTCTATATAATGAAAGGAGTTTCTAAGCATGAGAGAAAGCAATGATAGCAAGCGTAATCAAGACTCGCTAGAACAAGAATTAAAGAAAAAGGATCCCGAACAGGATATTGATCCTCAACGTGAAAGTGATTCACGCCCAAAACAGAATGATAAAAATAAGGATAAATAATAGAATGCCTCTAAAGAACTTTATCAGATAGCCGGATTGGGTTGAATTTTCAAGAACTTCAACGCAATCCGGCTATCCTTTATCTCAAATAGGTCAGTCCACTCCGTACGTCGCTTACAAGTCACCAAAGCCTTTCTCTCTACATACCATGTTATTTTTATAGCTTTAAATTTAACATTCAACCATATATGCCACGTCCAGCTCCAATCCCCATCACCTAGTGTCCTTCCGGTATTTCCCTACGATAAGTCAACATCAATCCGCTGGCGCGTATTGTGTTTCCTTTATCTCAGTCAATCCCGTCCAGTCCATACGGTGATAAGCGGGGATTTCCGCTTTTGATTTTTACATATTCCTTCTATATTGGCCGCCTACTTGGTAGAGGGCGTTGGTTATTTGGCCGAGGCTGGCTACTTTTACGGTTTCCATGAGTTCTGCAAATATATTACCACCAGATGCAGCTGTTTGCTTTAGTCTCTCAAGTGCTTCTTCAACCGCGTCTTTATTCACTTCTTGGAATCGTTGCAATTCACTGATTTGATGCTCTTTTTCTTCCTTGGATGCACGTGCAAGCTCCATGGAGTCAATTTGGTCTTCAGAAGGTGGGTTCGGATTTAAATACGTATTTACACCGACGATTGGTAGTTCGCCGGAATGCTTTTTACCTTCATAATACAAGGATTCTTCCTGAATCTTTCCACGCTGATATTGTCGTTCCATTGCACCGAGCACTCCGCCCCGATCATTCATTTTTTCGAATTCCTGTAGAACCGCTTCTTCTACTAAGTCTGTTAGCTCTTCTATAATAAATGAACCTTGAAGGGAGTTTTCATTTTTGGTCAAGCCGAATTCCTTGTTTATAATCATCTGAATTGCCATGGCACGGCGAACAGATTCTTCTGTTGGCGTAGTAATCGCCTCATCATACGCATTTGTATGAAGAGAATTTGTATTATCCTGAATCGCCAGAAGTGCTTGAAGTGTTGTCCTTATGTCGTTAAAGTCAATTTCTTGTGCATGAAGGGAACGTCCGGAAGTCTGTACATGGTATTTTAGCTTCTGGCTTCGTTCATTTGCCCCGTACTTATCGCGCATGGTAATTGCCCAAATCCGACGGGCTACACGACCGATTACGCTATATTCAGGATCAAGACCATTTGAGAAAAAGAAGGACAGATTCGGTGCAAACTTGTTTACATCCATTCCTCTACTTAAATAGTACTCCACATAAGTGAAGCCATTTGCCAACGTAAAGGCTAGCTGTGTAATTGGATTTGCCCCTGCCTCAGCAATATGATATCCGGAAATGGAAACAGAATAATAGTTTCGAACTTTCTTATCAATAAAGTATTGCTGAATGTCACCCATCATACGCAGTGCGAATTCCGTGGAGAAAATACAGGTGTTTTGTCCCTGATCCTCTTTTAATATATCAGCTTGAACGGTCCCTCTTACTACAGCAATCGTTTCATCCCTCAATTTTTCATATTCTTCCTGGTTTGGCTCCCGGTTATTTTCTTCTTTAAATTTATTTACCTGCTGATCAATCGCAGTATTAAAATACATAGCAAGAATAATTGGTGCAGGTCCATTTATTGTCATCGATACAGAAGTCATTGGATTCGTTAAATCAAAACCTGCATATAATTTTTTCATATCTTCGAGTGTACAAATATTTACTCCGCTTTCTCCAACCTTTCCATATATATCAGGTCGATGTGCAGGATCCTCACCATATAAAGTAACAGAGTCAAAAGCTGTAGATAATCGTTTTGCTTCTTCGTTTTTAGACAGGTAATGAAAGCGACGATTTGTTCTTTCCGGCGTTCCTTCTCCTGCAAATTGACGTGTTGGATCTTCTCCCTTTCGTTTAAAAGGGAAAACTCCTGCAGTAAATGGAAATGCTCCAGGCACATTTTCCTTAAGTAACCATGTCAGACGTTCTCCCCAATCCTGGTACTTAGGAAAGGCTACCTTTGGAATCTTTAACCCGGATAGTGATTCGGTTGTCAGGTCCATTTCAATTTCCTTGTCACGGACTTTAAACGTCATTTTATCCTTGCCATAGCTTTCCTTCGTTTCGTCCCACGAGTCAAGTAATTTTCTTGAACGGGCATCCAGTTGTTCATTATATTTCTCCAGAGATTGGTCAATGACTGTTTGGACCTCATCAGCTTCTAAAACTTCCTTTGCACCTTCCAACTGATAGACCTTTCTTGCAATCTCACTCTGATTCTCTGCATGTTTATGGTAGCCTCGTACGTGTGTCGCAATTTCTCGTAAATAATGTCTGCGCTCATTTGTAATAATCATATTTTGTTTTTCTGCAATAATATTTCTTTCAAAATTTATTTCTTCTGTCCACGCATATCGCTCATTAAGTGTATCAATAAGTGAAGCAAATAAAGCATTTGTACCTGCATCATTAAATTGGCTTGCAATGGTACCAAAAACCGGGAATTTTTCTTTATCCTGATGGAATAGCATATGACTTCTTTCATATTGCTTACGTACTTGGTTTAATGCATCCTCAGAGCCTTTTTGTTCGTATTTGTTAATAACAATAAAATCAGCAAAATCGATCATATCTATTTTCTCAAGCTGGGAAGGGGCCCCAAATTCCGCTGTCATGACATACATCGATAAATCCGTAACATCAGTGATGGCAGCATTTCCCTGACCAATCCCACTTGTTTCTACAATAATAAAATCAAACCCGGAAGCTCTTAGAACATCGATGACATCCTGAATTGCTTTAGAAAGCTCACTGCGGGAATCACGAGTTGCCAATGAACGCATATAAACCCGATCTGTGAATATCGCGTTCATACGGATGCGGTCACCAAGTAATGCCCCGCCTGTTTTCTTTTTGGTGGGGTCAATGGAAATCACAGCAATCTTTTTATCTGGTATCTCATTAATAAACCTGCGGATCAGCTCATCTGTAAGCGAGCTTTTCCCTGCTCCTCCCGTTCCGGTTATTCCCAGTACAGGTACATTGTCTTTCGCTTGGTTCTGCAGCTGGTCAATGACCTGTTGTTTTTCTTTCTCGTCGACTTCAGCGTTTTCCATATACGTAATAAATCTGGCAATCGCTTGACGTTCTCCATTAAATAATTGTTCCTGGTCTTTTTTTATATCAATTGGAGGCACATAGTCACATTCCTCCAGCATGAGGTTAATCATCCCTTGTAAACCTAGCTCTCTACCATTTTCTGGTGAGAAAATTCGTGACACTCCATACTCATGTAATTCCTTTATTTCGCGAGGAATAATCACTCCGCCGCCCCCGCCATAGACTTTAATATGTTCTGCCCCAAGCTCTTTCAATAGATCGATCATATATTTAAAATATTCTACATGGCCACCCTGGTAGGAAGAGATAGCAATACCCTGCGCGTCCTCCTGAATGGCTGCATGAACGACCTCTTCCACAGATCGGTTATGACCCAAGTGGATCACTTCTGCGCCGCTTGCCTGTAAAATTCGTCTCATTATATTAATTGATGCATCATGCCCGTCAAACAGGCTGGATGCAGTGACAAACCGTACTGGATTTGTCGGTTTGTAAATTTCTGGTTGTTCCATTTGTTACCCCTCCTTCAATAGTAAATCGCTTTCATTACTCGGATGTTACTATACCGAGCATTTGCAGGTTAAAATGAATTTGTCTTTCCATATATTGCTCAAAAGTAAACTGGCGCTGAAGCATCCACCTTCTAAAGCCCCACATTTGTCCTTGAACAAAAATATTATTAGCAAGTAATGCAACATCCTGATGCGAGATTTTTTCTGGAAGGCAGGTAAGAATCACTTCCTCCAACATCCTTACCATATCTCGTTCCTTCTGCAGTACATATTCCTTCGTATCTTTTTTCAATGACTTGGCTTCCTGATACATAATTAAAATTTCTTCCTGCATCTCATCCATTAAGTAAAAATAAGCCTTCATTACAGCTATCAAATTATCTACAGATGCCGATTCCAAATCAATGGATAAACTTAACCGTTCGCGCACCTGTTCATAAATAGAATCACATACAAGGAAAAGCACATCTTCTTTTGTACGAATATATTCATAAAGTGTACCAATACTGAAGCCGGATTCTTTTGCTATTTCTCTTGTTGTGGTCCGATGAAATCCCTTTTCCTTAAAGAGCTTCATCGCCCCTTTAATCATCTGATTACGTCGTTTCTCCACTAACTCTCTATCTTTTACAGAGGAAAGGACCTGTTCATCGCTCATTTTCTCTCCCCCTCTTTTTTCCACTGCTCATACCATCTGCTTGCTAATTTATATGGATCACTGTCTGCCTCAATTGTTGCTAGTTCATTGTTTGACTCCATATAATTTTTCACGTCCCGCCAGATCTCTTCGCGAATCAATTCATAGATTTCCAGTTCCTGCTGCTGAATGCGCTGCTTACGCCCTTCCTCTGTACGATATAAATAATCATGATGTTCTTTAATCTTTGCCCATAGTTTATCTATCCCTTTGTTCTCTGTAGTAATTGTTTTTACAATGGAGGTCATATGCTTTTCTGTTGCCGTCATCATAACCAATTCTTTTAATAATGCCTTCAATTTACCAACACCATGTAAATCTGCTTTGTTAATGACGAACAAATCAGCGATCTCCATAATACCTGCTTTAAAGATTTGTAATACATCCCCGCTATTTGGTGTCATCACAACAGCCGTTGTATCAACAATTTTCATAATATCTAACTCAGATTGTCCGACACCAACTGTTTCGACAATAACGACATCATAACCATAGGCATCACAGATACGCACCGCATCTTTTGTTGCTCTTGCCAAGCCACCTAAACTGCCCCTTGTAGCCATACTGCGAATAAAAACACCATCATCTGTAAAATGCTCATTCATTCGAACACGATCTCCAAGCAATGCTCCACCACTGAACGGACTAGTTGGATCCACTGCAATAACAGCGACGGTTTTCCCTTCTTGCCGTATATGTGAAATCAGACGATTCACAAGAGAACTTTTTCCAGCACCAGGTGATCCGGTTAATCCAACATAAAGTGCATGCTTTTTAAGTGAAAAAATATCACTCAACAGTTCGAGCTTCTCTGGATGGTCATTTTCCACCATTGTTATCGCTCTCGCCAATGCCCGTACATCTTTATTTTTAATCCGTTCAACTATTTCGTGCATTGGTGGTCATCCTTTCTAATCCATTCAATTCTTCTGTTAATCTATTTATTATCGTATATTACTCTTGCTTATATCTCTTATTTCGTCAGCATACGTCCAATAACAAGACGTTGGATTTCATTTGTACCTTCATAGATCTGTGTGATTTTCGCATCACGCATGTAGCGCTCTACCGGGTAATCCTTTGTATATCCATAGCCACCGAATACTTGAACTGCTTCCACCGTAGTACGCATTGCTGCATCTCCTGCAAACAGCTTAGACATCGCGGATGCCTTTCCATATGGAAGACCCTGTGATTCAAGCCAAGCAGCCTGGTAGGTTAATAGTCGGGATGCTTCTACATCTGTAGCCATATCTGCTAATTTAAAGGAGATCCCTTGGTTTGTTGCAATTGGCTTACCAAATTGCTCCCGCTCTTTTGCATAATCCACTGCTGCATCCAGTGCTCCTTGTGCAATACCGAGTGCTTGTGCTGCAATCCCGTTACGTCCCCCATCCAATGTGGTCATAGCAATTTTAAACCCTTCGCCTTCTGCCCCTAGCATGTTTTCCTTAGGTATGCGACAGTTTTCAAAAATAAGTTCCGTTGTTGGAGATGAACGAATACCTAATTTCTTTTCTTTTTTACCGAATGTGAATCCTTCCGTACCCTTTTCAACAATAAAAGCACTGATGCCTTTATGCTTTGCATCCGCATCTGTTTTAGCGAAAACGATATAAATATCAGCAACGCCACCGTTCGTAATCCAAACCTTGCTGCCATTTAAAATATAATGGTCGCCGTCTCCCTTTGCAGTTGTCTTCATGGAAACAACATCACTGCCCGCACCTGGTTCAGATAGCGCATATGCACCCAAAGCTTCTCCTGTTGCTAAACGATACAAAAAGGTTTTCTTTTGTTCTTCATTACCATATTTAAAAATTGGCCAGCTTGCGAGTGATAAATGTGCAGATAATGTTACTCCTGTAGAAGCACATACACGAGACAGCTCTTCAACTGCAATAACGTAGCTTACATAATCTGCTCCAATTCCGCCATACTCCTCAGGCCAAGGAATTCCAGTTAATCCAAGCTCGCCCATTTTATCAAAAATCTCACGATCAAAGCGTTCCTCTTCATCACGCTCCGCTGCTGTCGGTTCTACTTCCTTTGTAGCAAAATCCCTTACCATTTTACGTAGCATTTCCTGCTCATCTGTCAATTGAAAATCCATGGTTGTTCCCCCTTAGTTCTTTAGTAGATTTTTTGCAATCACAATATGTTGAATTTCGTTGGCACCTTCATATATTTCAGTTATTTTGGCATCACGGAAAAAGCGCTCTGCTGGATAGTCCTCCGTATAACCGTAACCTCCATATACTTGCACTGCCTCAATCGCTGTTTGAACTGCTGTTTTCGATGCATACATTTTGGCCATTGAAGCTTCTTTTCCGCAAGGGATTCCTCGTTGGACAAGTGCTGCAGCCTGATAGACTAATAGTTTAGCAGCCTCTACGCTTGTAGCCATGTCTGCCAATTTGAATGAGATTCCTTGATTAGCAGCAATCGGCTTACCAAATTGCTCCCGCTCTTTTGCATAACCAACTGCATGCTCAAGAGCAGCTTCACCAATTCCAAGAGCTTGGGCGGCAATCCCAATCCTTCCAACATTTAAATTGGCCATTGCAATCTTGAAGCCGTCTCCTTCTTCCCCAAGTAATTGTTCCTTTGATATCACACAGTTGTCAAAGGTTAATGCTACCGTATTAGACCCATGTAGCCCCATTTTCTTTTCCTTCTTGCCAATAATAAGGCCCGGAGTGTTCTTTTCAATAATAAACGCACTAATTCCTTTCGATCCTTCTCCAGTTCGGGCAAAAGTAATATAGGTATCTGCCTCGCCACCGTTCGTGATAAATACCTTGGAGCCATTCAATATATACGTGTCACCGTCTTTTTTTGCTTTTGTTTTTAAATTGCCGGCATCTGAGCCCGCGCTTGGTTCTGTGAGTGCAAAAGCTCCTAAATACTCTCCACTTGTCAGCTTTGGTAAGTAATGTTTCTTTTGATTTTCATTACCAAAATAAAGAATTGGGTTACTGCCTACGGAAGTGTGTACAGATAAAATAACACCAACTGTCGCACTTACTTTAGATAGCTCATGGATCGCGCTAATATACGAAACAAAGTCCATCCCACTACCACCATATTCTTCAGGTATTGGTATTCCCATCAGCCCTAATTCACCCATCTTCTGAATAATTTCCTTTGGGAAGCGATCCTCTGTCTCCATCCGTTCTATTTCACCTGTGATTTCCTTCTGAGCAAAATCCCTTACCATTTTCTGCATCATTTGCTGTTCTTCTGTAAAGTTCATATCCATCTATATTCCACCCCTCTGCCGTTTCATGATGTTTTAGTTATACTGATAAAAGCCTCTGCCTGATTTCTTGCCAAGCCAACCTGCTTTTACATATTGGCGAAGTAGCGGGCATGGTCGATATTTACTATCATTGAAACCTTCATAGAGTACTTCCATAATATACAAGCACGTATCCAGTCCAATAAAGTCAGCCAGAGTCAGCGGTCCCATCGGATGATTCATCCCAAGCTTCATTACTTTATCCACATCTTCAACGGAAGCTACTCCTTCATGTACAGCAAAGACTGCTTCGTTAATCATCGGCATTAAAATCCGGTTGGCGGCAAAGCCCGGAAGATCAGCTACTTCTACAGAGGTCTTATTTAGTTTAGCTGTCATCTCCTCAATTGCCCGATATGTTCCATCACTTGTTTGTAATCCGCGAATAATCTCTACTAATTTCATTACCGGTACTGGATTCATGAAATGCATACCGATTACCTGATCCGGTCGATTCGTAACCGCAGCAATCTCTGTAATAGGCAGGGAAGAAGTATTTGTCGCCAAAATAGCATGTTTCGGTGCAAATACATCCAAATCACCAAAAACTTTTGCTTTCACATCCATATTTTCCACAACCGCTTCAATAACAAGATCACAGGATTCTGCATCTTTTAGATGATGAGACGGCTTTAACCTATTTAACGTCTCCGTTTTATCCTTGTCGGTAATTCGCTCCTTGTCTACCGCACGGGTTAATAGTTTTTCAATGTTCTTTAGTCCCTTTTCCAAAGCTTCCGTGTTCATATCATGAAGCAAAACGTCAAATCCTGCTTGTGCACATACTTGGGCAATCCCTGCCCCCATTTGACCTGCGCCAATTACCATTACTTTTTGTATTGCCATATGTATCTACCTCCATTTTTTAAAAATACGTTGGAAACGAAAGGAGCTGACTCTTTTACCGAATCAGCTTTTCCCTTCTTATGGGCACAATTACTGTTTCGATACCTCAATTAACACGGCATCTCCTTGCCCTCCACCACTGCAAATAGCAGCAATACCAAGTCCGCCACCGCGTCGCTTTAATTCATGAATTAATGTCAAAATAATCCTGGCTCCACTAGCTCCAATTGGATGTCCCAATGCAACAGCTCCACCATTCACATTTACCTTTTCTTGGTCAATACCTGCGATTTTTCCACTTGCTAAGGAAACAGCTGCAAATGCTTCATTGATTTCAAATAAGTCAATGTCCTCTTTTTTATGTCCAGTTTTTTCTAAAAGCTTATTAATGACGAGCCCAGGTGTTTGCGGGAAATCCTTTGCTTCAACAGCTACTTCAGCATGTCCCAACACTGTTGCCATAGGTTCTTTCCCTAGCTCTCTTGCTTTCTCATCTGACATCACCACAAAAGCACAAGCACCATCATTCACGCCAGGCGCATTACCCGCAGTTATAGTTCCATTTGGATCAAAAGCAGGCTTTAATTTAGCCAGTTTCTCCACACTTGTATCTTTTCTTGGTGCTTCGTCTGTATCTACTACAATTGGATCCCCTTTGCGCTGAGGGACTTCAAGTGGAACAATTTCTTCCGCAAATTTACCAGTTTCAATCGCTTCTCCAGCACGTTGATGACTCCTGTATGACCATTCATCCTGTGCCTCTCTAGTTAACTCATATTCTTCTGCGGTAGAGTTTCCATAGTTGCCCATATGGACGCCTTTAAAAGAACATGTCAATCCATCATGGATCATCATATCTTTAACGGTTTTATCACCCATACGATTTCCCCAACGAGCATCTGGCAGGAAGTAAGGAGCGTTACTCATACTTTCCATTCCTCCAGCAACAATTACTTCTTCATCGCCCAGACGGATTAACTGATCAGCCAATGTTACACTTCGAAGTCCGGAAGCACATACTTTATTTATCGTTTCCGTTTTTACATGCCATGGAATACCTGCTTCTCTTGCTGCCTGTCTGGAAGGGATCTGTCCCTGTCCTCCCTGTAATACAGTTCCCATAATTACTTCATCTATCTGTTCGCCATCCATTTGAGCTCGTTTCAACGCTTCTTCTATTGCTTTTCCACCAAGCTGTGAAGCTGTGAATGATTTTAAAGAACCGCCAAATTTGCCAAAAGGTGTTCTCGCACCTGAAACAATAACCGTTTTTCTCATACTTACCAGCACCCCTTATTTTATATTTTTGTTAACGCTTTCTTTTTAATGAAATTATAATGATTGAACGCTCGCTCAATCATGCCTCAAAAATTAGAGGGGCATATGGATACCCCTCTATTAGTCTAACATACTCATTTGTTTTTTTCTAAAAATTATACAGAATTTAAATATAGCAGTTTGGTAGATTCATTTTAAGCAGATTTTGTTTCTTCTTCAACGAATACTGATAAAGCAAGGATTTCAGCTACATCCATCGTACTTATATCCTCTTCTACCTCTTTTGCTTTCGTTCCATCACTTAACATTGTTAAACAATATGGACATGCGCTGGAAATCATAGTCGGTTTTACAGCTAGCGCTTGTTCGGTACGGGCTACGTTTATGCGGTTTCCAGTAGTTTCTTCTGTCCACATAAGCCCACCACCTGCACCACAGCACATGCCATTTTCCTTACTTCGTGCCATTTCCACTAATTCCAGGCCAGGTATGGATTGCAAAATTTCCCTTGGTGGATCGTAAACACCGTTATATCTTCCTAGATAGCAAGAGTCGTGATAGGTCAAACGCTGATTAATTTCACGCTGGGGTTTAAGCTTCCCATTCATCACTAGGTCATAAAGCATTTGAGTATGGTGATAAACCTCTGCTTCAAAACCAAAGTCCGGATACTCGTTTTTGAAAATATTGTACGCATGCGGATCAATAGTTACAATTTTAGTTACACCATTTTTTTCAAATTCCTTTATGTTTTTCTCGGCGATTTCCTGGAATAAAAACTCATTACCAATACGGCGCGCAGTATCTCCAGAGTTAGCTTCTTTATTTCCAAGAATAGCAAAGCTGATACCAGCTTGGTTCATTAGTTTAGCAAAAGCAACAGCAATCTTTTGACTGCGACTGTCATATGCACCCATAGAACTTACCCAGAAAAGATATTCAAATTCCTTATCTTCTTTTTTAAGTTCTTTTACTGTTGGAATATAGGCAGCTTCATCCAATTCACGCCATTTAATTCGATCCTTTTTAGATAATCCCCAAGGGTTACCCTGACGTTCAATGTTCATTACTGCTCGTTGAACATCCTGATCCATTTTTCCTTCTGTCATTACAAGATAACGACGCATGTCTATAATTGTTCCTACATGTTCATTCATTACCGGACAAGCTTCTTCACAATTACGGCATGTTGTACAACCGGAAAGCTCTTCCTCTGTAATTACATCACCAATTAAACTTCTGCTCTGTACCGTAGCAGCCGCTTCATTTTGCCCGCTTGCCTGATTCCCTTGTGTACCAGCAAACGCATATGTTGGTACCCATGGGGACTTTCCTGTAACCGCGGCACCTTTTTCTGTTAAATGGTCGCGAACCTTTACCATAATGTCCATCGGGGATAACATTTTCCCTGTCCCAGAAGCTGGACAAACATCAGTACAACGACCACATTCCACACAAGCATAAAAATCGATCATCTGAAACTGATCAAAATCTTCTACTTTTCCTACTCCAAAGGATATTTCCTCTTCATTCTCCACGTTTTCTTCATCTATATCAAAGTCGATCGTCTTTAATTTACCTGGTACCCGCTTACTTAAAAATACATTAATTGGTGCAGCAATTAAATGTGCGTGCTTCGATTGTGGCACATAAACGAGGAACGTTAGAATTGTAATCGTGTGTACCCACCATGCAATATAAAATACAACCATCGCTGCTGCTGGAGACATCCAACCAAATCCTAAAGCTATTAAACTAGCTACAGGCTCCAACCAAGTGGCTTCATGACCATGCCAAATTTGTGCCATTCCATTTCCAACAAGCACAGAAATCATCAGGGTGCCAATGAAAAGGAGGACAAGTCCTGCTTTAAAGCCACGTTTCAAACGCACCAGCTTTTCCATATAACGTCTGTAGAACGCCCAGGCTACTGCCACGAGGATCATCAATGTAACTAGTTCCTGAAAGAAAACAAATCCTGGATAAAAAATCCCAAAAGGTAAATGGTTTCCTGGTGACAGCCCTTTGACAAACATATCAATTGCCCCAAATTGCACAAGGATAAATCCATAGAACATCATGACATGAATTGCTCCTGATTTTTTATCCTTTAAAAGCTTTGATTGTCCGAAAACAATTTTTCCCACACGGCGGAATCTTTCTTTAAAATCCCGGTCAAATTCTGATTTTTTTCCCAGCCTGATGTATGCCACTCGTGTTGCAACAACTCTTCCGAATAAATAAAAACCGTATAAGGTTATTGCCACAAATGCCAGCGTGTTGATCAGCAAAAAAGTATTCATTACTCGCTCCCCCTTAAAAATTTAGCTGCCCTTCTATCTTAACAGTATAACTAACAATGGTAACGATTGCATTTTTCAGATAAATAAAACGTTTTTATAGGACATCTATCTATACTATAAAATATGAATGATCATTCAGTCAACTTCTTTTTTTGTTTCTATACTGACTTCTAATTACTTTAAACCAAACCATTGTAGTAATAACCCTGGTTAACCCTGTATTTTCTCCTGACTATTAAAAAGGATTGTACTGCAAATATTAAGGTACAAACGTATTTTGTTCATTCATAATTGGAGAGAACTCCGAACTAACCCTGAAATAATTGAGGAAGAGTGCCTCATTGATTTCCGTTGCATGCGGACGCTTTCCACCGGCATGGCTTCAGCCGCTTCCTCCGCTACGCTCCGTCCAGGGTCTTCAGCTCATGCTATTCCGGTAGGAGTCGCCGCATTCCACTCCAATCAATTTGTATTGCTCATTTATTTTAAAAATAAATTTTAAATTGACGTAAAAAAAATAGACAATAGCGGCGGAAAAATACGTAGACTCCTGGGGGAGATGAGGCATCGGTGAGACCCCGGAATGCGTTATAGGGGTTGGAAGGCTAAAGTCGCGACGTCGTGTCGCAACGCCTTCATGACCAACATCCTGTTGGCCCGAGGCTCATCAGCCGCCCCCGGAAAGCGCAGTATTTTTCCGCAGCGGTGTTATTTAGCTATTTCACATGAATAGCTAAACTGGTTTTCTCTAGTTCAGAGTTTATCTATTTTCCGAATCATTGAGTAACCCCAACATATATATTAGGATCTAAAAAGAAATCGCTTTCAAATCGAGGTATAAATATGCCGGTTTAGAAAACTATCTTTTAAACCGGCTTATGAACAGATTTGGTTACATCTTTTCTGGTGCAGATACACCAATTAAATCAAGTGCGTTTTGTAATGTGATTCTTACAGCCTTCATTAAAGCAATTCGCGATTGGGTTAATTCTTTATTATCTGCATCCAATACTTTTTCTGCATTGTAGAAGCTATGCAGCAATGTGGCAAGATCATATACATATTGTGTTACTTTGTGAGGTGTCTGTTTTTCCGCAGCATCTGCTACTGTTTGTGGAAATTCACCTAACTTCTTCAATAAATCCATTTCTTTTTCCGCATTCAGCAAGGTTGTGTCAAACTCTCCGTCAACAGCAAACCCTTTCGTTTCCGCTTGTTTCAGCATTGTACAAATACGCGCATGCGCATATTGAACGTAAAAGACTGGATTGTCATTGGATTGAGAGCGTGCTAAATCCATATCAAAATCCAATTGAGAGTCATTGGAACGAGTGACAAAGTAATAACGAACAGCGTCTATACCCACTTCATCCATTAGCTCACGTAAAGCAACTGCTTTCCCCGTACGTTTACTCATACGAAGTTTTTCGCCGTTTTCAAACAAGTTTACCATTTGAATAATTTTTACAGCAAACTTATCTGCGGAATAGCCTAACGCTTGGATAGCTGCACGCATTCTCGGAATATAGCCATGGTGGTCAGCACCCCATACGTTAATAATCTTATTGAAGCCACGGTCCAGTTTATTTTTATGGTACGCGATATCCGGAGTTAAGTACGTATAGCTGCCGTCCTGTTTAATAAGGACGCGGTCTTTGTCATCATCAAATGCAGTAGTGCGGAACCAGGTAGCACCGTCTTTTTCATAAATATAATCACCCTGCTGCAGCTTTTCCAATGCTTTCGAAATTTGATCATCATTATAAAGGGAACGCTCAGAGAACCAATTATCGAATTTAACACGAAAAGCCTCCAAATCTTCTTCAATTTTTCCTAATTCGTATTTCAAGCCATATTCTTTAAAGTAAGCAAGCCGTTCCTCTCGATTCCTGTTGGCCCATTTATCACCAACTTCTTCTGCTAACTTTTTACCTATTTCAATAATATCTGCACCATGATAACCGTCTTCAGGCATAGGTGTTTCCTGTCCAAGTGCCTGCAGATAACGTGCCTCAACTGATAAGGCCAGATTATCAATCTGGTTACCCGCATCGTTGATGTAATATTCACGTTCTACATCATAACCAGCAGCCGCGTAAACATTGCAAAGCACATCCCCAAAAGCTGCTCCACGAGCATGCCCTAAGTGCAAATCACCAGTTGGGTTTACAGAAACAAACTCTACTTGGACTTTTTCACCTTTTCCAGCGTTTGTTTGGCCGTATGTACTTTCCGCCTCCAAAATAGTAGGAATAATTGACTCCAAAAAGTCATTTTTCATGAAAAAGTTAATAAACCCTGGTCCTGCTATTTCCACCTTTTCAATGGAGGCTTTTGTTTGATCCAAATGATCTACAATGTCCTGAGCAATTTGCCTTGGTGCTTTTTTAGCTATACGAGCAAGCTGCATTGCAATATTGGATGCAAAGTCTCCATGTGCTTTATCCTTTGGTTTTTCCAAAATGACCGCAGGAAGCTCTTCAGCTGTAGCCAATTTTGCCTGGATCACTGCTGCTGCTATTTCTTGTTTTAACGTTTCTTCCGTTTGAACTAATACGTTCATTGGGATTCCTCCTCTTTAAAACTCAACTTTATTTCCTGATTCCTTTCCTCTTGCCCATTTAGCTTGACTTTATAATCAATCGTTAATGAACCTGACTCCTCATTCGACTGGTAGTGAATAGTTTCTGTATATGTCTCCATATGGATACCACCATGCGGGTGGTAAAACACATTCTCCGTAATCTGACCTTCTCGAAACTGCTGATTCATTTTTACATTTCCAGAACGCTTAATACTCACCTTATTTTGTTGAATCGTAATCAGGTTGTGAATGACAGATTTGTCATCAGATGTTTCCTCATATGTAAGTACATCCAGATTATTTCTCTTATAGTATTTCCCTGTATGTTTTTGTTTATTTGATTCCTTCGCCCCATCTTCTTCAATCATGGTCTGGAGTTCAATGGATACGTTTTTGTGTAGTGCGTTCATGTTAATCCCTCTACTTATATTAATTCATATAATTTACTATTATATCTTTAAATGAATAGGATAATCAATATCTTTCTGGTAAAACTCACTATCTCGTTCATTATCTTTTTAAAATGCTTTATTTTTGTCGTGCTGGTTTCGGTTATAGAGATAGAATAATAAGTAAAAAAATACAGACTACAGAACCTCTTCCATTTGACTAACGGTTCTACTGGAAATGTTGGGGTACAACCGTATTTTGTTCATTCATAGTTGGAGAAAAATGCGAACTACTGAAAATTTTAGCCCCTTGTAGAAGCGGATAACCCCATTGATTTCCGCTGAAGGGGGCCGCTTTCCACCGGCATGGCTTCAGCCGCTTCCTCCGCTACGCTTCGTGCAGGGTCTTCAGCTCATCCTATTCCGGTAGGAGCCGCCCGCGGAAAGCGGAATATTTCCCCGTAGCGGTGATTTAAGCAGCCTCTATATTCTTAGTTACGTCGCAATATATATATTTTCCGAATCATTGAGTAACCCTAGATGTGTATTAGAGTCAAAACAAAAACGCACTCCTGTTTCGAAACAGAAGCGCGCTTTCATTATTTCACCCATCCCAGTAAGATTTCCCGGATGAATTTGCTAGCTGCAATGGCGGTTTTTTCGGAATGGTCGTAAACTGGTGCTACTTCCACAAGATCGGCGCCGATTACCTGGATATCAGATTCCGCAATCAGTTGAATAGCGTCCAATAATTCTGTGGAGCTAATTCCCCCTGCCTCTGCTGTACCGGTTCCAGGAGCGAAAGCCGGATCAAGTACATCGATGTCAATCGTTACGTAGACCTTTCTTCCTTGTAATTCCGGCAGCATTTTTTTTAATGGCTCTGCCACCTGAAATTTCGACATGTGCATGCCACTTTCCTTGGCGAATTGAAATTCTTCACGCATACCAGAACGGATACCAAAGGAATATACATTGTCTGCTCCAATTAAATCACATATTTTACGTACGGGGGTAGAATGGGAAAGCGTCTCACCTTCATACTCCTCACGTAAATCAGCATGTGCATCAATATGAATCAGCGCCATATCCGGATGTTTCTCATACATTGCTTGAATCACTGGCCATGTTACCAGGTGCTCACCGCCAAGTCCGATTGGAAACTTCCCTTGTGCAAGCAGCTTGCCAATATATTCACGAATCATATGGAGACTTCTTTCCGCATTACCGAATGGCAACGGAATATCACCTGCATCAAAAAAGGCGATTTCCTCCAAATGCTTGTCCATATAAGGACTATATTCCTCCAGACCAATCGAGGCCTCACGAATTCTTCCCGGGCCAAACCTAGAACCCGGACGGAAGCTCACCGTCCAATCCATCGGCATCCCATAAATAACCGCTTTTGCTTTTTCAAAGTCATTTCCTGACATGATAAATACCTTGCCGGAATACGCTTCATCAAATCGCATATTACTTCCTCCCTTTATTCTGTCAATTCTTTTACAAATTTTGGAAGGGCAAATGATGCAAAATGAATTTCTGGCGTGTAATACTTTGTATCAACTTCATGAAATCGTTCTTGCTTCACTTTTAACGGATCATGAATTTTACTCCCAATAGTAAACGTCCATAAACCACTTGGATATGTCGGTATATTTGCTGTATACAATCGAGTTACCGGAAATATTTCTTTCACATCATGATATACCTGATGAATCAAATCTGCTTTAAACCACGGATTATCTGTCTGAGCTACAAAGATTCCATCATCTTTTAGAGCTTTATGAATTCCCGCGTAAAAACCTTGTGTAAATAGATTCACTGCTGGTCCGACTGGTTCAGTGGAATCCACCAATATGACATCAAATGCTTTTTCACTGTTGGCTATAAACATAAAACCATCATCTACTTTTACTTCTACACGTTCATCGTCTAAAGCGCCGGCAATTGTTGGTAAATATTTTTTTGAATAGTGAATGACTTCCCCATCAATATCCACAAGCGTCGCCTTTTGAACAGACGGATGCCTTAGTACCTCACGAATAACACCACCATCTCCCCCGCCAACTACAAGTACATGCTTGGGACTTGGATGGGTAAACAAGGGTACATGTGCAACCATTTCATGATATACAAACTCATCCTTTTCTGTTGTCATAACCATATCATCTAATAAAAGCATATTTCCCCATTCAACTGTCTCTACCATTTTCAAGTCTTGGTAGTCAGTTTGAAGTGCGGCTAAAGTTTTGTTTACCTTTGCAGTAATGCCAAAGTTTGCTGTCTGTTTTTCCGTAAACCACATACTCAATATAAACACTCCTCTTGGTGTTGTTACCTATAAAATAAATTGCACACAAAAACGAAGAAGCTCTCCTTTGTTTCCGTTATGAAACTTGATAGAGCAACATTTTATGCTTTTTTTTATAAAAAGACAAGCACTTTTTGTTTATATCTTTATATCTTTTCCCATAATGGTAGTAATGCACACATATTGGAGCCATTATAATGAGAAAAAAGTTTAAAAGATTAAAATGGATAACTGTGATCTTGATCGGATCCTTTTTTACAATTGGCTGCCTAATTGGCGGTGTTTATTTGTTGAGCTATATAATGGGACCACCGCCCTTAGCCAATCAACAAAATACTGTCTATTACAGCAATGACGGCGAGATTATTGGTGAAGAAAGCGGAAGTGAAAGCCGCCACTGGGTGGAATTAAAAGCAATTTCCCCTTTTCTTATTGATGCCACCCTGCAAATAGAAGATCAGCATTTTTATGAACATCATGGTTTTGATTACAAGCGAATTATGGGCGCCATTATCAAAGATATAAAAAGTCTATCTCTTAAGGAAGGCGCAAGTACACTTACTCAGCAATACGCAAGAAATTTATATTTGACCCATGAAAAGACGTGGTTAAGAAAAATAAAGGAAGCTTTTTACACGGTAAGATTGGAAATGTTTTATTCCAAAGATGAAATTCTCGAAGGTTACTTAAATACCATTTATTATGGCCATGGTGCCTATGGAATTGAGTCCGCAAGTAGTTACTATTTTGAAACCTCAGCAAAAGAATTAACCTTAGCACAAGCTTCCATGCTAGCAGGCATACCAAAAGGGCCAACCTATTATTCGCCATTGAATGATATAGAACGAGCAACAAAAAGACAGCAGCATATTTTAACTGTTATGAAAAACCAACGAGTGATTACAAAGGCTGAGTACACTGAGGCAGTAGAAGAAGAACTGAATTACACTGCAAAAAGTGAAAATGAAGAGGTAATTGGCGCACACTTTCAAGATACCGTACTGCAAGAGGCTGCTGAAATATTGAATTTAGATGTGGAAGCAATTCGTTCTGGTGGCTTCGAAATCCATACAACATTAAATAGGGATTACCAGCAGCAACTAGAGAAGCAGATTAACCAAACCGTACGCTCTTCCACTGAAGTAGAAGTAGGTGTACTAGCAATTGAGCCAAATACTGGAGGAATACTGGCAATGTCCGGCGGAAGAAATTATGCAGAGAGTCCGTATAACCGTACAACACAGGCGAAACGAATGCCTGGGTCTGCATTTAAACCTTTCTTGTATTATGCTGCGCTTGAAAAAGGATTTACTCCGACAACAGAATTGATGAGTGAACCAACTGTTTTTCAATTGGAAAATGGAGAGGAGTATAAACCAAGCAATTATAATGGTTACTATGCTAACGAGCCAATCACTTTGGCTCAAGCCCTCGCTTTGTCCGATAATGTATATGCTGTCCGAACACATTTATTCTTAGGAGTTGATGAACTCGTTGATACAGCAAGGAAGTTTGGCTTCACAAGTCCACTTCCTGCCGTACCATCCCTTGCACTTGGAACAGCCGCTGTTTCTATGAAGGAAATGGTTGCAGGCTATGCCATGCTTGCAAATGGAGGTTATGAGATGTCTCCACATACGATTAAAAAAATTGATAATGCAAACGGAAAAACTGTATTTGAAAGAGAAGAAATCCTTGGAAAACAAAAATTAGACGAAAAGAAGGTTTCCGTGTTAAATCATTTAATGACTGGCATGTTCGACAGCCAATTGGATGGGTATATGTCAGTAACTGGGTCTACGATAAGTAATCGATTGACACGCATCTATGCAGGCAAATCCGGCACAACAAATTCGGACAGCTGGATGATAGGATATAGTCCGTCAGTGGTAACTGGAGTATGGGTGGGGTATGATGACAACCGTCCTATGGAAGCAGTTGCCGAAAAGTCTTATGCTAAGTCTATATGGAGCCAATTTATGGAGACAGCACATAAGGGGTTGCCTAACGAAGCCTTCGATATGCCTGCAGGAGTTGTTGGTGTCCCTGTAGATCCGTCTACTGGCCAACGGGCCACTGCTTATTGTGACACAAGCCGTGTGATGTATTTTGAAAAAGGAACCGAACCACAGATTCATTGTACAGACCATGTTTATGAGGAAAATGGAGCGCAGGATGAGGAAGGAATATTAGAAAAATTATTCGACCTCTTCCGCTGACTACGTTGGGATAAAACAAGTGAATATGATTTTCTAATCTAGCTACGGGAAAATATTACGCTTTCCGCGGGCGGCCTGCGAGCCTCGGGCCAACACGAAGTTGGTCATGAAGGCGTTGCGACAATGGGGTTTGGTGGGGCGAGTATGCGCAGCCCCAGGACGTCGCGACCTTAGCCTTCCAACCTTTGTATGAATGTGGGGTCTCGCTAGTCTCGCTTTTCCCGCTGGACAAGGAAAGCTACGTCAGCAAGGCATCGCACGAAGAAAATGTGTATTTTCATTTTCGAGGAGTCTTCATATTTTCCCTTCGCTAATGGCTATATTCCAACTAAAACCGAAGCTCAATAACAATTGTTTGGAGTGGAGTGCGTCATAGCATGAGCTGAAGACACTAAACGGAGCGTAGCGGAGGAAGCGACTGAAGCCATGCCGCTGGCAAAGAAGACACTGTGAGAGCACGAATTATAGTGATCTTTCCTGCAACAAAGTTTTTCAAAGTTAATTTATACCCCGATAGTTTCTTCACAGTTTTAGCCATTTTGCGAAGCAGTAGATATATTTGAACTATTTTCAAGCATAAAAAGAAGCCGACATAAGTAAGGTCCGTCTTACTTCCTGTCGGCTTCTTTTTTGTCCTAGTAATACATGAGTAGCCCATGTACACATATTTTACAAATTTATAGCGCAAAGTACAAGATTTTAGAAGAATGTTCATGATTAAGTCACAAAATGTTCACTTTTTCAATTTTACTCAGACAATGCCCCTTTCAATTCATCCGTAGAATTACTCCACATCTCTCCATTAAAATCGACAAGGAAATCTTTTAGCAACTTTTTAGAGTGTTCATCCATATGCTCCACTATTATTTTACCTTTTAATGATTTCTCCATATGTGTTACATGCTGGGCCATGGATTTATATGCACGCTTGTTCGGGCGATCCACACGTAATTCACTTCCTGCTACACCAGCATAATATGGACCATTCTCTCCACGCTCCACATTCACCCAGACAATCCAGTATAACCTTCCATTAGGAACGTCTTCCTTGTTGGGCATATATTTCACGCGGCGCTCTATATCACTTCTTGCATGCATTGCTCCCATATCTACATAGGCACTGTTCTCTTCCGGGTCTACGATGACAGGTGACATATTTTCCAAGCTAATTGTCCCTGCACCATAACCCCCATGGCCATCTGTAGAATCATCTTTAATGATGGTAAAAGCATTCGTCTTTTTTTTATTGGAAGATTGATCCGAACTCATCCCAACGCCCTCCTTTTATTTCTATTGTTTTCCATTGTAGCACAGGTATATACCTATATTCATATAACCCGCTTAATGCTTCAACTTACTAATGAAATCGTTCGCTTCCTGTATTTCCTGTTCGCTGTATTTTTGTTTTGGTTTTACTGTATGAACTTTATCGACGACCTGCTGAGCTGGCAAATAATCAAAGTAAAGCATGGTAGAAACAAGTTCAAGAAACCGTGAACTTCTCCCTTGTAGTAATCCTACTTGCCCACTAAAATCTGGCATGTCCATGCGGAATTGATTCAGAAACCCTTTTCCATCATCCGTAATGGCATAGTTGTACTGATAATAGTTACTCTTTTCTTCCTTCACTTCCTCAATAAAACCCAAGTTACATAGTTCCTCTACGCGCAATGTCAGTTCTTCTGAGTATGGTCCGTAAAAGTGAAACTGGTATTTCTCTTCAAAGGGCACTTCACATTTTTGCAGTATGTATATCATCTTTTGTAGTTTCTTCCGACCGGTTACTTCCTTTGCAACAGAAAAAAATTGCATCAGCTTTGCATGATTACTTAGCATTTTCTACCTCTCCTTGACCGTATAAAATATCCTTAATCCGCTTTTTCGTGTGCTCATCCTTTAATTTTTCCAACATATCCTTAGGAAAATATAACTTATGGTCTGTCCGCTTTTTTCCTGAAATTGCTTCAACTATATCTGAATGCCTGGACAACTCTTTTAAGCTACCATCAGGCATTAGTAGATGGATAGGAAGTCGTTCTTCCTCTTCTCCAGGCCGATAAAAGTCATAGGGTAAATCAGACGAAGAATCGACCACGAGGTAATATTCCGGGTCAATACCTGCTTTTTGAAACAACCTGTATAATTCCATCCAATCATTCATTTGCAGATTGGGATTGAATTCAATGTATTTAAAAAGGCGACGATTTAAGAACCGCTCACAAAGATCTTGTAATATTTCATCATCCTCTTCCTGCCATAGTTGGAAGTAATACGACACAATACCCTCATCCAGCCTTAAATATTCCTGCAAATCTACCTTCCCCTTGAAAAAAGAGATAAAGTGCGTTGGTTCCAATTTAAATGTAAAATCCTCTGTTTCAAATAAAAACTTAGCCCGATGAAGTATTTTTGACAATATTACCTCTGCACTTCTTGTAACAGGGTGAAAGTATACCTGCCAATACATTTGATAGCGGCTCATAATATAATCTTCCACTGCATGCATCCCTGTTGATTTTATAACAACCTGATCCTCCATCGGTCGCATCACGCGCAAAATACGTTCCATATCGAAGTGTCCATAGCTGACACCGGTAAAATAGGCATCCCTTTGGAGATAATCCATCCTGTCAGCATCAATTTGACTGGATATTAAACTGACAACCAACTTGTCTTCATACGTTTTAGCAATAACATCTGCAACCGCCTGGTCAAACCCTGGTTCCACTAACTTCAAAATACGATTAACCTCGGTATCACCTAATATGATTGCCTGTGTATATTGTTCATGATCCAACTTAAATACTTTCTCAAAGGAATGGGAAAACGGACCGTGACCTAAATCATGCAGTAATGCAGCACATAAGCAGAGCAATCGTTTTTCATTATTCCAATAAGGCCGTTCCTGAAAGTTATATATAATCCTTCTTACGATTTCATAAACACCAAGCGAGTGGTTAAACCGACTGTGCTCTGCCCCATGGAACGTATAATTAGAAGTCCCCAGCTGTTTGATCCGGCGTAATCGTTGAAATTCAGGTGTAGCTATAAGATCCCATATGACACGGTCCTTGACATGTACATACCTATGCACCGGATCTTTAAAAACTTTTTCTTCTACTAATTGCTCCTCTTTATAACACATGACTTCCCATCCGTTTCTTTTCGACTATTTCTTTTTATTATATAATAGTTGGAGAAACTAAAAAAGAGATAACAAGTATTCAGATTAGGAGATCATTATGAAAAACTGGAAAGACATCATTCGACATACAACATTTCGTTATATAGACCATTCTGTTGATAAAAAATATACATCTAATGCCATGACATCCTTTGCAATAGATGATGCATTAGCCATTTCCGTTAGTAATGAAGCTTCCCCGCCTGCAGTACGCTTATGGGTCCACCCAAATACGATAGTGTTAGGCATTCCGGATGCCAAACTTCCCCATATCGAAGAGGGAGTTATGTATTTGGCCAGCGAGGACTACAATGTCATAGTTAGAAATTCCGGAGGTCTCGCCGTAGCCTTGGATGAGGGGGTACTCAATATTTCCCTAGTTCTTCCTAACGTAAAGCATATCTCCATCTATGATTGTTATGAGGCAATGGTTAGCTTTGTTCAATATATGCTGCGTGATTTAACAGAGGAAATTAAGGCATATGAAATAGAGGATTCCTATTGCCCGGGAGATTATGATTTAAGTATTAACGGCAAAAAGTTTGCGGGTATTTCTCAGCGACGCGTTAAAGATGGTGCCGCTATTCAAATCTATTTGGATGTGGAAGGAGACAGTCACCAGCGTGCTTCTATGATTAGGAAATTTTATGATATTAGTAAGCGTGGGGAACAGACAAATTTCAGTTTTCCAGAGGTAAATCCCAATGTAATGGGATCCCTGTCTGATCTGTTAGGAATAGAAATATCCGTAGACAATATGAAAAAGCGAGTATATCAAGCGTTACGTGATTTCACAGAGGAAATTACTGAAAATCAATTAACTACAGAAGAAATAGCGACCTTCAACAAACGCTATACGTTAATGGAGAAGCGTAATGAAGCCATCACAGAAATTATTGAAAGCAAATAAAGCCGTACGTAGCCTCCTTGAATAACTCGGAGGCACGCTACGGCCTTATTCTGTACTCTTCGCTTTGTAGAGTTATTAATAGAAAACAATGCAGATAATAATACTTTATTCAGCCTGGGCCGCGGTAATTAAAGCAAGCTTATACACATCGTCAGCACTACAGCCTCTGGACAAATCATTTACCGGCTTATTTAAACCTTGTAAAATCGGACCTACTGCTTCAAATTCACCAAGTCGTTGAGCAATTTTGTATCCAATATTCCCCGCTTCCAAGCTAGGAAAAATAAATACATTTGCATCTCCCTGCAATACGGAATCAGGAGCCTTTTTCTCAGCAACACTTGGAACAAAGGCAGCATCGAATTGAAATTCTCCGTCAATAATGAGATCAGGGTTTTTCTCTTTAGCTATTTTAAGTGCTTCCTCCACTTTTTCCGTCTCTGGAGACTTTGCAGAGCCTTTCGTAGAAAAGCTAAGCATCGCCACACGTGGATCTACATCGAAAAGCTTCCCTGTAACAGCACTTTCCACGGCAATTTCTGCTAAATCCTGGCTATCTGGAGAAATATTGATAGCACAATCGGCGAAAACGTATTTTTCGTCTCCTCGAACCATAATAAACACGCCGGAAGTTTTCTTAATACCTTCCTTTGTCTTAATAATTTGTAAAGCTGGACGAACCGTGTCTGCTGTCGAATGTGTTGCTCCACTAACCAGACCATCTGCCTGATTCATATACACGAGCATCGTTCCAAAGTAATTCTCATCCTGTAATATCGTTTGCGCTTCCTCTTTTGTTACCTTTCCTTTTCGACGTTCCACAAAGGTTTCAACCATTACATCCATTTCCGCGAATTCTGCCGGATCCATTATTTTGCATGAAGACACATTTACACCGTACTCCTCTGCTTTATGTCGAATATCGGCTTTCTTCCCAATTAGAATTGGTGCCAAAATCCCTGCTGCTCCCAGCTGGCTGGCAGCCTTTAAGATCCGTTCATCTTGCCCTTCCGGAAAAACGATTGATTTATTTTGTCCGGTAACTTTTTCTTCCAACTGATCAAATAACTGGCTCATGGGTTCATCCCTCCATCGATTTTTATACCTAAATTGTAGACTAAGAACACATCTTTTTAAAGTCGGAGTCCACTAGCATTTCAGTGTTTTAAAATAGTTATGACATTCCAGTGACAGAAAGGAAAAACACTCACATTCTTTTCCTTCATCTGAAATCGTACCCCATGAATATCTTACCCCAATTATGATATAGTAAAAACAGATGAAACTTATTTACAATTATGAAGGAGAGATACATATGGTAGAAGCAGTAGAAACAATGGATGGCTGGTGTAGTTTGCATGATTTCCGCTCCATTGATTGGACCGCTTGGAAGCTTGCATCAGAATTAGAACGCGAAGAAGCAATTCACAGCCTGGAAAAACTGATGACCAAATGGGAAAAGGTTGAAGAAGAAAAAAACGGAAGTCAAGTTCTCTATAAAATAGTCGGCCAAAAAGCTGATTTCATGTTTATGTTCCTCCGTCCAACAATGAACGAGTTAAATGATATTGAAACAGAATTAAACAAATCAAAAATGGGTGAATTTCTTATTCCTGTTCATTCCTACGTATCCATTATCGAGCTAGCTAAATACCGTCCTGCCAAAGATGGTGTTGATCCTGAAACTTTACCGGAAACGCAAGCACGTTTAAAGCCAATACTACCAAAATGGGAACATATCTGTTTTTATCCAATGGACAGACGTCGTCAGGGAGAAGAGAATTGGTATACACTGGAAAAAGATGTGCGCGGAAAGCTTTTATATGAACATAGTAAAACCGGAAGAAAATACGCAGGAAAAATCAAGCAGTTTATTACAGGTTCTATTGGTCTCGATGACTGGGAATGGGGAGTTACGCTATTTGCTCATGAACCATTAGAATTTAAAAATATTGTGTATGAAATGCGTTTTGATGAAGTTAGCTCCCGTTATGGTGAATTCGGAGAGTTTTTCATTGGAAATTACCTTCCAAAAGAAGAGGTCGCTTCCTACCTAAAAGTCTAATATTTACGAAAGAAGAGTCGTTCAAAGGAAACGGCTCTTTTTTGTGTTCATTCATAATTTTGACGCAGCATTTCTTTGTCATCTTTTTTCTTCCATGGGCATACATATAATTTAGTGAGTATGTATCATGCTTTTTGCAGAAATGAGGATATATCATGGCAGTGGTTGCACGTACGGAAAAAGACGTTGAGCTTCTCGATCGTCTGATGCGTGCAGAAGCTGAGGGGAGCAGTCTATCGTTAGTCTTATGTATTGTTTATTTTAAGGAGGTTATTTTATGAGTGAAAAGAACAACAAGAACCAATATACAGGAAATCCATATCAAGTTTATCCTTATTACTATCCACAAACTTCACCAGCCTACTATCCAGCCAATCAGCAAAGACAGTATCCTACCTATCAACAGCAGCCTCAGCAGCAGACACAAGTCCCTACTACACAGGAGCAAGGAATGCTACCAATACAGGAATCGTATATCGAAAATATTTTACGCTTAAATAGAGGCAAAAAGGCAACCGTCTATATGACCTTTGAAAATAACACCCAGTGGAATGCGAAGGTTTTCAAAGGAGTGATTGAGGCAGCTGGGAGAGACCATCTTATATTAAGTGATCCGCAAACAGGAAAAAGGTACTTATTGTTAATGATTTACTTGGACTATGTCACGTTTGATGAAGAGATAAACTACTCCTATCCGTATGACGGCAGTGGTCAAATGTCTATGTATTCTCCAAGATAGGAAATAGACCAGACACATAGCCATGAACTGAAAAAGGATGGCACCTACACGATCAGGGCATCCTTTTTCAGCCATTTCAATAAAGAAAGGTATGGAGAGGAGCCCATCTAATGCGCCATCCGTATACTAAATTAATCCGATTAGAAATTATATCTATTATATGTGCGCTGGTTGTGGGGACCCTAGCACTTATCAAAGGCTTTATTACGCTCATTTTTCTATGCCTTTATTTAATCTCTCTCAGTTTGATTGTTGATGCTTTAATCAACATTCATACTAACCAAGCTCATCAAGCAGCAAAACAAGTGTTTCGGGCCATCTTACTATTTATATTTACTACTTATTTCATTTTTAAATTATAATGCTTTCATAATCACTGTTCCTAAGATCACCCAACCAATTAGAAAAGCTACTCCTCCCAATGGAGTAATCATTGCAAAGGTTTTAATTGCTGTTGTTGAGTAAATATAAAGGCTTCCTGAAAAAAGAATGATTCCTATAAAGAACATCCATCCAGCCCAGCCGATGCCACTACCGGTAATTTTTGTTGTTAACAATCCGGTAACTAGTAACGCCATAGTGTGAAACATTTGATAGTTAACCGCTTTTTCCCACGTAGACAAAGCTTTTTCAGAAATCTTCCCTTCTAGGCCATGTGCGCCGAATGCTCCCAAGGCTACTGCCAAAAAGCCATTAATTACTCCAAGTAATAAAAACAATTTCATTGTAATACTCCCCTTCTATGTTAAAAATCAAATAAGGAATCACCGTTTGCTTCTTCATGATCAATTGCTGATTTATTTACTGAGGGCTTGCCAGCGTTTGCCTTTCCAATCATTGCTTTCATTTCTTCTGGTGAGATTTCATTACGATCTAGTTGAACACTTTTCGAAGTCTCTCCGGATTCCAGCAATAAATCACATAATAGACGGATGTTGCTTATTGATTTAGACATTTTTTCCGGATTATCCGCCCATTTCTCTGCACGGCTTAACTCTTCCTTCATTTTTGTTATAATCGTTTCATTTGCTACTGCCATTTACGATCGCTCCTTCCAATCGATTCAACTGCCATTATATCATGTTATTCCATGAAATTAACTAATGAAGGATTCGGACAACCTACTTTTTCAAATGTTAGTTAACGCTGCGCAGTTGGAGGAAAATGCGAACTAGAGAAAACATATTTAGCTATTTATGCGAAATAGCTAAATAACACCGCTACGGAAAAATACTGCGCTTTCCGGGGGCGGCTGATGAGCCTCCTCATGCTACCGCATTCCGGGGTCTCACCGATGCCTCATCTCCCCCAGGAGTCTCCGTATTTTTCCTTCGCTAAAGTGTATTTTCCAAGCTATTAAAGTTAAAAGATACTTCTTCGATTAATAAATATCTTTAATCACTTAATAGCATATACCAGTTGATTGGAATGAAGGAGGACGACTCCTGCCGGAATAGCATGAGGCGAAGACCCTGGACGGAGCGTAGCGGAGGAAGCGGCTGAGGCCATGCCGGCGGAAAGCGTTCCTCTGTAATGGAAATCAATGGCGGTAGGTGATCTTCTAAGCGTATTTAGATAAATTTTTTAGTAGCCATATTCCTGTTACAAGAGGTATAATTTCTCACCTCCAAGCACGTGAGCTAAGTGTATTTTCCGAAACGGCCGTTTACAGTACTACCAAGTTACTTCGCAGTTTATCTTTTTACGAGATATCTTAAAAAAACAATTAAAAAAGAGTGAACAAAAATAAAAACCCTGCTAAAGCAGGGTCTAGTGGTTAAAGTAAAAATTTTTCACATGGGTATTTCCTTCTTCTAAAAAAGCTACTTCAGACATTAACATAACTTCTTTCTTCAATCTTCCTCTCTGATCAGCTTCATGTCGCTCATACACCCACTTTATAAATTCCAATTCCTTTTTGTTGAAAGGTCTATCTAGTTTTGTTTGTAGCTTTCTGCAAAATTCCCCTAGACTATTCATCGACAACCCCCTGTAGAGCCGAGAAATTAAATATCTACTCATATTGTAAACGGAATCATCATTTATTTCAATACCAAAGTGGTAAAATATGCTGAATTTACAGAAAACTACGTTAACTGACATATTTCTTTAACTAATATAGGAATAATCTTTTCGATTACTCACTTCCTGTAATTGATCTTTTAAAACAACATGCTCTCTTGTGAATTTTGTAGGGGAGTCAATGCCGGCAATCGCAGCCATTTCAAAAACTCCTTCTCTCAATGCCAACAAATAATTACAAACCCTGTACTTTTTCTCTTCAATGCTCAGAGCTTGTTGTAATTTGGGGTCTGTTGTCGTTACACCTGTTGGGCAATTGTTGGTGTGGCATACTTCTGCCATAATACAACCGACACTAAGCATAAAACCTCTGGCAATGTTTATCATGTCAGCACCGAGCGCCAGTGCCATTACAATTTTATCTGGTGTAAGTAGCTGACCGGAAGCAATAATATGTGTTCTTTCCCGCAACTCGTATTTTTTCAACAGTTCATCAACCATAGGCAGTGCAGCAAATGTTGGAAGACCGACAGAATCAGCCAATTCGTAATAAGAAGCACCGGTCCCTCCGTTACCTCCATCTACTGTAATAAAATCAGGAATGATTCCTGTTTCCTTCATCGCTTTCATTAAATTTTCTACTTGTTCTTGATTACCTACAACAATTTTCATGCCTACAGGCTTACCACCGACATCACGTAATTGTGATAGAAATTCCAAGAACTCTTTACCGTTATTAATACCGTGGAAACGGTTCGGACTATTAATATCTTCCCCTTGCTCAACTTTTCTGATCTCCGCAATTTCTTTTGTAACTTTCTTCCCGTCCACATGGCCACCACGCTGTTTTGCACCTTGAGCCACTTTTAGTTCAAAGGCCTTAATTTGGTCCATATCACTTTTCTTTTTAAATTCCTCCCAAGAAAACTCGCCATCCTTTGTTCGGACACCAAACAGGCCAGGGCTGATTTGCATAATAATATCCACATCCCCTTTTAAGTGATACGGCGAAACACTGCCCTCTCCTGTATTCATCCAGGTGCCACCTGCCATGCCAAGCCCCTCGGAAAGTGCTGTAATAGCATGATCTCCAAGTGATCCGAAGCTCATTGCTGATTGCCCAATAAGACCTTTAATTTTAAAGGGTTGACGTGCGGTGCCCTTTCCAAGAACAATTGCTTCATCATCTGTTAAATAAAAAGGATTCAGTTCCCCTTCTTCCCGATACTCTTTACGACTAAATAGCTTCTCATTATCTATTTTGTATAATTTGGTTTTTATTTTAGGCTGCTGATCAATTTTTAATTCGTTTCGGAGCTTAGGAAACATATTGTTTACCATATAAAGCCCACTTTCGTGAAAATCTCTCTGTGATCCATAGCCAATCATTCTATCATTATATTTCCCTGCTTTATAAACAAATTCGAACTCTCTCCGGTGAAATGGCTTTCCTTCATTATCATTGTTAAATAAGTATTGCCTTAACTCTGGTCCCATTTTTTCTATGATATAGCGCATCTTTCCCAGTAAGGGATAATTACGTAAAATGGAATGCTCCTCTTGTTTCTTATCAAAAAAATAAATACGAAGAAAAATTAGTAATGGTATAAGTATAATAAGAGTAATCAGAACAATTAACCCGATTAATAATGCATCCTCCATAGCAATCTCCTCCCTAACCTGTGTATGTCATAATGGCGATACCCTCCTTCAGGCAATTTAAACATAAGAAAAAACCAGGCCAATAATTGACCTGATTCCTATAGCTCATTTTCTCCTATTTTTTCTTCTAGTTCTGTAATCCGTGCACGCAACTCATTGATGTCTTCTTTAGTGGCTAGCCCTAGATCTTTCGCCATTTTCTGGGTTTGCTCAAACTGCTTGACGCTCCATTCGTCTTTTTTCATTTCGCCTTTATCTGTAAAGCTTTGAAGTACTGTCCTAGCTTCATCCTGTGTTAATTCATTTTTATCTACAAGCTCCTTTAATTTCTGATCAAACTTTTCTTTACTGGTTACGGCCGCTCCCAGTCCCAATAGGAATCCTTTTTTTAGTAATTCATTCATTTTTAGCACTCCTTTATTTTATAGATTGAATTACCTTGTAATGCTTTCTGGCAAGTATCGTAAACATAACCACAAAATAAATAATGCCTGCCAGTCCAAAGCTTCCAAATATAGTATAGCCTTCTACATAGCCATACCAGCTTGCTGCAATACTGACTAGAATCATAATAAAATGAAATGACTCCAGTACCAGGAAAAAGTGATGTTTCCATGTTTTTTCTTGTTTTTCTTTATCCCACTCTCTATCCTTTTCCCCATTTTCCAGCCATCCTAACATTGCTTTCGGAAAAGAGAAGATAGGTTCAATGGATTCCTTAGCATACTGTTTATAAATAGATTCGATTAGCGTTTTGCTGCCAAGCCATTTTTTGATTTTAGGTTTGGCCCATTTTTCTATGTCTGTTTCCGGATAAATTGCAAAAAGTATTCCTATATTAATAGATATTGCTCGTCCTAAATAAGCATACTCGGCAGACAACTGAATGGGCTGTTCTTTTACAAACATTTTGATGTCCTGTTTAATTTGTTCCAGCAACTGTCCATCCATATTTTTGAATGAACCATCCCGATACATTTCGATCAGTTGTTTTACCATTTTCTTTAACTTATTTGTGTCAGCATTTGGTAATACAAAATTCATTTGTTCGAGTGCTTCTATTACACGGTCATAGTCATCTATAATTACCCCTTGAATCAAATGCTTAAAATAAGTAGTATCTTGTTTTCTAACTTCCCCTACCATCCCAAAGTCCAGTATGGTGATCGTGCCATTCCTATTAATTAGTAGATTACCTGCATGGGGGTCTGCGTGAAAGTTGCCTGGGTTTAAAAACTGCTCACTATAAAAGTTAAATAGATTTTTTGCAATTCTTTCTGGTTGAATATGATGCTTACGCATAAATTCAAGGTCAGTTATTTTTGCACCTTCCGCCCATTCCATAACCAACACTCTTTTTGTACATAGCTCATCCATAAACGCAGGGATATATACCGTCTTATCATCTTTAAACCTTTCTTTAAAATACTTTCCATAATGTAATTCCTGGGTGAAATCCAATTCACGATCCATCACTCGTATCAATTCTAAATAGAGTGATTTTAAATCTGCTTTTTTTCCAAAAGAAGTACAAAAAGAAATAATCCAAAATACAACCCGTAATGCTTTAAAATCCATATGAAAGATTCTTTCCACCTGATATCGTTGAACCTTAATCGCAACTTCTCTTCCGCTTCCTTTTAACCTTGCGTAGTAAACTTCCCCGATCGAAGCTGAAGCAATAGACGTTCTGTTTATATCCTCTATATATTCGGATGGGTCCGCGCCCCACTCTTCCTGAAGTAAACGACTTGCGTAGCTATACGGCATTGGAGGGACACGATCGACCAAGCCACTCAATTCTTTAATAAATACTTCAGGCATAAAGTCTGTTCTTGTACTAAGAAACTGACCCACCTTTATTAATACTCCACCCATTTTAACGGCTTTTTTCCGATATTCTACAGCCTGTTTATGTAGCAGGTGTTCCCATTTCCGCTTCGTCTGTTCATCCCAAATACCATGAAAAAGATGAAAGAAATAAATTTGGAAAATAAATTTTACGACCATCCATACAATAAACGTACACCGGTAAAACAAATTATATGTTAACGCATTTTTCACATTAAACACCTCTAAAACCATTTCCCGGTAATCTATGAAATAAAACTTATCTATGATATTAGTAAAAGTACTTGGATATTTATACAACCCCCTGTATAATAGTACAAAAACGAGTTATTCAGGGAGGATTATATGAACAAGCAAAACTATAAATGGAGTGATCATCTTAAATTTATTATTCCTTCCCTCATTGGAATATTTTTATTTATGTGTCCTGTACAAACCAAGGATGGCTTAACTATTCCAATTGCAGTATTGGCAAATTGGGTTCAGGAGGAACTTGCTAATCAGCTTTCCATGATTATGATGATTATTATCGTAATCACAGCAATAATGACCCTGTTGGCAAGGTTCAGCTCCATTTTTAAAAAGACACCGTTTTTCCAAAACTTATTTCATGTCAGTATATTTTGGACAATTACAAGAGTTGTCGCGGCCGTATTTGCTGTGATGGTATATTTTGATTTGGGGTCCGAAGCAATTTATGGACCAAATACAGGAGAGGTTCTTTTGGATGACCTGCTCCATGTTCTGTTCGCTGTCTTTTTATTCGCTGGGTTATTTTTACCATTACTAATGAACTTTGGTTTATTGGAATTATTCGGTACATTAATGACAAAAATTATGCGTCCGCTATTTCGCTTACCAGGCAGAGCGTCCATTGACTCATTAGCTTCCTGGATTGGTGACGGTACTATTGGAGTACTTTTAACTAGTCGGCAATACGAAGATGGTTACTATACAAAGCGTGAAGCCGCCGTAATTGGGACAACCTTTTCTATTGTTTCCATTACGTTCACACTAGTAGTAATTTCTGAAGTAGGCTTAGAGCATATGTTTGTTCCTTTTTATGCAACTGTACTCCTTGCTGGATTTGTTGCTGCATTAATTATGCCAAGAATACCACCCCTTTCCAGAAAAGCGGACTCCTTTGTACGAGATGATGCAGAAGGGATTAACGAGGAAATCCCTGATGGTTACAACTCTTTCACATTTGGTTATAAAAAAGCGTTGGACCGCAGTAAAAAAGAAACAAGTGTGTATCAATTTTTTAAAGAAGGCGGGCAAAACATCCTCGATATGTGGATGGGAGTCGCCCCAGTCGTAATGGCTTTTGGTTTGATTGCTTTGATCATTGCTGAATACACCCCCGTATTCCAATGGCTAGGTATGCCGTTTATCCCTTTACTTGAACTGATGCAGGTACCATATGCTGCTCAGGCATCAGAGACGGTTTTAATTGGTTTTGCAGATATGTTCCTGCCTGCCATTTTTGCTTCATCCATTGATGCAGAGATAACGAGGTTTATTATCGCAGGCTTGTCTGTTACACAGTTAATATATATGTCTGAGGTTGGCGGCTTATTACTTGGCTCCAAGGTACCAGTATCATTTAAGGACCTGGCAATTATTTTCTTACTTCGAACAGTAATTACATTGCCTATTATTACACTGATTGCCCATCTGATTTTTTAATTCATACAGGTTTATTAGCAAAGACGAAAAAGACGGTCATCTCATAGATGACCGTCTTTTCCTTTTATAAAAAAAGGGGTGATATGCTATACGTTTTATCTGAAATTTAGTTTCAATTTTTCTTTAATTTTTTCCGTGTTCAGAGAAGTATTCTTCGGAATTTCTTCATCTACTCGTTCTTCTTCAGAACCTTTTTCAACTAAATCTGCATTATAGCCCATTTTCTCTGCTTCTTCCCTCATAAATTCATAAAAACTTTGTGTCTTTTCTGGTCCAGTATTATAAACACCGATCAGATCATTTTGGATGAACTTTACAATGACGGTTGCCAAATCCGCTACATGCACAAATGTCCGAATGAGATCATCGCGAAAGGCTATCGGCTTATCCGAACGCAGATGATAGGCTAATTTATCTGTACGCTCATCTAGCTTTCCAATCGCATTTTCACCGTATATTGGGCCAGCACGTAAAATAGTATAATTTGTTAACTCCTTATCAATGAGCCGTTCCGCTTTTACCTTAGCATTTGTATAGTTACTGAACGCATGATCCTCAGGCAGCGTAGATAATGGATCTTCTTCCTTATACGGCCCATTTCCTGCACTATAAACAAAATCAGACGAGAGATAGATCAGCTTTGTCTCAGGAGTCAGATGTGTAATTAAGTGGATTAAGCCTTGATCTGTTAACTCGTGTTCATTTGGCCCAGCCATTACTGACCAAACAACTACATCTGGCTGTTCTTCTTTAAAGTACTCGGAAAAAGACTCTGGTTCATTTACATCTAGCTTTACTAGATCATCAAACATAGAAGGCTCTTCCAAAAACGTCCCACTAACTTCTATGCCGGATATATCATCTAGTAATTTATAAACAGATGACCCTACATATCCATTCGCACCAAATACACAAACCTTCATACCTAGCACTTCCTCTCTTTAAAACAGTTAGAATTATGATTCTGTTCCGGGTTGCTTTTTGCTTATTTTTTCATGATAGGCTTTCTTCATAATGGATGCTCTTCCTTCAATAATAGGTTGCCAAATTCCCAGCACAGGCTTACTGGATAGCAGGAGAACAATCCCCATGGAAATCGCTGCCAATCCTACAAAGTCAACTAGATTATTAATTTTAAATACATCTACTTGACGGAAATACTGAATGAAAAACCCATGCAGAAGATACACATATAATGTTCTAGTTCCAAGTTTAGTAAAACTCTGCTTGTTTTTTGGTATCCATGCCAACACACTTGCTACCATAATTGCTGCTGTAACATAAACCGTTAGTCGAGCTAAGCCACCATACTCACTCATGCCTAAATCTCCATAAGACTTGGATGCAAGCAACCAACCTGAATTGAAATCAGGCATGTAATAAATTGCAAGTGCAATTGCGGCCATTACACCAACAGAAATCACTTTAAATGCTTTCCGCTTAACTAACATTACTTGCTTCTCTGTTAGCCAGTAACCAGCTAGGAAAAATGGGAAAAACACAAATGTGCGAGATAAACTGAATGTGTGTCCAATTTCTCCAAAATAACCAACGATTAAGCCAATTTGAACAGCAAGTGTAATACTCAAAACTGCTGGTATTTTCTTGAACCAATACAGCAAGAGATGCCAGCAAAATAAACTAAATAAAAACCATAGTGCCCATTGTGGGTGAAATAAATCATTTTGCCAACCGGATTTCCCAATAATAAAGTAATAGCCTGTATAGATTAATTGGAAAATCAAATAGGGTACAAGTAGTTTTTTTATTAAATTCAGTATATAAGAAATGTTCCCTGAACCTTTGGCAAAAAAAACCCGCCAACAAAATAAATGCAGGCATATGAAAGGTGTAAATCCACATATACAGCGTGTTTATAGTTGTAGAACCATCTGTAAATGGTTGAATCATATGACCGAACACCACAAGGAATATTAAAATGAACTTCGCGTTATCAAAGAAGGCGTTTCTTTCCATTACACTCATCCTTAAACTTTTATTTACATATTCTATACCCTATTTTACACGTTTAAACGGAGTTTCACTCCTATTTAAAGTAGTTGTTAACCATTTGTTAGCAGAATGAAAATTACTTGAATATTTGTAATATGTGTGGCAGAAATAAGGTTTTTATATTTCGAGGTAATAGCTATATTTCAAAGGTGCATGGCGCTAATCTTATTCTACGGCGAACTCATACGCTCTACTGCCGATTACCTTTATATACAAAAAGAAAAAGCCTCAAAAAATAGAGACTTTTACGTTGCTGTTTTCTTTTTCTGTGTTGTTGTTTTTGTTTTACGTTTTGGTTGTTTTGGCTTCGGTTTTTCTTTTTTAGCTCGCTCTAAAGAGGCTTGCAGTGCATCCATTAAATTATCAGCACCTGTGGCTGTAGCCGGTCTTGTACTTACATCCTTCGCCGTAGTTGTTTGCTCATTATTTTTCTTATCTTCAATTAAATCAAGCAATGCGGTGCGATATTCATCTTTATATTTTTCAGGATCAAACTCAGCTGTTAACTGATCAATTAACATTTTCGCAGTGTCGAGTTCTTTTTTCGCGACAGCTACTTCTTCAGGCACGTTTGGCACATCTTGTACACTCCGGACTTCATCAGGATAGTGAATCGTCTCTACAATAAGTGTATTTTCGTATACACGGATCACAGCAAGCTGCTCTTTTGAACGGATAATCATTTTCGCTACGCCAATTTTCCCGGTGTCTTTCAAAGCACTTCGTAATAAACCGTATGCCTTCCCGCCACCTTCATTTGGTGATAAGTAATAGCTTTTTTCGAAATAGATCGGATCAATTTCTTCCAGCTTTACAAAATCTACAATTTCAACTGCTTTATCGGCCTGTTCCTTTTGCAATGCTTCCAGTTCTTCATCATCTAAAATCACAAACTTATTTTTAGCGTATTCATATGCCTTCACAATTTCCTCATTCTCTACCTTTCGATCACAAACCGGACAAACCTTCTCATATTTCACAGGTGATTGGCACTCCTTATGAAGCTGACGAAGCTTCACATCCTTATTCTCTGTTGCTGCATGCATTTTTACTGGTATGTTCACCAATCCGAAACTTATGGTGCCCTTCCACATTGTGTGCATAAATACGTACCTCCCTTTTCTACATAGTTTGTCGGTTGTATATCTTTTTATCCTCTCAGCGAGTATTTTTCTAAAAATAAGCCAAGTTATGAATAAAAGCGCAAGCGTTTTACTAGTACTAGTAAAGAAGAAAGGCGGAAAGACATGCCAGTGATGAAGCCTATTAGCAGTAATGACATTCCTCAGGGAGAGAATTGGTTATATGAAATAAAGTACGATGGCTTTCGTTGTGTTATATACTGGAATCAAGGAGAAATTAAACTGGTAAGTAAAAATAATAATGACCTTACAAAGGGATTTCCAGAAATTGTCGAAGCACTATATGCAGTAGAATCAGAAATGACAGAAGTCCTGCCGATAACCTTAGATGGAGAACTCGTCATTCTAAACAATGACTATCAAGGGAATTTCTCCGCTCTACAGAAACGAGGTCGCCTGAAAAATAAAGCAGCTATCCTCAAAGCAGCTGAGACCAGACCTGCATCTTTTTTAGCATTTGACCTTTGGCAACAAGGCAAGGAAAACATGGAAAAAGTCCCTTATATTGAACGGAAAATTGCTCTAGAATCTCTTTTAGCAACTATTAAGGTACCTCAGCTACGTATTGTAAAAGCATTTGAAAACCCGAATAAATTATGGGAAATAATTTTTAATTATAAGGGAGAAGGAATGATTGCAAAGAGAAAGCGAAGTATTTACCAACCGGGCAAAGGGCATCATGATTGGTTAAAAATAAAAAATTGGCGAACCTTCCATGGTTTTCTTACGACCTATGACAAGAAAAATAATTACTTTACTGTAGGAGTATTTAATGGAGAAAATATAAGTACTATTGGGAAATGTAAGCATGGATTGGATAAAGACACGTTCTCCTCCATTGCCCAATTCTTCATTAAAAATGGTGTGGAGCATGGAGAGGGCTATGAACTTCCTCCAGCAATATGTGCCTCTCTTCATACACTTGACTTATATAAAAATGAGTTAAGAGAACCTGAGTTTTCCACACTGTTGCCAAATATATCAGCGACTGAGTGCACCCAGCAGAAGCTTGAGCTGGATATGGCTATGCTTCCACAAAAGGTGGAGCTTACGAATACAGAAAAGATTTTTTGGCCGAGTACCGGTTATACAAAAGGGGATTTACTTGTATACATAAGGGAAATAGCCCCCTATATGCTTCCGTTTATAAAAAGTAAAGCTCTTACAATTATTCGCGCACCGGACGGAGTTAGCAATGAGCATTTTTTTCAAAAACATCTACCTGACTACGCACCGGATTTTATTAACTCCATCCCTTATGAAAATAAAAAGCTCATTGTTTGTGACTCGCTTGATTCACTTATTTGGTTTGCAAATCATGGAGCTGTGGAATATCATGTTCCATTTCAATATATTACACAAACACATCCACATGAGATTGTATTTGATTTAGATCCACCAGATCGAAAAAGATTTAGTTTAGCTATTAAAGCAGCAAATATTATTAAGCCAATGCTTGATGAATTAGAGCTCACTTCCTTTGTAAAAACCTCCGGAAATAAAGGTCTGCAAATACACATTCCACTTCCGTCTAATAAGCTATCCTATGAGGATACGGCATTAATCACTCAATCCATTGCCTGGACAGTGGAGACAGCTTATCCTAACTTATTTACAACGGAACGGATGAAGAAAAAGCGGAATGAAAGACTTTATATTGATTATGTACAGCACGGGAAGGACAAGACTATTATTGCACCATATTCCCCAAGAAGGACGGAAGAAGCTACAGTTTCTACTCCTTTATTTTGGGAAGAAGTTAAAGATGGCTTAGAACCAACAAGTTTTACAATAAAAAATATGATAGAACGAGTACAAACACTTGGTTGTCCCTTCAAGGATTACTTTAAGGCTGGCGAGAATCAAGACCTGGATAAAGTATTATCATTTATAAGGGGTTAAATCACTAGCATACTGGAGATTTTTTATTTATAACAAAAATCCGTTTTCCAATAAGGAAAACGGATTTTCTGATTATAAAGAAGTACTTTCTTCAATTGCTGTTTTGTCATTAAACGTTTTTAGATTCAATTTTTTCAAGATACGAGAGCTTATTGTTCCTGAAACCATGGCACCATTAACATTCAATGCTGTACGTCCCATATCAATTAAAGCCTCAATGGAAATAAGAAGACCAGCAAGGGCTACAGGCATATTCATGGACGAAAGCACGATTAACGCTGCAAATGTCGCTCCCCCACCTACACCAGCAATACCGAATGAGCTGACACCGATAATTAACACTAACTGCAAAATAAAGCCTGGTGATAGTGGATCAATACCAACGGTTGGCGCAATCATTACTGCAAGCATAGCAGGATAAATACCCGCACACCCATTTTGCCCCATCGTTGCTCCAAAGGATGCAGACATGTTAGCAATACCTTGGTCCACACCTAATGAGTTTTTCTGTGCTTGAATGTTCAGTGGAATAGTACCCGCACTGGATCGGGAAGTAAACGCAAAGCCAAGTACAGGTATTACCTTTTTCAAATATGTTAATGGATTTAAACCAAATACTCCGACTAATACCAAGTGAATGATAAACATAACAAATAACGCTACATAAGAAGCAATTACAAATTTACCAAGTTCTACAATTCCAGCAAAATCTGTGTTCGCTACTGTATTAGCCATTAACGCTAAAATACCAAATGGCGTTAAACGTAACACCAATGTCACGATTCGCATTACCACAGCGTACAGGGAGTTTATAATCTTCGTAAACATTTCTGCCTGCTCTGGGTTTTTACGTCGTACACCAAGTACCGCAATCCCTACAATAATAGAGAAAATAACAACAGCTATTACAGAAGTTGAGCGTTGTCCTGTCATATCCATAAAAATATTTGATGGGATGAAATTAAGGATCTTATCCGGGGTGGATTGGTCTTGCACCTCTCCTAATGTTGTTTCCAGCATTGTCCCCCGTTCACTCTCTGCTTGACCTGCTTCAATTTGCTCTGCACTTAAATCAAATAATGTAGCAGTCCCTATCCCTACAAATGCAGCGACCATCGTTGTAGTTATCAATATCCCAATAATCCAAGCTGACATCTTCCCTAACTCGGCTGAGTTCTCCAGGTTAATGATTGACTGAATAATAGATACAAGTACTAATGGTATAACAATCATCATAAGTAAACGTACATACCCACTACCTACAATGCTATACCAGTCTGTTGTTGCAGTCAGCACCTCAGAACCTGTTCCATAGATTAACTGTAGCACCGTCCCCAATAAAATCCCCAAACCTAAACCTGTAAACACTCTTCTTGAAAAAGAATAGTGTTTCTTCTGCATCCAAATCAACAAACCAATTACCGCTAATAGTACGGCAATATTAAGTAATATATAAATTAAATCCATTCCTCTTTCCCCTCTCTGTCATGTCGTTTAATAAATTCAGTATATGCATAAATTTATAGAAATGACCTAAAATATATAATTCCGATAAATTTACTATGACTTAATTTAAAATACAATGGTTTAGGAAAAGTGTCAAGGGGTTTTGGGAACAATTAGAATATATTTTTGAAGAAATTAGTGGTCAATAATACCTTCCTATGAGTAAGGATTTGAAAGATATATCCATATATGAGATATATCTTTCAACTAAAAAGGTTTTTCTACAAACGGTGGTTCACAAGCGTAGTATTTTGTTCATTCATAGTAGGAGGAAACTGCGACGTAGTGAAAACTTATTTCCCAATTAATATAAAATAGCTAAATAACACCGCTACGGAAAAATACTGCGCTTTCCGGGGGCGGCTGATGAGACTCGGGCCAACACGATGTTGGTCATGAAGGCGTTGCGACGTCGCGAATTTAGCCTTCCAACCTCTATACGCATTCCGGGGTCTCACCGATGCCTCATCTTCCCCAGGAGTCTCCGTATTTTTCCTTCGCTAAGAGTTACTCTTTAGCAATAAATGAATTTAGTATTAGGTGTAAAAAGGTCGCTTTACATTGACAAGGAATAAGTGAAAAGCCCGCTTTGCATTTGAGATTTTAAAGCACATACCAATTGATTGGAATGGAAGATGACGACTCCTGCCGGAATAGCATGAGCTGAAGACCCTGCACGGAGCGTAGCGGAGGAAGCGGCTGAGGCCATGCCGGCGGAAAGCGTTCATCTGGAATGGAAATCAATGGCGATAGGTGGTCTTCAATAGTATCAAGTTACGTCGCAGTTTATCTATTTTCCGAATCATTGAATAACCTTAACATATATATAAGAACCAATTAAAAACCCTCTCTTCCGTTAATCAACGAAAAGAGAGGGCTCCCATATACTTATCTAATATCTGCTTCTAATTCAATTTCTACGTTGCCTTGGATCGCTCGTGAAATCATGCAACTTTTTTCGGCTTTTTCTACAAGCTTTTTAAGTTTGTTTACTTGTTCCTCAGTAGCATCTTGATTAAGGGTAACATGAGGCCGATGAATTATTTTCTTATACGTAAATACTCCCCCTGTTACATCTACAATACCTTCTGAATCCAATCCCATCTTCTCCAATGGTAGCTCTGCACGCTCAATCATTGCGGCTAGCGTTATTACATAGCAAGTTGCAGCTGCTCCAAGTAACATTTCATCTGGATTTGTACCAATCCCTGGTCCATCCATTTCAGTAGGAATCGAAATTTTTGTTTTTAAATTTTCAGTTTCAATAAAACCGTCGTTATTTCGCCCTCCAGGCCACGTAGCCTTTAAGTGAAAATGATGTTCTGCCATTTTTATCACCTCAAGTTTAGAATAGCAGAAACAAGAGAAAAATTAGAGTAAAAAGCGAGGTAAAACAACATAGATTAATTATTGCTTTATTACAAACACTATTATTTAGCCATGTTTGGTTTTCATTTATTAGTGGTAATGTTAGACTAAAAACAGGGAATGTAAAATAATGTACTTTCCTCCAATAAAGGATGAGAATAATTGAGTACTAAAAGTCAAGCTTCCATCATTGCAAGCTCTGTAGGTAAATTATTGCGGGACAATTTCGGGAAGGGCCCCGGGTCTATTTATGTTTCCATCAGTAGAGGTTTTGTAACAATGTATCTGCAAAATTTTTTAGCTCCAATGGAACGTATTTTGTTAAATCAAAAGAATGATTTAAAGATACAAGAAACCAGAGACCTCATGATGTCAGAGCTGATTCCGGAAATAAAGTGGATTCTTACTTCAGAATTAAATTCAGGTGTGAAAACAATTCTCTATGACTGGGAACTGGAAAAAAAATCAGGAATTATATTTGCTGAGATGGAACCAATCTTTAATGAATCTGAAGAGGAAGATCTTGATTATCCAGCAAAAGAGAAATTACACGGGGAAATTAATCGATTCACTGAAAAAGCGCAAAAAACGCCAATGCATTTGGTTTCTTATAAATTGAACGAGCGCACCATTATATCTAGACGGGAAGAAATTTTAGTATTAATTGAGAAGGAACTTATTCAATCCGGCTTCTCTGAACAGCTAAGATTATCAAAAAGAAAATTGGAAAAATCTTTAATAAATATAGATTATATAGAAAGTGTGCTGAATCAGGAAATTCAGGATATTTTTGTAGACTGGGACTTCAGTGATGATGTAGGTTACGTGGTATTTATATTAAAGCCAACTAAATAGCAGGTGGGAATGCCGAGACAATAGTGCTTGGACATAAGCCGTAAAGAGAAATATTCTCTTTTCGGCTATTTTTTTGTTTGAAATCTAAGTAAAGGAGGAGCTTACTTTATGTATAAAGTAGTAGCTATTGGAGCAAATCAGGTAAGTGCAAATATGGCATTTGACGGTAAAATAATCACTTTTCAAACATATGAAGAAGCAGAGTTATTTTTGAAAGAATCTCAACAGAAAGTTTTTCTTCCAGATAACTATAAGCTTATTATAAAAAAAGAGTAAGTAATACGAAGTCATTCGGGCATTAATCTATGCTGGGATATCTACCCAGCATAGCGAGAGTGCAATATCCTATGAGCTACTGTCTATCAAGGATTTCCTTCAAAACAGCTGCCTGATTATTGTTTTCATCTTTCGCTGAAAACAATAAAGTAATATGCTTGTTATGCTTTTTAGTTAAATCTTTTAGTTCTTCTAGTTCTTCATTTTGGTCTCCATTTTGAAGTTCGTCTTTATATTTCTTCTTAAACTCAGAAAACTTTTCGGGGTCATGGTTAAACCATTTGCGGAGTTCGTTGGATGGACCGATATTTTTCATCCATTCGTCCAGATTGGCTGATTCTTTAGACATACCGCGAGGCCATACACGGTCCACAAGTACGCGAAAGCCATCGTTTTGATCCTCTTCATTATAAATACGCTTTATTTGTACAGGCATTCTATCTCCTCCTTACTATCCCATTACCCATTGCATAGCAAACGGAAACACGAAGCAAGCTTTCAGCCATTTTAGAACGTCTCTTTTAAAAGATAGTTTCTTCTAATAAAGTAGAACTAATTAAATCAGTGAAAAGGGAATCTACACATATGCAGTTCTATATAAAAAAACACCTACCTGTCAGGTAGATGTTTTTCTATTAGCTTGATTGTTCGTCTTTGTTCTCTTTTACCCCAGAAGCAAACCATCCGATAACCGCAATAGCTACTAACACAATATAGAAAGTTAATTTCCATATTGTAGAATGTGGGAAGTGTTCAGGAATCCAAGCTACATCCGGATGTGCCATTACAATAACAGCTAACTTAATTCCAACCCAACCTACAATCACAAAAGCTGCTATCTCAAGTCCTGGTCGCTTATGAAGCAAATCAACAAAGATGTTTGCGGCAAAACGCATGATAATCAGACCAATCATACCGCCAGCAAAAACTACAGCAAATTGTGCTGTATCAAGGCTTCCTACTTGGCCAAGATCTGTTGGTGGCAGAGCAACTGCCAAAGCTACTGCCGCTAGAATTGAATCAACGGCAAAGGCTAAATCAGCAAACTCGACCTTTAAAACAGTCATCCAAAAGCCATTGCCTCTCGCAACCTTTGCCTTTTCCTCTGCTTCCTCTTCTTCTTTCTTCCCGGACTTTAACTTTCCATACAAATTCTTTATAGAAATAAATAATAGATAAGCGGCACCTAGTGCTTGTACCTCCCATACATCTACGAGAAATGAAATGATAAACAAGGAACCAAACCGCAATACAAACGCTCCTGCCAGTCCATAAAAAAGTGCTTTCTTCCGCTGCTTTTCAGGAAGATGCTTTACCATAATAGCCAAAACTAATGCATTATCTGCAGCTAGAAGCCCTTCTAAACCAACTAAGACAACGAGCACCCATAGGTATTCCAACAATAAATCTGCACCCATTACTTAACCTCTCCTCAATATAAAAAAGTTCCTACCAACAGGTAAGAACCAAAAAGAGACCCTTACCTGTTAACGGTAAAGGTCTCGCAAACAACGTCCGTTGCCAATAAAGCCGGAGAATAAATTCTCGTAATGACGACTTTAATTGTACAGCTACTCCCCTTTAGGAATATTACATTCCTTAATTAAAAACTATAAATGAAAAAATGTCAACTAAGGACCTTACCGATCTACATATTTTTTAAGTAGGATACCCTTATTTGAATATCTATATTCATCTTTTTGTTCTAATTTGCTCAATCATTTCGTCCATGGCATGCTTAATCAAGGTTAGTTTTCTTTCACTATCTTGTTTTGATTCTCCACAAACACCGTAATAATATTTAATTTTAGGTTCTGTACCAGATGGACGGAGGCATACCCAACATTCGCCTTCCAATATCAGTTTTATCATATTCTCCTTTGGCAGTTGAATTGTTTCAGCTTCTGCTTTGCTCGTTAGAAATTTCCTTTCACTTTGTAAGTAATCCTCTGCCACTTCTACTTTAAGGTCAGCAATTTTCGTTATTGGGTTATTTCGAACAGCTTCCATAATTGCTGCAATTTGCTCCGTACCTTCTTTCCCTTTTAATGTGAGAGAAGACATCCCTTCCATATAGTAGCCGTGTTCTTCATACAATACCTCTAAGGCTTCCAACAATGTTTTACCTTTTCCATTCCAATAATATGCCATTTCACTAGCCATTACCGCTGCCTGTACAGCATCTTTATCTCGCACAAAGGTGCTGATCAAATAGCCATAGCTCTCTTCATAGCCAAATACAAAGGTTTCACCCGTGGCATCAAATTGATGGATCTTTTCACCAATATATTTAAATCCTGTCAATGTATTTATTGTTTTAACATTGTACGCATCTGCAATCGCGCGGCCAAGCTCTGAAGTGACAACTGTTTTAATCATACGTGCACTTTTTAACACCATCGGATCACTGTGGGATAAAATATAATCAAGCATGAGAGCTCCGAGTTGATTTCCGGTCAAAACCTGATAATCGCCTGATTTATTTTTAACTGCCACACCTAGTCGATCAGCATCGGGATCAGTACCAAGTAGTATTGCCGCATCTGTTTTTTCCCCTTGTTCAATTGCCATAGTGAACGCTTGGTGTTCCTCCGGATTTGGAGAAGCTACAGTTGAGAATTCCGGGTCAGGTTTTGCCTGTTCTTTCACAACCTCCACATTGTTGAAGTTCAATTGTTCCAAGCCGCTCATCACAAGATCATGTGCTGTGCCATGTAGCGGTGTAAACACAATACGGAGATCTTTCTCCTTCTTTCGCGCTTCTTCATCCAATTTGGTAATGGACTGAAGTCTCTCTAAGTAACCGTGGTCCACTTCCTGGCCTACCCAATTTAGCAGTTCTTTTTGTTCCAATTCGCTTCTTTCCATTACAGGAACAAGTAGCTCATCTTCCGTATTCTGAATATAAGAAACAATATCAGCAGCCTGGTCTGGTGTGATTTGCCCCCCGTCTTCATTGTATACCTTAAAACCGTTGTATTCAGGTGGGTTATGACTTGCCGTTATCATTATCCCGGCTACAGTTCCTAAGTAACGTACAGCATAGGAAAGTAGTGGAGTCGGCCTTAATGATTCAAATACATATGCTTTAATCCCATAAGAACCCAATACTTTTGCTGCTTCCACTGCAAATTCCTGAGACATATAACGTGAATCATACGCTACTACCACACCACGGTCTTTAACGTTCACTGTGTTTTCAAGAATATAATTAGCCAACCCGTTAACAGCTTTACGAATGGTATAAATATTCATTCGGTTTATACCAGGCCCAAGTACGCCTCTCATTCCACCTGTACCAAATGTTAATTCCTTATAAAACGCATCTTCTAATGCTTCATGATCATCTTTTAATTCTTCTAAATTTTCTTTGAGTGCAGGATCAAGATTTTGATATCCGAGCCATTTCTCATACACCTTTTGCCAACTAGTCATTCTAGTACCTCCACAACTATGTATATATGGTCAAATTCTAGCATATTTCCATATAATATTCTATATAATGGGGTAGTTTAGGTTTTTTTATTGAAGGATATAATAAGAATACTTCCTATAATGAAGATTTAACGTTAAAATAATAATGAAGATTAACTATGGTTATGAAAGTTGGGGGTAAATGTGGCAAACAAACGCTGGTTTCAAATACTAGTATTCTTTGTATTAGTTTTCCTATTAATATGGCTCATTTCTAAAACGGAATTTATTTTTACACCCGTTTTTCAATATCTTGGTGCGGTAGCATTTCCTATAGTGGGAGCTGGAATTTTATACTATTTGTCGAAACCACTTATGCACCTGTTTGAACGACTTAAAATTAATCGGATTTTTTCGATTGTACTTGTTTTCCTGGTTATTATTCTGCTTGTCTATTTGTTTATTAATTACATTGCTCCAATTGCGCAGACACAGTTTAATAATTTAATTGACAACATACCCGGTATGGTGGGAATGATAGAAGATTTTATTACATATTGGCAGAATAACTATACTGCTCTTCCAGACCAAGTGTTAGAGGCAGTACAAGACTTCACGGATAATATTCAAGCCTATGTAGAAAACATTTTGAATTCCGTATTTGGTTTTATTAGTCAGCTTATTGGAATTTTAACAGGACTTATTTTAGTACCTTTCTTCCTCTTTTTCATGCTGAAGGATGGGGATAAATTGGTACCATTTGTAACGAGAATTTTTTCACCAAAAAAGGCATCCAATATTAAGAGTTTGCTTGGAAAAATTGATGATACGTTAACAGCGTTTATTCAAGGACAGCTTATTGTCAGCTTTGCTGTTGGTGTGTTGCTGTTCATTGGGTATTTAATTATTGGACTGAAATATTCATTAACACTTGCGTTGTTTGGTATGCTAATGAATGTTATCCCATTCCTGGGGCCGTTTATTGCTGTAGTACCTGCGTTAATTGTTGGCGCTATTCAGGAACCGATCATGATACTTTGGGTAGCAATTGTCATGGTAGCCGCCCAGCAAATTGAGAGTAACTTAATCTCTCCAAATGTTATGGGGCGGGCACTTGATCTTCACCCATTAACTGTAATCACCGTAATTCTTGCTGCTGGCAGTATTGCAGGATTTCTTGGAATTCTCTTCGCAGTTCCATTTTATGCAGTAGCTAAAACAATCATTGTGCATTTTTACCACACCTACCAGGATACAAAAAAAGATAAAAATGATGCATTAATCTAAGAAAAAGGCTGGGACAACTTAGTTGTGTCCCAGCCTTTTTCTCTCCTATTATTCCATGGAGTAAACAGTAGATGAACCCACTTCATAGTACCCAATCATTTGATATATATGATTTGAAGTACTATTTGATTTATCTGTATACAAACTGCAAAACTGATAACCCTCTTCAAGGAATTGAGTACTTAAGGACGCCACAAGATCTGTAGCATACCCATTTCTTTTATAAGCATCTGGTGTGTAAACAGCATTAATCGTAGCCCCATGCTTAGTTGTACGAGATCTGTTAGCCATCGATACAAATCTACCGTTTTTCTTCCAAAGATAAGCAGATTGATTTTTTATAAAGCTTCTTGCAAGTGTCTCCGCATAAGACTTTGTAATGTCCTCATTCGCTTCCTGTCCAAAGCAAATAAGCCACTTTACAAGTAAATTATATTGCTTTTCAGTGGCAGGTACTAACATACCTCCAGAAATAGGAGTGATTTTGACCTCGTCCAGTTGATAAATTAATTCGTTCATGTGGATGTTTGCCTTTTTGCCTGTAATGGCCTCCCATTCTTTAACAAAATAAGATGCATACAGATCCGGCCCTAAGACTCCTGGGATGTCCATATCTGTATTGTTAAGAAATCTCACTATCTCTTGTACTACACTTTTATCTACGTTTTCCACATCTGCTAAAATCCAGTTATGGGGAGGTGTTTGCATAAAAGCATAAATTGCTCCTTTATCGTTCTCTACTAATCCAAGGTGGCAATCTGACCTGTTTTTCAAGATCCGATCAATTAACCCAAGCATTAAGTTGTTACAAGCTTCTTTATGTAGTAATAAGGATTCCACCTTTTTCGCATACTCTCTTACGGATGTTATGAACCTAATTTCCACTTAATCCCCCCTGTATTTATAACCTGTATTTATATAATGGTAACCGATATTCTTGTTTTGTAAAGGGAATTTCAGCTAAACTAAAAGCAGAGGTGATCAACGAATGACAAAAAAAGAATTGGAAGCTAAATTAGATGAATTAAAATCTGATTATGTAAGAATCCAAAGCGATATGGATAAATTAGAATACGTCCGTGGGAGAGTTTCTTCCGCAGAAGCACAGTTAATTCGCCTGGAGGGTGAAATCTCAGAAATCAACAAAAAGCTTGAAGCGTACGAGTAACATAATAAACCTAAATAAAAAGTGAAGCCTGTGATGGCTTCACTTTTTATTATTTCCATTTATGCTATTACGCTGATTTTCCAGTTTTGCTTCTATTTTTGCCTTTTCCTTATTTGGAGGTGTAAGGCTTATAATTGTATCTCCGACAGATGGAACTGTGCGCATTTCTTCTGAATAGAATTTCAACTGTCCTGATGGCTTAATTAAGTACAGAAATACAGTGGAATTATCTTTATCAGCTACATATTGCTTATAGTTGTACTGTGAAGTTAATGTCGTCTGTCTAAACACATAACCACCTGAAAGTTTATCATTTAAGTCGTCCATAGTGAACTTTTTATCAAACAAAATTCTACCTCCAACTTTAGAGACGATTTCCGTTGAATTGTTGACTTCAGAATGTGTGTATGGACTGATTTTAAATACATTCGTTCTACCGTATTCAGGCATAAACGTCGTACATACTAATGCATTGTAGGCATGGTCATCTGTCATAGCAATCATATATTCATATGGAATAGTATCCAGATTATATTCTGTCTGTTCAGAAAGAATATTCCCATGATAGAAGTTAATTCCAGATTCCCTTACAGCCCTTAGCCGCTCCCAAGAAGAATCTACAATAATCACTGGAATCTTCACCTTTGTAAGTGTCTTAGCAAGCTCCACTGTAAAACGATTCGCACCAATTATTAACGTGCCTGGTCTTCCTTCCATGGAGAGATGAAGTTTCTTAGATAACCACCCAATAGAAAAACCATGAGCTATTACCGTAAAGAATACAAGCCCAAAGGTGAGTGTGGTTAGAATTTCAGCATCTTCGTAGCCCGCAGACTGAAGAATGGAAGCAAAGTATCCCGAAACTGTCAAAGCAACAATTCCACGTGGTGCTATCCAACCAACTAATACTTTTTCATTAAAGGACATCCCAGTTCCTATAGTGGACAGGAAAATAGATAGTGGTCGAACAATGAACATCATTAATAAAACATATCCTATAATACGTGGACTAAAAATCTGTAGTAGTGTTTCTACTTGTAGAGATGCAGTCAACATAATAAAAATGGTAGAAATAAGAAGTATGGAGATGTTCTCCTTAAAGTGTCGCATATCTGATATGGAACTAATTCCCATATTGGCCAATGTAATTCCCATTGCAGTTACAGATAAAAGCCCTGTTTCATGCATGATTTCATCCGCACCTGTAAAACATAGAATAACGACAATGACTACAGCGGGAGACTTTAGAAATTCCGGTATATGCCCTGTTTCAAACATCCAGCCAATTCCTCTACCACATGCCCAGCCAAAAATCACGGCAAATAGGGATGCTGTAAAGAAGAGAACCAATTTCGTTCCACTTGGGTCTGTTGCTGTCATAAAGGAAATAATCTCAAAGGCGAAGACTGCAAGCAGTGCACCAATAGGATCTACAATAATTCCTTCCCATTTAAGTATCTTGGCAGGTCTTGCTCTTAATTTGGACTGTCGCAATAACGGCATAATTACTGTTGGCCCTGTAACAATAAACAAGGCACCTATTATGAAGGCAACTGCCCATGAAAGACCAGCAATATAATGAGCTGTTAGAGATCCTAGGATCCAGGCAATAAAAGCACCTACAGTAGAGATACGAAAAACTGGCTTACCAAGACCACGAATCTCTTTAAAACTTAAATTCAAGCTTCCTTCAAATAAGATAATCGCCACTGCAACCGATATAATTGGATTATATAAATCACCAAAATCTTCTTCCGGGTTAAGGATACCAAGAATTGGCCCTGCCAGAAGGCCGGTGATGGACATGACAACAATTGCAGGCATCCGATAACGCCATGCTATCCATTGGGAGCCTATCCCCAAAAGACCGATGAGCATAACTTCAAACAAAAGAGATGGTACCATATCATACCCCCTATGAAACTAAATATAAAGTCATTCTATATGTGGAAGGGGAAATTGTAAACAAATTACTCCACATCTTTTCATTAAATAAATGTTAAAGCTACTTTATTTCACTTAAATCAGCAATATACCTATTTCCCCCTTTAATAAGTTGTCACAAAGATGTTAGATAATAATTTCAGAGAAGATTGACAGCTTATGTCACTTACTGTTACTATAAGTTTCGCTTCGGTTTATTATTTCTGAACACTTTAACTTTTTTGTTTTCTGATAATATAGAAAATGATGCTAATTGAATGTATTTGCTATTACACGCAGGAGGCGTACATTACTATGAATAAAGATGTTTTTATTATTGGGTTTATGTTATTCGCACTATTCTTCGGAGCAGGGAATTTAATATATCCACCTGTACTGGGAATGGAAGCAGGCACTTCCTACCCGGGAGCCATCATAGGATTTGTTATTACAGGAGTCGGTCTTCCTATTCTGGCAGTTACAGCAATTGCATTTGTTAAAAACGATGCCAGAGAATTAGCGAACCGGGTGCATCCTACTTTTGGGATTATATTTACTTCTGTTATTTATTTAGCTATCGGTCCATTTTTCGGTATTCCACGTGCAGCAACTGTTGGCTTTGAAATGAGCGTGGAACCATTTTTAAATAGTGATACCTCATCTATTGCATTATTACTATTTACAAGTATTTTCTTTTTATTCGTATACATTGTCTGTTTAAACCCTTCCAAAATGGTTGATCGTATCGGTCAGTACTTGACACCAATACTACTTATTTCCATTGTCGGGTTAATTGTTGGTGGCTTCTTTCTGTTAGATTCACCACAAGCTTCTCCAATTAACAAATATCAAGAATCTCCTCTATTTACTGGTTTTGTGGAGGGTTACCTAACAATGGATGCTATTGCAGCATTAGCATTTGGGATTATTGTGGTAAATGCCTTTAAGGAACGTGGGGTAGAAAACAGAAGCGATCTGGTACAAGCTACTTTAAAAGCTGGTGCAATTACCGGTATTGGTCTGATCGCCGTGTATTCTTCCATCGGATGGATTGGCACAAAAATGGCGAACAGTGCTACCTACACGAATGGCGGGGAAATTCTTTCTGCAGCTGCTAACTCTATGTTTGGTACACTTGGAGCTCTACTGCTTGGTGTTATTGTAACCCTTGCTTGTTTCACTACTTCCGTAGGGCTTATTGTAGCGTGTGGTCAGTTTTTCGCAAAAATAACACCTATTTCTTATCAATGGCTTGTACTTATAATAACTATAGGAAGTTTTCTAATTGCTAATCAGGGACTGAACACGATCATCAGCATCTCTGTGCCTGTATTGGTATTCCTTTATCCAATTGCGATCGTATTAATTTTACTTACATTTTTACACAAGTTATTTCATGGCAACCAAGGTGTCTATCGAATTAGTATCCTATTTACTGCTATTGTCAGTCTTTACGACGGAATGGCGGAATTTGGATTCGATATGTCTGCAATTACCCCAATAATGGAAAAACTACCTTTCTTTCAAATTGGACTAGGATGGCTGCTTCCTGCGATAATTGGTGGTATCATCGGCTATTTGCTAACAAAGAATCCATCTAAACCCTCCATAGAAAGCTGAGCATACGTTCAGCTTTCTATATTTTTACATTAAAATAAAAAAAATAAAAGCTCCGTGTTGATGTACTCACTCTCCAAAGGGAATCTCCTCACCCAATAAGCGCCTGCGCTATAAAAACATCTGATATGTAAAACAATTATTCAAATACTCCACAGTAGTGAATTATCCATAAACCAACACTCACATGGTAAATAGCCACATTTACAGTTTATTTCACGATAACTTAATGCTCATAAACGATGAAAATATGATAGGATAAGAAATGATAAAGGGGTGCAAAAATGTCTACGAAAGAAGAAAAAATACTGCAAACATATTTTGGCTATGAAACGTTTCGCCCTGGCCAAATGGAAACAATTAATCATATTTTACAAATGAATAACACACTTGCCGTTATGCCCACAGGCGGAGGTAAATCACTTTGTTATCAAATCCCCGGGCTATCTTTAAACGGAACTGCAATTATTATTTCTCCATTAATTTCCCTAATGAAGGATCAAGTAGATGCTTTACAATCCCTAGGTATTTCAGCTACTTACATAAATAGTTCACTTTCGTCAGCAGAACAGCAAACAAGATTACAAGATATTTCTGCAGGCAGATATAAATTTGTGTATGTGGCCCCAGAGCGTTTTGACTCCGGGTACTTTATTAATGTAGTAAAACGAATTAAATTATCACTTGTAGCTTTTGACGAAGCCCACTGTATCTCCCAATGGGGCCATGACTTCAGACCAAGCTATCGGTCTATTGTTCCTAACCTGCAAAAGCTGAATAATATCCCGGTTTTTGTTGCCTTAACTGCTACAGCAACAGAGGAAGTTATTTCTGATATACAACAATTATTGCATATTAACCATGTTATAAATACGGGTTTTGAAAGAGAGAATCTGTCTTTTCATGTAGTCAAGGGAAAAGACAAAGCAACCTATGTACGTTCATTTATTGATGAGCATAAAGAAGAGTCCGGTATTATTTATACAGCTACTCGTAAGCAAGCGGACAGTTTATTTGACCAACTTACCAGACGAGGAGTAAATGTCGCAAAATACCATGCGGGTTTATCAGAACAGGAACGAAAAGAGGCTCAATCTGCTTTTATCCATGATGAAAAGAGTATTATGGTTGCAACGAATGCATTTGGTATGGGGATTGACAAATCTAATGTGCGTTATGTAATTCACTATGCCATGCCGATGAATATAGAATCCTACTATCAGGAAGCCGGCAGAGCAGGCCGGGATGGTGAACATAGTGACTGTATTCTTCTCTTCTCTCCACAGGATACCCAATTACAAAAATTCCTTATTGAACAATCATTAATGGAAGAGGGAGCAAAACAAGGTGAATACCGCAAGCTACAGGCAATGATAAATTATTGCCATACACATGGATGCTTAACAACCTTTATTCTCGATTATTTTAATGATTCGGTAGAGAAGAAAGCTTGCGGACGTTGCAGTAACTGTGTTGAACGCCAAGAAAAGAGCGATATAACAGAAGAAGCACAAATGATTCTCTCCTGCATCAAACGTATGGGAGAGAGATTTGGTGTAGGTATGACTGCAAAAGTACTAAAAGGATCAAAGGACAAAAAAATAAAAGACTTTCGTTTAGATAAAATATCGACCTACGGTATTTTATCTGCATACACAGAAAAAGAACTTACAGAATGGATTCATTTTCTTATAGCAGAACATTTAATTTCTACGGAAGAAAGTAGATTCCCAACATTAAAGCTGAATCAAAACTCTGTAGAAGTATTAAAAGGAAAAAGACAGGTTTGGATGTTCACAACTCCTCTCCCTATTGGAGAAGAGGCGGATTATCAAGAAGATCTTTTTCAAAAATTACGGGAGCTGCGTAAGAGGATTGCTGACGAAAAAAATGTCCCTCCATATGTACTCTTCTCTGACGCTACTTTAAAAGAATTAAGCCGTTATTTCCCTGTAACGAAAGAGGATATGCTTGCTATTAAAGGAGTAGGAGAGAAAAAGTATGAACAATTCGGAGAGGCTTTTCTATCGGTTATCCAAGTATGGCGGAAAGACAACCCTGATGTGAAAGAAAAAATAAGGATTGGGGACACACCAAAACCAAGAGAGAAAAAAATCACGGACGACAGACCAAGTCATATGATTAGCTACCAGTCGTTCCAATCCGGAAAATCCATAAAGGATATTGCCGTAATTCGGGATATGTCCAAGCAAACAGTAGAAGGACACTTATTTAAAGCATTTCACGAAGGATATCCCATTGCTTGGGGGATCTTCTTTAACGATAAGGAAGAAGCTGCTGTGTTGAAGGTTTGGAATGAAATGGATGAACCAAAATTAAAGCCGATAAAAGAAGCCTTGCCCGAAGAATATGATTATACTAAAATAAAGGCAGTGCTTGTGAAGAACGAGATAATGTAATTAAACAAGATCATCAATATAAGTATAAGAAAACCCACACGACTGGTATTTCAACTGTTCGTGTGGGTTTTTTAATAAAATTATTCACCTTTTATATTTAATGCCCATGTTCCATTTCTGAATACCGCTTCTGTAGAGCCATCTTCATGAACTCCGTCGATATCAAGTTCTTTAGAACCAATCATGAAATCCACATGTGCTAAACTGTCATTTACCCCATGCTTGTCCAATTCTTCATCACTCATCGAAGAACCACCCTCCATATTGGTAGGATAAGCTTTTCCTAATGCAATATGGCAGGATGCATTCTCATCAAATAGTGTATTATAAAAAATTAAGCCTGACTGGGACACAGGTGATTCGTCCGGTACAAGAGCAACTTCTCCTAGTCTGCGAGCACCTTCATCCGAGTCAAGTAGATGTTTTAAAGTTGCTTCGCCTTGCTTTGCTTTAAAATCTACTACTTTTCCATCTTCAAATGTAAGCTGGAAATTATCAATTAAGCTTCCACCATAATTTAAAGGTTTCGTACTTGCTACTGTGCCATTTACGCCATACTTATGCGGCATGGAAAATACTTCTTCCGTCGGCATATTAGGGTTAAAGGTAGTACCACCTTCTGTAACAGCAGATCCACCTTTCCAAATATGGCCTTTTGGTAGTTCAAGCTTTAAATCTGTTCCAGGAGCTTTAAAGTGAAGCAATTTATAGTTCTTTTTATTTAATATCTCTCTTGCTGTCTTTAACGTCTCATTATGTGCTTCCCAGGCTGCAACAGGATCTTCTTTGTCAACACGAACGATCTTGACAATTGCATCCCAAAGGCTCTCAATGGCATCCTCTTTTGATTTTTCAGGGAATATTTTTTGCGCCCAATCCCCAGTAGGTATGGAAATAATTGACCAGGCAATTTTATCATTCATCGTATATTTACGGAAATTCTTCATTGCTTCTGCAGCTGCTTTGTTCGCCTTTGCTACACGGGATGGATCAATATCTTTTAATAGGTCCGGGTTCGTCGAACGAATATTTAAGATTGCTGCCCCATCTTCAGCAAAACTATCATGTAATTTAACCTTCCATTCCGGATAATCAGCAATCACTTCATCCGGTGCGTTTTCGTATTTAAGCAGGGTAAGCTCATCATCTACCCAGTTTATGTGAACGTCTTTTGCTCCCATTTCATATGCTTTCCGAGCTACGATTCTGGTGAAGTCAGCTCCTTCAATTGGTGCATTAATCATTAATGCTTGATTCTCCTGAAGATTAACACCAGTTCGTAGTGCTAACTCTGCATATTTCTCTTGTATCTGTTGACTAACCATGATTTGACCTCCAAAAAAATAGAATTTTATCTCTATTTATTATTTCATACTTCTGTCAATTTACCAACTATCATATCTTAAATTGGGAAAAATTTTCAATTTTAATTATGAGATAGCTTACACATCTTCAAAACCACTTTTACTAAAGAATAAAACCCATGATTCAGCTACTCCGATTTTGCAGAGTAGAAGTGATTGAAACTGCGAACCAGCTTGGGAGCAATCCACCGCACATGGGAATAATCAGCTGCAGAGCACAAATATCCGCCGCAGAAGGGATTAATCGGCTGCAGAACAAGAATATCCGCCGCAGAAGGGATTAATCGGCTGCAGAGCACAAATATCCGCCGTAGAAGGGATTAATCGGCTGCAGAGCACAAATATCCGCCGCAGAAGGGATTAATCAGCTGCAGAGCAAAAGTATCCGCCGTAGAAGGGGTTAATCGGCTGCAGAGCAAGAATATCCGTCGGTGTTTATCTTTTTTGCCAATCATAATAGGACTGCCTGTTATTAGGCAGTCCTTCTTTTGTTTAGGATTCTTTTTCTGTTGTTTGATCTCTTCCCCAAAATTCAATACCTTCTTGATTGTCCAGACTATCTCGATAGAAAACAGGATCTTTACCCGCTTTCCGTTGTTCTCTGTAGTCTTGCAATACCTTATTGGCAACCTTAAATAGTTTTGCAATGGCATAGAGGTTAATTAATGCCATAATTGCCATGGTTAGATCTGCTAGACTCCAAACAATATCAAAGGAGGCAACCGCTCCGAAAACTACCATTGCAAGGACTGCCAAGCGATAAATAAACAAAGCAATTTTACTTTCCTTAATAAATCCTATGTTGTTCTCTCCATAATAATAATTTCCAAGAATTGAACTATAGGCGAAAAGGAAAATTGCTACAGCTATAAATATACCTGCCCAATCACCAATATGATAGGAGAAGGCATCCTGTGTGAGCTGTATCCCGTCTGATTTACTTCCTTCATACCCTCCTGCTGAAATAAGAATAAATCCAGTAGCACTACAAATTAATATCGTATCAAAAAATACACCAAGTGCTTGAATAAGTCCTTGCTTTGCCGGGTGGGATACTTCCGCAGTAGCTGCTGCGTTCGGTGCGCTACCCATACCTGCTTCATTTGAGAACAAGCCACGTTTAATTCCCATCATAATAGCTGCAGCAAAGCCACCACCAGCCACCTGCTGAATTCCAAATGCGTTTGCGAATATAAGAGAAAGCATATCAGGTATTTGCTCAATATTAACGATTAATACATACATAGCTACCCCTATATAAAGAATGGCTACAATCGGTATAATATACTGGGTAACATTGGCTATACTTTTTAATCCACCAAAAATAACAACTGCAGTTAAGATAACTAATATAAATGCGATTATATTTTTATTAATATCAAATTCCCCTGCAAAGGCTAAGCTTATTGTGTTGGATTGAACTGAATTAAACACTAGGCCATATGTAAAAGTTATTGTAACAGCAAAAATAATTGCCAGCCACCGCTTATTTAACCCTTTTTCCATATAGTAAGCGGGTCCACCTCTATATTGATTTTTCTCTGGTACTTTATATACCTGTGCTAAGGTACTTTCCACAAATCCAGAAGCTGAACCAAGTAATGCGATCAACCACATCCAGAATAATGCTCCAGGTCCCCCTGCTGCTACCGCTGTCGCTACCCCTGCCAAATTTCCTGTTCCCACTCGGGATGCTGCACTTATAGCAAAGGCCTGGAATGCGGAGGTCCCTTTCTTGCCAGACGCACTTATTGTCCGCTTATCAACTAAAACACGGAACATTTCCGGTAAATATCTAAACTGTACGAAGCCGGTTTTTATCGTAAAAAATAAACCGAGACCAAGTAATACTGCGATTAAAACATATGTCCACAATACATCATTAACTTCACCAATCATTTTTTCCAACAGTTCCACTTTCTCTTCTCCTCCTTTATCACCTAGCATTAATATTTGTTATCATAGACAAACGTAAAAGTCCGAATAATAATTATGTATACCCTTTCTCTCTTTTTTTATAACATTCGGGTATTCTTCTATAACTTGTTATTTAAAAGAAAAAAAGCCTATAGTTAGGCTTTTAAACTCCTTTATTCCAAGGAAAACTGGTGCCAAACGTTGCTGCTAGTTCCTTTGATTGCTTTCGACGTTCTTTGCGTTGCTCCGCACGTGTAGGAGCGAGTGTATGGAGCGTCTTTTCTTGCTCTGTTTCCGGATAAACCTCTGGGACAGATACAGGCCTTCCGTTATCATCTACAGCAACAAACGTCATAAATGCAGTAGTGCATACTTTTCTGTCTCCGGTTAGTAAATCCTCTGTAACGACTTTAACAAACACTTCCATTGATGTCTGATGTGTCCATGTAACAAATGCTTCTACACAGATTGAATGCCCGGCCTTGACTGGCGCAAGGAAATCAACCGAATCTGTTGATGCGGTTACTACTGGCTTTCTTGCATGTCTTTCGGCAGCAATTGCTGCCACATCATCGATATGTGCCATCAATTTCCCACCAAATAAAGTCCCATGATAATTTGTATCTGGTGGTAACACATGAGAGGTTTTTACTGCAAGTGAATTAGAACAAGGTTTTGCTGTCATATTTTCTTCTCCTCCTGTTAAATTCTATGTTGGTCTATTTTATTCCCGTTATACACATTGTCAATTCTTACTATTCTACACTGTAAAATCAAGCCTATCAACAATCCCTTCCAAAAACCACCTTATAAAACAGGTGATATCAAGCGAGAAACGGATTCTTTAAATCGAATGCCGAGGGACCGCTTTTGATATAATTTCTTTGTCATTTGTGTAGAAAGAAGAATATCGGCATTATACGCATCCTCTAATTTGGCAGCAACCTCTTTATCATAAAGAAATGCATTTACCTCAAAATTAAGACGGAAACTTCGTACATCAATATTTGCCGTTCCAACAGATGCTATCTCGCCATCGACCACAATTGTCTTGGCATGTAAAAATCCGTCCTGATAAATATAAATCTCTGCACCTGCATTCAATAAATCTCCAATATACGATAGTGTCGCCCAGTACACAAAAGGATGATCCGGCTTGTTGGGAATCATTATCTTGACCTTCACTCCTGAAAGTGTTGCAATACGCAATGCATCTCGAAGGCTCTCATCAGGAATAAAATATGGTGTTTGTATATAAATGTAATCCTTTGCCGACATAATCATTTTAATATAGCCATTTTTAATCTGCTCCCAATCCGAATCCGGGCCACTGGAAACAACTTGGATCCCTACATCACCTGCGGGTTCTGCGGCGTAATAACGCTCTTCATATAATATATGATTCCTTGAAGCTTGATTCCAGTCAAGAATAAAGCGTGTTTGCATGTTATTAACAGAATCTCCATAAATGCGTAAGTGTGTATCCCGCCAGTAACCGAATTTCTTATCCTTCCCTAAATATTCATCTCCTATATTGAAACCCCCAATATAGCCCACTTTCCCATCAATAATAGCTAGCTTTCGATGGTTTCGGTAATTAATCTTAAAATTAATCTTTGGTATTTTAGGCGGAAAAAATGCTTCAACCTGAACTCCTGCAGCTCTCAACCGTTTGATGTAAGACCTTTTTAAGCTTCTTGAACCCATATCATCATAAAGAACCCGGACATCTACACCTTCATTGGCTTTTTTTACTAGGATGTCTGCAATTCGTTGTCCTAATTCATCACTACGTATAATGTAGTACAATAGATGAATATGGTCTGTCGCTTTTTCAAGATCTTTAGCTAAGGCATCGAACTTTTCTTTTCCATCTGTAAATATCTTAACTTTGTTATCCTGTGTAAAAATAGCGTCATCATTCCGCAAATGTAAGTACACAAGGTCTTCATGCTCAGCAATCTGTTTATCTTTAAAGTCAAAACGCTGTTCCTCTAATGCCCTCAGCTGCGATTGTACTGCAGCCTTCACCCCTAAACGGCTTTTTGTATCCCACGTAAAAATACGTCTTTTGCTAATGGGTTTTCCAAATATCAAGTAAAGGAAAAAGCCTGCAATAGGAATGAACAGCAACACCATTAACCAGGCCCATGTTGAACTAGCATCTTTTCGTTCAAGAAATATAATAGAAATACCTAGTGCAATATTAAAGAAAATAACAAACCCTAATAAGTAGGAAAGTATCCCCAATATAAGATCCCCCTTATGGCCCTGGTTTCTCTAGCCATGAAATTTATATCATCATTATATTATCCATAATATAGCACACAATATCAAATCATGTTAAAAATTACTGTTGTAACGAGACATGAGTGAATATAAATCCATTAAAAAAGCCGAACTAATTCGAAGGCCTGTATAAAGGTTCGAATTATGTTCGACTATTGTTTTGTATAGTATGTTTATGTCACTTTACTTACTTCAATTGGTTTAAGGCTTGCTCTAAATCGCTCCATATATCTTCCCAAGCTTCCAAACCAACGGATAATCGGATAAGCTGGTCTGTAATTCCCATTTTCTCTCTGGATTCTTCAGGTACTACGGAGTGGGTCATCGTTGCAGGGTGTTGAATCAACGTCTCTGCATCACCAAGACTGACAGCTATTTTAATAAAGTTAAGCTTATTCAGCAGTTCCTGGGCATCTGCTTTCGTCCCATCCACAGCAAAGGAGATCATTCCACCACCACGTTTCATTTGCTTTTCGCAAATAGAAAAATCAGGATTTCTCTTACTTCCCGGGTAATACACAGTTAAAATTTTCGGGTGGCTTTCCAGTTTCTCAACTATTTTCTCTGCATTCTCACAATGACGATCCATTCTCACTGGTAATGTCTTTAATCCTCTTAACAAGAGCCATGCATCAAACGGTGATATAATCCCACCGATATCCTTTTGTGTTGTCATAGCAACAGAGTCAAAAAAGTCTTTTTTTCCAACAGCTAGTCCTGCTACTACATCCCCGTGTCCTCCAATATACTTTGTAGCACTGTGAACAACCACATCACAGCCTAAATCCAATGGACGCTGTATATATGGTGAAGAAAATGTATTATCAACAATAACAGGAATTCCATATTCTTTGGCAACTTCAGCCACAAGCTGAAGGTCAATCAATTTCATTGTTGGATTTATTGGCGTTTCTACGTATATACAAGCTGTTTCCTCTTTAATCAGTGAACGAATTTCTTCTTTTGTTTCCATGGAAGAAAAATCATAGGATATATTGAATTTCTCATGGAGCATTTGAAGCAAACCAAACGTGCAGCCATATAAACCTGACGAACACAATATATGATCATTTGCCTTTGTTAATGCGAATAAAATGGCTGATACAGCAGCCATTCCTGACCCAAATGCCAGGCCTCTTTCTCCATTTTCCAATGTGGCAATTCTTTCTTCCAAGGCTCTCACTGTTGGGTTTCCTAATCTTGAGTAAATAAACCCTTCCTCTTCTCCTGCGAAACGTTTTTCTCCCTGCTCAGCAGTTTCAAACGTAAATGTAGATGTTTGAAACAATGGGGTAGTCAGGCTTCCTAGCATATCCTTGGCGTCGTATCCATCATGAATCACTGCTGTTTCAAATCTATTATTCTTTTTTTGCATTACTTCTCCCCCTTATGTAATAGATGTACATACTCCTATACTATGCCATTAACCTAATTTATGAAAGCGTTTAAATTAGAAAATTTCTAAACTTCTATTGATTTATTGATGTTTTATTTCTAGAATAAGTTTAATTTGATGGAATTACACAAATCATTTAATCTCACATAAAAGAGGGTTTGTATGAATACGAATCAAGTAAGAAACAGTATTATTTATGCTATAGGTGCTTATATCATTTGGGGATTTTTGCCGATATATTGGAAACAGGTAGAATCGGTCCCAGCAGGCGAAATTCTGGCACACCGAATTATCTGGTCTTTTGTTTTTATGCTAATTATTTTACTTATTACCGGAAAGTGGCCTGCATTTATAAAAGAATGTAAATCATTTACCAAAAGCAAGAAGAAAGTCATATTTATTTCTTTAGCAGCCATTGTTATTAGCTTAAATTGGCTAACATATATATGGGCGGTTAACAGCAACCATGTCATCCAGGCAAGCTTAGGATATTATATTAATCCTCTTGTCAGCATTCTTTTGGGAATAATTTTTTTAAAGGAAAATATGACACGGAGACAAATCTTTTCTTTTATTCTTGCATCTTTGGGAGTGATCTATCTTACTATCAGCTACGGGGTATTTCCATGGGTCTCACTCGCATTAGCATTTAGTTTTGGTGTGTATGGTTTATTAAAAAAAGTGGTTGATGTGGGGGCAATGACCGGCCTGACAATTGAAACATTTGTTGTTACTCCTTTTGCCTTACTCTATTTATTTTTATTGCCTGAAACTACTTTTAAATGGGTGGAGGTAGGAACAGCAACAAACCTGCTTCTAATGGGCGCTGGTATAATGACTGCAATTCCTTTGCTCCTATTTGCTGCTGGTGCCAAGCATATTCCATTGGGGATGATCGGCTTTTTACAATACTTTGCCCCTACTATTATGCTATTACTTGGTGTATTTCTTTATGAAGAGACGTTCACGTCAGCTCACCTTATTGCTTTCTCATTAATATGGATAGCACTTATCAATTATATGGGAGCAGCATATCGGCCTAATAAAACCAGAAAAAATAGAAAATTATTAAATTAATGGTTGACAGAAGAAAAGAAAGGACCTATACTATTCATAATTTAGAAAATTTAATCTCTTATCCAGAGTGGCGGAGGGAATAGGCCCTGTGAAGCCCGGCAACCTGAAAGCAATAATTCTTGCTTTGAAGGTGCTACATCCTACAGATCAAAACAGATCTGGAAGATAAGAGGAGGACCGGTTAAATTAAACGCCCTCTTCTTAGGAAGAGGGCTTTTTGATTATCTCCTCTTCCTCCAGATAACAAATTAAACCTAGGAGGAATTTATTATGGCTCAATTTCATTTTCAAAATCCGGAAACAGTATTACTACACGGAGGGCAATCAGCTGACCCGACCACAGGTTCACGCGCTGTGCCTATCTATCAAACTACTTCCTATGTATTTCGTGACACAGAGCATGCACAGAATTTATTTGGTTTAGCTGAACCAGGCAATATATATTCTCGTATTGGGAATCCAACTGTCGATACATTTGAACAGCGGGTTGCAGAACTAGAAGATGGTGTCGCAGCGGTGGCCACTTCTTCCGGTATGGCAGCCATAACTTTCGCTATATTAAATATTGCCAGTGCTGGTGATGAAATTATTGCTGATAGTAATTTATATGGAGGAACATATAACTTATTTGCTAACACACTGGCACGCTATGGTATTCAAGTGAATTTTGTTGACGGTACAGACCATAAAGCAATTGAAGCAGCGATAACAGATAAGACAAAAGCAATTTATGGAGAAATCATCACAAACCCTAGTTTAAATGTATTTGATGTAGAAAATATAGCAAATATTGCCCATAAGCATGAGATTCCTCTAATTATTGATAATACATTCGCTCCATATATTACGAAGCCACTTAGCTGGGGAGCAGATATTGTGGTTCACTCTGCTACAAAATGGATCGGTGGACATGGAACAGCTATTGGGGGAGTTGTTGTAGATGGCGGCAAGTTCAATTGGGATAATGGAAAATTCCCTGGTTTCACAGAACCAGACGAAAGTTATAATGGCTTACGATTTATAGATGTAGGGGCTCCTGCTTTTGCGATTAAGCTACGCGTACAGCTATTACGCGATATCGGAGCTTGTCTCAGCCCACAAAATGCATTTCTTTTACTGCAAGGATTGGAAACATTGCACTTACGTATTGAAAGACATACTCAGAATGCAATAGAAGTAGCTAATTACTTGGAAAATCACCAAGCTGTAGAGTGGGTAAACTATCCTGGCTTAGCCGACCACCCTTCTCACCAACTTGCCAAGAAATACTTTAGAAATGGGTATGGGTCTGTTATTACCTTTGGTATTAAGGGAGGACGTGAGGCTGGCAGGAAGCTAATTGATTCGATTGAATTATGGTCCCATGTAGCAAACGTAGGTGATGCTAAATCATTAATTATTCATCCTGCTTCAACCACACATCAACAATTGGGAGAAGAAGATTTAGTAAAGAGTGGTGTCTCTGAAGAATTAATCCGCCTATCAATAGGGCTTGAATCATCGAATGATATTCTTTTTACACTTGATCAAGCCATTGCAAAAGCTACAGATGAACCTGTAACAATTACATTTAAAGAAGGTGATGCTGTGAAGTGGCTTGTTTCCTCTCCTTTTGACCGAAGTAATGGAGGAATACGTAAAAAAGTTATTACAGTGGCAGGTGCAGAAAAACAAGAAACGAAGGAAAAAGTGGCTAAACTGCAATCACTTGGATTTGAAGTCAGCTCGTTATCCACGAATGAGGGAAAAATAGACGCAGTTTGGATCCCAGGCAAAGAGAACACTAAAACTAGTATAGAAGAGTTAATAAATAAACAGGTAGCTATTCTTTTTGTGGAACAACCTTCTCTACATGAAAACCTAGTTGAGAATGCTGCAGCTGCCGGGATTACCGTAATTGCGGAAACGGACCCTTATAATGAAGCTATCCGTACTAGGAGTGGAGGGTCCTTGAATATTCCGGTAGAAGTTTAAGCTAACACGCGCTGCTAATAAACTTATAGATTAGATGTTTATAAATCAGCAAATGGGGAAAAATTGTATTAACCCTTCCCTGTTAAAGATCGCCTTTTATATGAAGGCGATTTTTTCTTTTATAATGTATAATAATATACATACATATACAGTTATAAAGTAACGAATGGATATAATACAAGCTATTTCAGTCATATAAATATAGTACAACAACATTAGGTGTGGTAGGAATGAATAAGAAAATTATTGCTTTAATAACAGGCGTGGTCATGCTAATAGGAATTGCAGTTATTATAATAAACATGAATCAACCTGAGCCCGATTTTAAAAATGTACGGATTACAGATGAAGATGAGGAAACAATTACTCAGCAACCTACAAATGACGAAGAAGAAAATATGCAGGAGGAAGACTCCGAAAATTCAGCTCCATTAAAAGAAATAGTAGTAAAGGCTGTTAAACAAACTGTTGACTTCTTCTCTACGAAAGAAACCCAAATCTTAGCAATTGGAGATTCTTTAACACAGGGTGTCGGAGATAGCACAGAGCAAGGTGGTTATGTTGGTATATTAGACCGTTCCATCAACCAGCAAGAAGAATTAGTTGATTTCGCTAATCTCGGTATTCGAGGCAACCGATCTGATCAGCTGTTGAAGCGCCTGGAGAAACCCGAAGTGGTAGACGCAATTAATGAAGCAGACATCATTTTAATTACTATTGGTGCAAATGATATTATGAAAGTTGTAAAAGAAAACTTTACTCATCTAAAAATGGAGGACTTCACTGAGGAAAAGCAAAACTATGAACAGCGTTTAGAAAAAATCTTTAATAAGATGGAATCAATAAACCCTGATTCACATATATACTTATTAGGTTTTTATAACCCTTTCAAACAATATTTTGAAGATATTAAAGAACTTAGTTTAATCATTGAAGAGTGGAACGAATCTGGACGAAAAATTGCTGGAGATCATGAGAATATTACTTATATACCTACAGCTGATTTATTTGATGAGGATGATACTAATTTATTCTCAGAGGATAATTTCCATCCGAATGAACTTGGCTATAAACGAATTGCCCGACGAGTATTAAATTATTTAACCCATGAAGAAGGATGACTGCTATGACCACGAGAACAAATCAATCAAAAAGAAAAAGCAAGTGGAAAAAACTGTTTTTCACTCTGCTAATCGTAAATATACTTTTAGTTCTTGTTTTTGTATCATTAATTTTTTGGCCAGTTTCTAAAAAAGAATATGCCGTTAAAGAAGAAACACCTGCGGAGGACAGCTCCGTATTCGTTGTCCGAACAACCAAGAATAATTTAAATGAACTTGTAAACGCGTATATTGGAGAATTAAATGACAGTAAACATCAATATAAAATTGAATTGGAAGAAGACGTTCATTTAATTGGCGAATTACCGGTATTTTCTTCAACTGTTCCTTTATCCGTGCATTTGGAACCGCTCGTGCAGGAGAACGGAGACATAATTCTTAAATTAAAATCGATTTCTGTTGGCCTGCTTCAGTTACCAAACAAAAAAATAATGGAGTATATGGGTAAATACTTACCAATGCCTGAATGGGTAACCGTCAATCCAAAGGAAGAAGAAATATATGTAGCAGTAACTGATATGAAAATTAAAAGTAACTTCGAGGTCGCAGTAGAACAGATAGATTTGGATGCAAATAACCTTGCATTTAAAATCAAGGTGCCATATAAGACGCTGGGGATCGAGCAAGTGGATTAAGTAGGTCTATATCTGGTGATAGCTCATACTATTTCGAAGATTAATGTATTATAACCAAACTGTACCAGTTGCTGAATGTCTAAGGTGGATAGTTTCACTCTGCTGCTGATTGTTCCACTCTAGTTCGCAGTTTCCTCCAGCTAAGAATGAATATTATAAGTATTACCCTAAACATTTGAAATAGAATCAAAAAAGCGGTTCCCAGGTTATATCCCGGGGAACCGCCGTTTATATCTGGATTACGTCAACACGGGAAAGTTATCCATCAAAACATGTACCTCTATCCGCTATACATTGCTTGCTTCTCGCGGACAGCAATATATTCCGGTCGTGCATTGCCACCGGAAAATGGCTCCACCAATCTATTTTCTACACTATTATATACCATAAACAGATTATTACGCGGATATGGTGTCATATTACTTGTAGAGCCATGCATCGTATTTGACTCAAACAAAGTAATGGAACCCGCTTTTCCTGTAGGTACGGAAATTCCTCCACCTTTTTCTGCAAGCCAACGAAGGCTTTCTTCATCAGGAACACCAACTTTTTGCTTCTTCAATGAATCTTTGTAATTGTCCTCTGGCGTTTCGCCTACACAGCTAACATAGTAGTTCTGGGACCCTGGTATAAGCATTAAAGGCCCGTTAAAAGTATAGTTATCTGATAATGCAATCGATACACTTACTGCACGCATACGAGGCATCCCGTCCTCAACATGCCATGTTTCAAAATCAGAATGCCAGTCAAATTCCTTACCCTTAAAACCTGGTTTATAGTTAATTCGAGATTGATGTATATATACATCACTTCCCAAAAGATGATTTACGATATCCAAGATTCGCTGATCATTGGCCACTTTTTTAAAATAAGCATCATCTTTGTGTACGTGAAAAATAGAGCGAATGTCATCACTCTCCGGCTCACGGATAACCTTTTTGGAATCTACGTCCATTTTTGAGTCCTGCAATTCAAAAATGGCTTTCTGCATATCAGAAACTTCCTCTTCAGAGAAGAAATTCTTTATTTGCAAAAACCCATTTTTTTCATAGGAATCAAGCTGTTCTGTTGAAATAGGAGCTTGATTATCTTTGGATCGATCTGTATGAATTACCGGATCCTTCCTTTCCAAAATCTCCGGTTGGCTATTTTTTCTTGAAGGATATAGATCTTCCATTCAACACACTCCTTGTAGTATTTTCTTTCGTGTTGACGTATCTCAGAACTCAGGAAACTTCCCTACAGACAAAGCTTCCCTCTCATCACCACTATTAAACAATAAAATATCGATAGTTTCAAATTTTTATATAATTAGGGAATTTATTATCTGCTAACTTAAATTTACATTTAATCAATGTCTGTCATATATAGTGCTGCCATCTGTTGAATACGTTCCCTCATTTCCTGCACTACATATTCCGGCTCTATTACCTTAGCCTTATGGCCCCAGGTAAGAATCCAGTTTATTAGACCGTCCGATAACTTTGCCTTCGTTGTTAATAAAAAGTGTGTTTCATCCAATTGTTTTATGTTTGCGTCATGTCCAAATCTGTCCAGCACAACATTTACTAAATGAAGATGAAACCTTATTTTAATGCGTATTTCTTCTCCTGCGAACATATGAAAGCTTTGGTTTACATATTCATTTAAATCAAAATCCTTTTTGATAAACCTCTCATTTGTTAAGTGAATATTACGCATCCGGTCCAGGCGATAATGGCGCACTTCATCTGTTTTTATAAATCGTCCAATTAGATAATAGTAATCGTTCTGCCAAATAAGAGCATATGGCTCCACGTAATATAAATCTCCATTACGATTATATTCAAATTTCTTATCTACATTAAACTTTCCATATTGATATGTAAGTATCTTTTTTTCTGCTATTGCTCGGTGTACAAAGTCAATATTCAATTTCACCAATTCATAATCAATATTGGCAGATTGACTAAATAAGACTGGTTCTGGCAAAGTTTTGGCAATTTGTTTACTTGTTAATTGCTTTAACTTTTCAATTAACAGCTTCTTCTCTTTTGTTGTTATAAATTTAGCGGAGAGAATAGCATCAACCATAAGCCTTAGCTGATATGTTTCAAACAATCTGGTTTGATGGCTGTAATAGTTTTTACCGAATTTACCCTTATTCGTTACAACTTCAAAATCCATATCATCGAGCGTTTCCAGATCCTTTTTTATCGTACGGTGATCCAGTTGTCTCTCAGGCATTAACTCTCTGAGCTTATCAACTAATTCGCTAATCCCCATTTCGTTCTGATCATCTGTTTGCTGAAATAATATTTCTCTTATTTTCAATAGACGATAGTTACTGCTACGTTCCATATTTCTTTACCTCCCTTAAAACCGAGAAAAGAACCATACAATGAAATTATGGTCCTTTATCTTATGACAAACTTTTTAACTTTTTTAGATATGTTAATAATAAATGATTGCTTCGTTGAAGGTAAACTACCTGGTATTAATTTCCTTTCAGTTTTAAAAGCATGTGTGTAATTTTCCAACTTGCCTTGGTATATTAACTTCAGACCATCCAACTTACGAATGTCTCCTGGAGTTACAAAGCATGTCGGTTTATCAAAAACAAATTTTTCTGCATCCCCGCATACTGTTGCCACAAATTGAGAACAAAACAGAGCATATTTGCGATCAATTTCAACTTGAAACAGTACTGCCAATAATCCTATAAAATTATATTTATAATCTGCCTTTTTTGCTTCGATTTCTTTTATACGCAACATAACCGTTTCATATTCTTGTTCTGATACCGTATAGCTATAGATAGCGCAGTAGGATTTTTTCAGGAATTCAGATCGAATGTCTTCTTGAACAAAACCACCAATAAAGGGATTCCTCGGTTGCTTTCGACCAAAGCTGTAAACTTCTTTCAATTCTGAATCAAAACAAATGGAGACATGATTCAGTGATTGCTTTGTATAATAGTTAATTGCTTTCGCTAAATATGTTCCCGTATCTGTAAAGAGAAAATAAATCGTTCGTTCACTCACCTAAAGTCCCTCCCCCCTGCACCGCCTCTAGGTTGTATAACTGTACAATCCTTTTTATCTACTATTACAAAAAATTAACAAATATACAAGTTAATTTTTTGTATATTTCATCATTATTTACAAATTTAAAGCCTGTTAACATTGACTAAACTGCATAAATACCGTAAGCTTACGTTGATTACTATTTATTTTTATTGGAGGATTCTACAAGAATGATTAATGTAACTAACGTTAGTTTACGATATGGTGATAAAAAGTTATTTGAAGATGTAAATTTAAAGTTTACACCTGGTAACTGCTATGGGCTAATAGGTGCAAATGGAGCCGGAAAATCTACATTTCTAAAGATTCTCTCTGGTGAAATTGAGCCACAATCAGGTGCTGTTTCTTTGTCTCCAGGTGAAAGATTAGCAATACTAAAGCAGAATCACTTTGAATATGAAGAACATCAAGTACTCGATACTGTCTTAATGGGACATGAAAAGCTTTATTCCGTTAAACAAGAGAAGGATGCCATTTATATGAAAGGCGATTTTTCTGAAGAAGATGGTATGCGTGCTGCTGAATTAGAAGGTGAATTTGCTGAAATGAATGGTTGGGAAGCTGAATCAGATGCAGCTGTGCTCCTTAAAGGGCTTGGTGTTGATGAATCCCTCCACATGACGAAGATGGCTGATTTGTCTGCAGATCAAAAGGTAAAAGTACTTTTGGCCCAGGCTTTATTCGGTAATCCAGATATCCTTTTACTTGATGAGCCTACTAACGGACTTGATATTCAAGCAATCCAATGGCTGGAAGAATTTCTAATTAACTTTGAGAACACTGTCATTGTTGTATCTCATGACAGACACTTTTTAAATAAAGTATGCACACATATTGCAGATGTTGACTACGGAAAAATCCAAATCTACATCGGTAACTATGATTTCTGGTACGAATCAAGCCAGTTAGCTGCAAAAATGGCGCAGGAAGCCAATAAAAAGAAAGAAGAAAAAATTAAAGAGCTGCAATCCTTTGTTGCACGATTTAGTGCTAATGCCTCTAAATCGAAGCAAGCAACTTCGCGTAAAAAATTACTTGACAATATCACCCTTGATGACATTAAACCTTCATCCAGAAAATATCCGTATATTTCCTTTACCCCCGAACGTGAAATAGGTAATGATTTACTTCGTGTCGAAGGTCTTACCAAAACAATTGGCGGGAAAAAAGTATTGGATAACGTAAGCTTTACAATGAACAAGGATGACAAGATAGCGCTTGTTGGAAAAGATGATATTGCCAAAACCACCTTATTCCGAATTTTGATGGGTGAAATTGAGCCAGATGCAGGAACCTATAAATGGGGAGTAACTACATCACAATCTTATTTCCCTAAAGATAATGCTGCTTATTTCGAAAATAATGATATGCCATTGGTCGATTGGTTACGTCAATACTCACCGGAAGACGAAACGGAAACATTCCTTCGTGGCTTCCTTGGCAGAATGTTATTCTCTGGTGAACAAGCCTTGAAAAAAGCAAACGTATTATCAGGTGGAGAAAAAGTCCGCTGTATGCTATCTAAAATGATGTTGAGTAATGCCAATGTCTTGTTACTTGATGAACCAACAAACCATTTAGATCTGGAGTCTATCACTGCATTGAATAATGGTCTTATTAAATTTAAGGGCTCTATCTTATTCACGTCTCATGACCATCAATTTGTTCAGAGTATCGCTAATCGTCTGATTGAGATTACTCCAAACGGAATTATTGATAAAGAAATGAGCTACGATGAATACGTACAGGATAAACAACTACAGAAAAAAATAGCTGAAATGTACGCTAGTTAATTTAAAATAGCGCTCCTCTTAGTGAGGAGCGTTTTTTTGATGGGGCTATGGAAATGTTGGGCAGTTCACGTTAATTCATTCAAGTCCATTTCTGGGGAGTAGGAAGAAACTGCGACGTAACTTTATTGATGAAAAGCTCAGTAAAATATTTGAGGGGAAGTGCCCCATTGATTTCCGTTTCAGGCGGACGCTTTCCGCCGGCATGGCCTCAGCCGCTTCCTCCGCTACGCTCCGTCCAGGGTCTTCGCCTCATGCTATTCCGGCAGGAGTCGCCGCCCTCCACTCCAATCAATTCGTAACTGCTTTAAACTATAAATAACTAGTTATTATCTAACAACTTTACTAGTGAAGGAAAAACACGAAGACTCCTCGGAAAGAAAAAACATCTTTCCTTCGTGCGATGCACAATTCGCTGAAGCCTTCCTTGTCCTGTGGGAAAAGCAACAGCTGAAGATCCCACAGGAAGTGGTTTTCTTCCGAGGAAGCTGAAGCGTTGCCCATGCAAAGCGAAGTGTATTTTCCGAAGCGGCCGCTTAAACTACTACCAAGTTACGTCGTAGTTTATCTATATTGTGAATTATTGTTAATTCTCAAGATATTTCTTGGTATCTAAAAAAGCGCCCTTTTACAGGACGCTTTTTACTTATTTCTCACGAATTTTTTCCAACATATCTTTTGTCATTTTATCAATGTCATATTCTGCTTTAAATCCCCACTCGCTTTTTGCCGCAGAGGAATCAATACTATTTGGCCAGCTGTCAGCAATGTTTTGTCGAACAGGATCAACGTTATATGTCAGTTCAAACTCAGGGATGTGTTTCTTGATAGCTTTTTCAAAATCCTCTGGTGCTGCAGAAATTGCAGATATATTAAATGCATTGCGGTGCTTCAACTTCGCAGGATCAGCTTCCATTAAATCAACAATTGCATTCAAAGCATCTGGCATATACATCATATCCATATATGTACCTTTACCAATGTAAGAGCTGTATGCTTTATTTTTAATAGCTTCATAATAAATTTCTACAGCATAATCTGTCGTACCACCACCCGGAGGCGTTACATAAGAAATCAATCCAGGGAATCGTACACCCCGTGTATCCACGCCAAAACGATGATGATAATAGTCTGCCAATAGCTCTCCAGCCACTTTATTAACACCATACATGGTATTTGGTCGTTGTAACGTATCCTGAGGGGTATTATCTTTTGGTGTTGAAGGTCCAAATGCACCAATGGAGCTAGGAGTGAAGAACTGTAAATTAAGCTCATGTGCCACTTCTAACGCATTAACAAGACCACCCATGTTAATATCCCAAGCTATTTTAGGGACAACTTCTGCCTTGGCTGAAAGTAGTGCAGCTAAGTGCATAATGGTATCAACCTTATGCTCTTTTGCTACCTCCATTAATCGGTCTCCATTCGTGACGTCTGCAATCTCAAATGGTCCTGCATCACGGATGCCCTCAACTTCTCTTATATCTGCTCCAATTACATTATCTTTTCCATATGTTTTTCTCAGTTTTCCCACAAGCTCGGATCCAATTTGTCCTAGAGCCCCTGTAACTAAAATTTTTCTCATTTCCTAAACCCTTTCTATGTTGAATAGAGAATTGTGTAAACAAATTTAAAAGCCGGAGGGGAATTCCCCCTCACAGCGGACTAAATTAAGCCCATTTCTTTTCCAACTTTTTCGTAAACTGAAATTGCTTTATCAAGCATTTCTTTTGTATGTGCAGCAGTAGGCATATTACGAACACGACCCGTGCCGCGCGGTACTGTAGGGAACACAATTGATTTAGCATAGACTCCTTCTTCAAAAAGACGCTTACTAAATCTTTGTGTATCATTTTCGTCACCAATAATACAAGGAGTAATTGGAGTTTCACTGTTCCCAATATCAAAGCCTAGCTTCTTCAACCCATCCTTTAAATAGTTAGCGTTCTCCCAAAGCTTCTCATTCAATTCCGTGCTTTCCATCAAAAGCTCGACTGCCTTTGTACTAGCTGTTGCATCTGCAGGAGATACAGCTGTAGAAAATAAGAATGGACGTGAGCGTACTTTGAGCCAATCAATCAAATTTGCTTTCCCGGCAACATATCCACCAATAACTCCAATTGCCTTGGAAAGTGTGCCCATTTGGAAATCAACTTTATCCTGTAAACCAAAGTGCTTTACAGTTCCTGCTCCTTTTCCAAGTACACCTGACCCATGAGCATCATCAACATATGTGATTAAATCAAATTCTTCAGCAATCTCAACAATTTCAGGAAGCTTGGCGATATCCCCATCCATGGAGAAAACTCCATCTGTAATTACCATAATTTTATTGTATTGGCCTGATTCTACTGCTTCTTTTGCCTTCAACCGTAAATCTTCCATATCAGAGTGGTTAAAACGGATAATTTTAGCTTTGGATAATCGGCAACCATCAATAATGGAGGCATGATTTAATTCATCAGAAAGAATGGCATCATGTTTATCCATTACTGCAGAAATTGCTGCCATATTACAGTTAAAACCAGATTGGTATGAAATAACCGCTTCTGTGCCCTTGAATTGAGCCAATTTATTTTCTAATTCAATATGAAGATCCAGTGTTCCATTAATTGTACGTACTGCACCAGCTCCAACTCCATGTGAATCTACTGCCTTTTTTGCAACTTCCTTTAAACGATCATCGGTAGCTAGCCCAAGATAGTTGTTCGATGACAAGTTAATTCTTTTTTTCCCGTCGAGTTGAATTTCCGGTCCATTCGCACCCTGTACCGGATCAATTTCATTATATAATCCTCGCTCTTTTAGTTCAGCAATGTTCTCATCTAAAAAGCTATTTAGTGCCTTACTAGTCATATTATTTTTCCTCCTTGTTTGTAAGCGCTTCAATTACATTATCGAGTAAAAATTAGAGCACATAGTTTACATACAGTTTAACATATAGGGTTTAAAATGTTTACTTTATCAAGTTACTCAAAAGAAGTAAAACTATTCATTTTTATCTGATAGTAATTCTCTCAAATTTGTGTTACTTCCTTTCATAAATGTAAGGTTTTTTCTACAAAATATTATAAAAAACGATGGTTATCTACACTTATTTTTATTATAATTGAATTAGTTCTTATTGATGGAGGCATTTAAATGAAGAAAGTTCTGGTTGGTTTGTTTGCGATTATTATTCTCGGCTTTGGAATACTTGGTTATACAGAAATGAACAACGATACAAATGAAATTGTAGATGAAAACTCTCATTCTACTACAATTAAATTATAAAATTATCGCTTGTACGTTTAATATAAATAAAAAAAAGGAAAACATCTTATACATAAATGTTTTCCTTTTTACGTTTATTCGATTATTTAATTGTACGTTTATTCATCTATTTAATTTTATTCAACAATTGTTACTTTTACGTCGTTGCGTACGCCCCAGTTATAAGCTTCATCTTTTGTTGGAACGTGTACGTCAATACGGTTACCTTTAATAGCACCACCGATATCAGCAGCAGTTGCATAACCATAGCCTTCTACATGTACTTTAGAGCCTAAAGGAATAACATTAGGATCCACAGCAATTACTTTTGCATTAGGGTTTGCGTTTAAATCTACACCAGTAGAAGTAATTCCTGAACAACCTGCACAATCAGCAGTATATGCTGTAGCTTTTACAGAAACTGTTTTACCTTGTGGGCTTTCATCAGATTCGTTATCTTCTTGTTTAGAAGCCGCTGATGCTGTGTTCTGTGTATTAGATGACTCAGTTGATTTTTCTTCTTTTTTCGGTGCTGCTTTTTCAGTTTCTTTCTTTTCTACTTTAGTTGCTGGCTTATGACTTTTATCTACGTTGACACCTTTAACAGTCAACTCTTGTCCAACTACAATTAGATCTGAATCTAATTTGTTCCATTCTTTTATATTTTCAATTGATACGTCAAATTCATTTCCAATACTGCTTAGTGTATCTCCTGATTGAACTTCATACATTTCATTGATAAATAGATTTTGTTTTGGATGAATTGTAGTAGATTTCAATTCATTGATAGCTACTAAATCTTCAACAGTTGTATTATATTCATTGGCTATTTGCCAAAGATTGTCTCCTTCTTGTACCTGGTATTCCTCCGCTGATACAGTTGATACAGCAGCGCCAGCAATAATGATGCCTGTAGCGAATGAAGCTAATAATTTTTTCATTCGATAGTCCCTCCTTCAATTTCTGACATTGCCTATACTATCACATGGATACAGGCAATGCAGTTACAAGACTTTTAAGTGTATGTTACAAGCATTACCACTTTTAATACTTTTATTACAAATGTAATAGATTTGTGATAAAAGACCGATAGATTTCCAATTTATAGCACAAAAGTCACAAAAAAGCGATTCTGTAATAAAAAAAGCGATATTTTTTTTGAATTACTATTTTTTTCGGCTATTATTCTATAAAACTATTAATAGATTAGAGAAAAAAAGCATTGACAAAGGCTTTTGAAAACAAAATAACTATTAGTCTTGCATCTGCAAAAAACCTAATAAATTAAATTAGTTGATCAATAACATAGACTATTCCTGTTTTGTAAAGAAATAATTTAACTGTATAGTTGGAGGAAAATGCGAAGTAGAGTGGGGACTACCAGCAGGAGAGCAAGCTAATCAGCTGCACACTGAAGTTATCCGCCGGAGAATGAGTTAATCAGCTGCAGAGCGAAGAAATTTGCCTTAGATATTTAAGAGATTTAGGGATTAACTATATTGGATTTTTTTAAAACGGGAGTTTGCAGTCCTACCAAATTAGTTCGCACTTTATCTAAATTGTTATTTAGCTAAGAATGCCAATAAATTTTCGAATTCCATTTTTATCATCTATGAAACAAGAAAAGGACTCTATTTTCGAGTCCTTTTCTTGTTCTTACTAATAATACATGACTAACTATTCACTTCATGAGTAAACTGAGCGCTATAGCTTTATATTAATTAAATAATCCTTTAAAAAAGTTTCCTAAGGAATGGAAAAGTTCACTTAAGAAGTTTGCAACCTTCTCCCAGAAGCTTTGATCCAATCCAAGTTCTTCTGCTTTGTTTTTAATAGTTGACGCAATGTCTTCCAACTGATTTTTCACCTGGTCAAAATCAATGTTTAAGTCTCGCATTTTATCAAAAAGATCTGTGAGCATTTGGCGGTCTGCTTCACTCAAGGAAATTTCCAATTTATCCAATTGCTCCTTCACAATCCGCTCTACATCTTCTTTCGTAGCAGGGTTTTGTTCTGCAATCTGTTTCTTTATGTCTGTCAAAAGCTGACTAACCTTCTCTTGACTCATTCCTTCTTTTTCAGCCAGATCTGTTGCTACGTCAAGTTCTTCATTAGCTAATTCCATTCTTTCCTTATCTAGCTGTTCACCTTCGACATCATACGCTTTGTAAATACCAGTTAAGGCAGAGTGACCACTAACTTTCACAGGAGAAGCTACGTCTACAGTTGCATCTTCTACCCCTGCTGTTAATAATGCGTTTGCATACATTTCCTTTGTTACTTGGGTAATATTATCAGGTGTAACAATATTAACGGTTAAGCCATTTCCTTTTTCCTGTCTTACAATTTTAGCACTGGAAAACATTCTGGAATTAGGGTCACCATCAATATAATTGGCTATGTCTTTCCCTGTGACATTATACTCCTGTACATCTGTTGCTTCCTGTACTTTAAGTAATTCACGAACCTCTGCTCGTTGTGCATCTGTTAACGTATCTCCATAAACGACAATAGGAACGCCTAACTTTTCATTAATGCTGTTAGAATCACTTGCTCCGCTATCTGCAAAAGATGTAGACGCAAGCCCCATAACAAAGCCGATGATGAGGGTCATCATAATAATTATTTTTAATTTCTTTTTCATTTTCATTCTCCTTTGATGTTTATAAACATGTAACTTTTTAAGTAAGTCGCGTTTACTCGTATATTTCAATTGTATGTTTGTCCAAGGTGAATATTGATTATCATCTATTATTATAACTTTTTATTTGCAATATGAATACACATTTGTGTTTTTCATCCAATAGCTAAGCATATATCTTTTGTTCCCTATACAGTTGCGATATATTTAGTGTGTCGAACTATTATATAGAAAGAAGGGTTTGCAAATCAATACAAATTCATTAGTAAAGCGCAATTTAGCAATCATGTGGTTTGCTAACTTTTTTATCGCAGGCAGTATTACGATGGTTCTACCGTTCATCTCATTATATATTGAATCCTTCGGCGATTTTTCAGATGCTTATGTGCAAAATTGGTCTGGTTGGATATTTGCAATTACTTTTGTAACAGCTTTTATATTTTCTCCAATTTGGGGGCGCATCGGTGACAAGTATGGCAGAAAGAAAATCTTAATATTTTCTGCAGTCGGCTTAGGCCTTTCCGTTTTCTTAATGGGGTTTGCTACCTCTGTATGGCAGCTTTTTTTATTACGATTATTTATGGGCATAGTGACTGGCTTCATTCCGATGTCTCAAGCTCTAATTTCTACACAGACACCTAAAGAGATAGCCGGAAGAGTGCTTGGAACATTACAAACAGGTAGCATTACCGGAACATTAATGGGGCCACTTATCGGCGGTTCATTAGCAGATACATTCGGCTATGCAAGTACATTCAAAGGGGTTTCCATAACGGTGTTCCTTTCCGCCATTATTGTTACATTCGGGATAAAAGAAATAAACGTCAAACTATCCTCTAAAGAGAGCGACTATAAACCATATTCCAGCAAAGAAGTAATCTTACACATTGTAAAGAAACCGGTTCTACTTGTTGTCATGTTAATTTCTGTATTAGTTCAAGTAGCACACTTTAGTATTCAGCCAATCCTCTCATTATTTGTTGCTGACATTCATGGGCCTCAAAGCATAGCATTTTTCTCAGGGATGGCTTTTTCAGCTGCGGGGTTAGGTAATTTATTGATGACACGCAGGTGGGGGCGCCTTGGTGACAAAATTGGTTACATTAAAATACTTATATTCCTGCTGTTCATGGCCGGAATTGTATATTTCCCTGGGGCCTTCGTAACTAATATTTGGCAACTAGTTGTATTACGCTTTTTGCTTGGGATTTCCATTGGAGGGATCATTCCAGTCAGAATCGCATATATTCGTCAGGAAGCCCCTCTATCTATGCAAGGTGAGGTGCTCGGATATAACACAAGTTTACGTTTTCTTGGTAACATTATTGGCCCTTCATTGGGAGGTTTCTTGGCAGGATTCTTTGGATTTTCAGCTGTATTCTTTGTGACAAGTGCCTTACTTATTCTTAGTGGGGTTATCATGTTAATTGCTTGGTATAAATATGAATATGAAGGTAAACATTCGCATTCCTTGTCAACCAACAGAAGTTAGCTAAATCTTTAATAGTAATGACAGGACGCGAAACAAACCTTTTTCTCTTTTCCTTCTATGCTGAACTATTGATTTAAACGTAAAAATATGCAAAAATAACAGAGTCTAATTAATAAAAATAAGACAAACTTGTTTACGTAGAAAGAAAGTGATTTATATGGGTATAGTCGTAGTTGAGGTTTGTGACGGCAACGAAATCACTACAATTGATATAGAAGCAATACTGGAAGAAGAGTTTCCTGAAGTCGCTGTTTTAATGAATGAATGCTTATCCTTTTGTGGCTTATGCAGAGTGAAACCATACGCCCTTGTTAATAACAAGCGTGTCTTCGGAAATACGCCAGAGGAATGTCTCGATAAAATTCGTGACGCCATTAAAAAGGAACTAGCTGTATATGAATAACAGCTAGTTCCTTTTAATTTTCTCTGCTATATTATTTCCCGGGTAATAATTTGTCATAATTTGTTGCTACGAGTAACGCAACCGGATATAGTAACTTATAAACTAGCTCTGAAAATAGCTGCTGCATCTTCCTTCGTTAGCTTTTTGAAATTACCGAATTCCGGACTGGCTATTACTGTTCTTTCTGCCATGTCGTCTACGGATTGTTCATCAATAGAATAATCAGCCAAACGAGACGGAGCCTCTATACTATTCCAAAACTCTCTAAGTTTTTGTATTCCTTCGTTTGCAATTTCGAAATCTGTTTTGCCTTCTTGCTCCACTTCAAATACACGGATTGCAAACTGCTTAAATCTACCTACGTTTGTCTCATCAAGCACATGCTTCATCCAATTAGGAAATAGAATGGCAAGACCGCCGCCATGAGGTATGTCATGTATAGCGGAAACAGCATGCTCCAGGTTATGGGAAGCCCAATCTCCTCTAAGCCCCATACTGAGCATATCATTTAAAGCTAACGTTCCACTCAACATGATTGTTTCTCTGTATTCATAATTCTCAAGGTCATTTAATAATTTCGGTGCTGTTTCCATCACAGTTTTTAACACTGACTCACAGAAACGATCTTGAATAGGTGTATTTGTTGCTTGGTGGAAATAATGTTCTAATACATGTGACATCATATCAACCATACCATAGATTGTTTGATCCTTTGGAACAGACACTGTATGTTCCGGATCAAGAATGGAAAATTGTGGAGAAGTATATGGTGAACCCCAACCATGCTTTTCATTCGTTTCCCAATTGGTAATTACAGAGCCTCGATTCATTTCAGATCCTGTAGCCGACAAGGTAAGAATCGTACCAAACGGAAGTGCATCTGTTGCTGCTTCCTTTTTAGTTACAATATCCCACATATCAACATCTGTTTTAGCCCCGGCAGCAATGGCTTTTGTACAATCGATCGTACTGCCGCCGCCAACTGCTAAGAGGAATTCAACGCCTTGCTCTTTACATATTTCAACGCCTTTTCTGACCGTAGAAATTCTAGGGTTTGGTTCTACACCGGATAGCTCCAACACTTCTGCATCTATTTCAGCTAATTTTTTCATTACATTATCATATATGCCGTTTCGTTTAATACTACCTCCACCGTAGACAAGTAATACCTTTTTCCCGTATTTCTCGACTTCCTGTGGCAGAGCATCTATTTGCCCTTTACCAAAAATTAATTTGGTCGGGTTCTGATACGTAAAATTATCCACACATATTGCCTCCTATTACTTGGTGTATACAATAACATCCATTTCTATAAGTACGTCTTTTGGAAGGCGACTTACTTCGACGGTCGCTCTTGCAGGGTAGGGTTCTGTCAAATAGTCTCCATATATTTCATTCACAGTAGCAAAGTCCTCCATGGAGTTTAGGTAAATCGTGAACTTAACTACTTTTGAAAAATCAGTACCTGCTTCTGTTAAAATTGCTTGTAGATTCGCTAACACCTGCTTTGTTTGTTTTTCAATTCCATCCACAACTTCCCCTTTGCTTGGATCAATGCCGATTTGGCCCGAAACATAAACAAAGTCACCTGCCTGAATAGCTTGTGAATATGGCCCAAGGGCAGCTGGTGCGTTATCTGTATGAATTGCTTTCAACATTTACATTCCTCCCATGCATATATTTCTTTCATCATATCATTTCTATACTTAATCTGTCGCTAAACCCTTCTTATATTCCATTACAGATTCAACATAGTATATATCCCCATAGCATGCTTCTAATTTTTTTGCCTCTTCACGTAAACAACGATATTTCTCTTTTTCAGGATCTTCATTATACATTTTTTGGGAGAAAGCTATAGCAGTTTCTTGTGTAAAAGTACCTGTCCTATTTACGGCATAGTCTATAAAACCTCTGCCAAAATTATATGCTTGAACAGCTAATTCTACATCTCCATCCGCTTCTTCTAGTGTTTTAGAAAAGTAATAGACTCCTTGCTTTATGGATACCTTAGGGTCATCTATGCATCCTCTTGACCCACAAAAGCTTTCTGATGCTTGCATCGGATCGTTTCCTCTTCCTCCCGATTCCTGCATCATCATTGCTAATAAAACATGGGTTTTATCAGCTATTCCATACTTTTCCGCATACTTTTTAACAAGTGGTTCATAGGCGATTACCTCTTCACTCACAGATGACTCCTGATTCCAATTGTTCTGTAATGGTTCATAGCTTACCAAGGACAAAAACAGGAGCACCATACATAAGAGAAAAGTTATTAAAAGTGAATGTTTCCATGCCTTTTGTGTTTTCTTTTTATATTTCATATTAATTATTCCTTTTTACAAAAACTATTAAACTACCAACTAGCCATCCATAAATAAAATGGGCTGATAACCAATAAAAGAATGCCATTCCATCGGTAAGCTCAGGGGTGCGGTCAGAGAAACTGGTAGTTAAAAATAATACAGCACCTATTAGTGTATTTATAACAATATAGAGAAGTACTTTTTTTTCACTTTTAAATCTGCTTAATCCGTAATAAAGCACGAAGACAAGAACGATAGAAACAATTAGGTGAAGAATAAATTCTGCTACTGGATGTAATGGAATTTCTTTTAATACAGGTATATAGTCAACATTCATTAGTAGTACGTAAACTTTTTCGGAGCTCCACTTTTCCAATATAAAAAGCAGACCACCGAGAAACAGACCGGATATAATTCCTATGTTAACTAGTTTCCATTTATTCAATACTCTTCCCTCCCTGCTTTTTCACGTGAAAATAATTCCTTCTCTTTCCACTTACCGAATCGATAATACATATAAGCAATCAAGCTACTTACGAGAAAGCTTAACCCCATCCCAATTGCTATACCCATTTCACCAAATAAACCGGACATTATCTCAGCCAGAGGGTAACGCAATAACCAGAAAGATATAATATTTAAAATTAAGACCTGATACATAGCGCCCGAAGCACGGACAATACCATTTAAAATAAAGTTAATCCCAAGAAAAGGGTAGCACAAAGCAATAATAGTTAAATACGTGGTACCAAATTCAACTGCAGCCTTATCCTGAATAAACAACTTTATTCCATATTCAGCAAACAATAGAACACACACACCGACAATTAGCATGATACCTGCGTTATACAACACTCCATACTTGGCGATCTTACGGACTCTTTCCCAGTTATTGCTGCCTATATTTTGCCCGGCCATACTACTAACCGCCGTACCCAATGCATGAGCAGGAAGCATAATTAAACTATCTAATCGCTGCGCAGCACTAAAACCGGCAACTACGTCTCCACCAAAATCAGTTACAGCACTCATTATTGCTGCAACTCCTGCAGCAATTACAGCCATTTGCATACCAGATGGGATGCCTAGATGGAAAATCAGTTTTATTTCTTCCTTTTTAGGAAATTCAGGTATTTGAAAAGGAGCTAGTTTTTTGCGCAGTACATAGGAGACACCAAATATAAATGCACTTCCCTGAGCAAGAATTGTTGCATATGCAGCACCCTTAACGCCTAAATTAAACACAGAAATAAACAAAGGATCCAAAACTATATTTAATAAAACAGCAATCATTACAAATCGAAGGGGTGTTTTACTATCACCTAACGCTCGCAGTACAGTACTGATAAAATTATAACCAAACAAGAAGAGAATCCCAAGAAAATTTAACTGTAAGTAAGCCTTCGCATTAGCCAGCATGGCCTCCGGAGTCCCTACAAGCATAAGAAGAGGCTCTGCCAGCAGAAAACCGAGCAGGCCTAACATAACAGAAAGAATAGTTAAGAGCACCACAAACGCATTTAAGTAACTTCTTAACCCTTCTTGGTGTGACTTCCCCTTTTGCTGTGAGAGTATTGTTAGGGCAGCATTATTCATTCCAATAACGAAGGATAATACGGTAAAGATGATCGTACTGGAGACTGCCACCGCCCCTAACGCGTTTCCCCCAAGCAAATTTCCTATCCATAAACTATCTGCAAACTGATAAGAGGTTTGAAGCAAATTTGTCAGCATAAGTGGACCTGAAAAATATATTAACTGTTTTAGTATATTTCCTTGGGTAAAATTATGCTGATTTGCCATGTTAACAATTCCTTTCTAATAAAATGCTTGAGATCCAACTTAATTATTTTTATATTTGACGAAGAAACCGATCCAATGAGCGTATTTCTATAGCGTTATGATAAACATATTTCTCAAAAAAGCTTGCAATTCATATTTATAGGTAATTCAAACTACCATCTACTTTACCCTTATCTTCCCTGAACATAAACAAAGGTGACCAGAATCTCTGATCACCTTTGCTGTATTCGTGTATTAAGCTTGTGCTCTTGCTTCTTTTGCTTTGTCTTTTTTATCCCGTTTCCAGATGAACTGGAGTGCAATCATAATAATGAATGCTGCTGCACCAAACAAATCGGTGTGTCCCTCTGGATAAATTAAGAGTATTCCTGTTATCACTGCAGCAATCCGCTCAATCCAAGGAAGTTTTCGATACCAATAACCAATTAATCCTGCTCCAATAGCAATCATACCCGTAATAGCAGTGAGTAAAATTAGCAAGATTTCAAAGAAAGTCGTATCTATCATGAGTAATTGCGGTTGCAACACAAACATATATGGAATAATAAAGGCTGCAATTGCTAACTTTGATGCATTTACTCCTGTACGTATCGGTTCGCCACCAGAAATACCTGTTGCCGCAAATGCCGCAAGTGCAACCGGGGGCGTTATATCCGCTACAATACCAAAATAAAATACAAACATATGACCAGCCAATACAGGAATTGCCACTTCCAATTGATCATTTAATGCAAGTATTGCAGGTAAAGCAATTGTAGAAGTAATAATATAATTTGCTGTCGTCGGTGAGCCCATACCTAATATAATAGAAGCAATCATTGTCAGGAACAATGTTAATAGCAACTGAGCTTCTGGTGAACTGGCAATAGACCCTGCAATACTTACAAGACTATTACCCATTTTCAAGCCTAAACCTGTCTTAGTAACTACACCAACGATAATCCCTGCGCAAGCTGTAGCTGCTGCTACTCCTAACGCCGTTCTGGCACCTTCTTGAAGGGCTACAATAAACTTTGCCGGAGTTATTCTTGTTTCCTTCAGGAATAGACTCACTATAACTGTAATTAAAATACCTAGTAATGCTGTTCTTTCAATACTGAATCCCTGAAACAGCAGAAAAACAATAGCAATAATAGGGAGTAATAAATGAAGCTTCTTTAATACTGTTTTTTTGGCAGGAATCTCTTCTTTAGGTAAGCCGTGCAAACCAAGTCTCTTTGCTTCCAGGTGGGTCATAATCCAAATTCCTGAGAAATAAAGCACAGCTGGAATAGTCGCTGCCTTCGCAATTTCCCAGTAGCCTACACCAGCAAATTCAATCATCAGAAATGCAGCCGCACCCATAATTGGCGGCATAATTTGGCCACCTGTTGAGGAGGCTGCTTCAACTGCCCCAGCAAAATTAGGCTTGTAACCAAGCTTTTTCATCATTGGGATAGTATAAGAGCCCGTTGTAACTGTATTCGCTACAGAACTACCAGATATCGTGCCATTTAAAGCACTGGAGAAAATGGCCACTTTTGCAGGTCCACCTGTTCGCTTACCTGCAATAGCAATTGCAAGGTCATTAAAGTAATTCCCTACACCTGTCTGTACTAAAAAAGCACCAAACAGAAGAAATAAAAAGATATATGTAGAAGATACCTGTAGTGGCGTACCTAAAATACCTTCTGTTGTAAAGAACATGGAGTTAATCAGCTGTTCGAGACTCAATCCGCGATGTGCCAGCATACCAGGCATATTAGGGCCAAATAGTGCGTACACCATAAATAATATCGCAATAATTGTTATAGGAAGCCCTACAGCACGTCTCGTACCCTCGAGCACTAGTAAAATAGCAATACCACCGACAACCATTTGTGCTTGAGTAATTCCGCCTATCTGTTGAACTAATGTATCATAAAACACCGGCCAATAAGCACAAACGAGAATAGATAATAATGCAAGAATATAATCATACCAAGCTACCTTTCGTTTGTTCCCTTTTCTTCTCGCCGGAAATAGTAAGAAAATAAGGGTAAGAGCAAACCCTAAATGGACAGTCCGTTGAATATAGGCCGTATATTGGCCAAATGCACCTGTATAAAGCTGAAAAAGGGAAAAAGCCAGCAGCCCGAAAAAGACAATTTTAGCAGCAATGCCACCAAGGTTTCGAGTATTGGATTCAGCATCATATTTTTGTAGTAGTTCCTCTTGATGTACTTCTGTTAGCTGATCTTTTGAATCACTCACGGATTCTCACTCCTTTCAAAAATTGCCAAGTTGATAGATTTTCGACTTTAATTTTAAACCACGCTCCTGGTTTAAAATACTTATTAAAGTACACCATATGTTCATTATCCACGCCCCAAACAAGGCGATTCTCAGAAACTGTCTTTCCATTTCTTACATTCATATATGGAAAGATATTATCCAAGTTCTTCACATGGTATTTACCATCTTCATATACAAACGTTTCCCCTTCTTGCGCATTAGAGGGCATTCCAATTCCAAAGTGCTCATAAACGATCTCATATTGTTTTATTTCATGATTACCAAGCACTTGATACTTTTCAACCACGTCTGTCAGATGGATAGAGTGTTTGAAGATGATCTGAAAGGTATCTTTCTCATCAATCGGTAAGAATGCTTCGATGTGGTTTGTATTTTCTTTATAGAACACCACCGCTGTGCGGAAGGGAACAAATAATAGAAGTACTACAATAATAATGAAAAGAATGGCTACAAAAAGTACTTTTTTATTTTGATAAAACTTCATTTTATTCACCTAGATTACGTTTGTCTTTCATTTAAAAAATGAGTGACCGGCAGCAAACTCCAATAAAGGATTACTAGCCGGCCACGAAACTTATATTTTTTTATCTTTACTTAGACACGCCAACTTCATCAAAGTATTTTTTTGCGCCAGGGTGTAAATCAATCCCAATACCATCCAGCCCAGATTCTTTCGTAATAAACTCCGCTTTAGCATGGGCCATATCACCTGTATTTTCGTAAATTGCTTTGGTAATTTCATACACTGTATCCTCTGAAAGACTGTCAACAACAGCTAGCATTGCAAGTACAGCAACTGTATTCACATCTTCCTTTAAACCATAGGTACCAGATTTAACAGTATCTGCAGCATAGTATGGATACTTTTCAACAAGTGCGTCTACTTTATCCTGTTCAATTGGCACAATGCTAACATCTACTGTAGCAGATAGTCCTTCTACTGCACCAGTTGGAGTTCCAGCTGTAATAAAGGCGGCATCAATGTTGCCATCCTGAATTCCACCAGTGGATTCTCCAAAATCAAGATTTTGTGCTTCAATATCATCCATTGACATATCATGAATTTCAAGAATTTGTTCTGCATTAACATACGTACCTGAACCAGGTGCACCAACAGATACAGTTTTACCCTTCAGATCTTCAACAGATTTAATTCCAGAATCTGCTGTTGTAACAATCTGAATAGTCTCAGGGTATAAAGATCCAATCGCTTGAACATTATCTACAGCTTTACCTTCAAAAGAATTTGTTCCTTCAATTGCATTTGCTACTACGTCTGTCTGTACAAAGGCAAGTTCAGCATCTCCTGCCGCAAGAGCTGCCACGTTATCCGCAGAAGCGTTTGAAGACAGTGCATCTGTTTGGATATCAGTTTCATCTGTAATAATTTTGGCCATTTCTCCACCTAGAGGATAATATGTACCACTTGTGCCCCCAGTAAGCATGCTTAGGAATTTCGGCTTATCCCCACCATCAGAGGAGCCACCCTCTTCTTTCCCTTCCTCACTATCTCCGCCACCACATGCTGCCAACAGCAATGCAAGCGCTAGCATTAATATAAATGAAAACGATTTCTTTTTCATCCATACTCCCCCTTATAATCTTTATTATAGTAAAACTATTTTACCTTTAAAGCTGGTAAGTTGTCAATATAACTTGGGCTAATAGTTAATAATTTAAGAAAAATCTCACTATGAAATAATACTTTTTTACTAATTGTACATAATCTTTATAATAATATGATATTATGAATACAAGCTTTTTTATTACTATTTTAAAGGAGTTGTTGTATATGATGCACGTCCCGTTAACAGTTGGTGCAATGATGGAACATGCGGAAACATTTTTTCCTAAGAAGCAGGTTATTTCGCAAACACATGATCAGTTACATCACTTAACTTACAAAGATGTTGGACAGCGAACCAGGCGTCTTATGTCCGTATTGAAAGAACTCGGAGCGAACAAGGGAGACCGTATAGGGACACTTGCCTGGAATCATCATCGTCATTTGGAGATTTATTTTGCTGCTCCGGGCATTGGTTCGGTCTTACACACCATTAATATCCGTTTAGCTCCAGAACATATTATTTATATTATAAATCACGCTGAGGATAAAATATTATTTGTAGATGAAGACATCCTCCCATTGATTGAGAAAATTAAAGATCACTTAACTACTGTTGAAGCTTACGTTGTCATGACAGATAAAGCTGAACTTCCCGATTCATCCATCCACCCTTTATACTCCTATGAAGAACTCTTACAAACTGGAGATCCAAGTTATCCATTTAACACTGACATTGATGAAAATGAAATTGCCGGCATGTGCTACACATCCGCCACGACTGGCAAACCTAAAGGAGTAACCTACTCACATCGAGGCATCGTGCTGCATAGCTACGCACTTGGCTTAGCTGATTCTGCAGCTATTTCAGAGTCGGATGTTTCCATGCCTGTTGTTCCTCAATTCCATGTAAATGCTTGGGGTACTCCTTTTGCTTGTACATGGTTTGGTTCAACACAGGTCCTGCCTGGCCCAAGGTTTACCCCCCAGCGACTGGCTGAATTCATTGATAAGTTTAAAGTTACCATAACAGCAGGTGTACCTACCATATGGTTAGCTCTATATCGCGAGTTGGAGAAAGGCATTTACGATACGTCAAGTCTCCGTGCTGTTCTATGTGGTGGCTCAGCAGCTCCACTTGGGTTAATAAAAGCATTTGAAGAAAAACTCAATATCCCGTTCTTTCATGCTTATGGAGCAACTGAAACAACCCCATTGGTTACTTTATCTCGATTAAAGAGTTACCAGCAGAATTTATCCAATGAAGAAAAGTTAAAAGAACGTTCCAGACAAGGAATTCTAGTGCCAGGTCTCCAAATGAAGGTGCTTGGGAATAGTGGTGAAATTTCTTGGGACGACCAAGAAATGGGGGAATTACTAGTCCGTGGTAATTGGATAGCAAATGAATATTACAAAGATGAACGAAGTGAACAAGCATTTGTTGATGGATGGTTTCATACAGGAGATGTAGTTACGGTTGACGAAGAAGGTACGATAAAAATTGTAGATCGGACTAAAGATTTAATTAAAAGTGGAGGGGAGTGGATTTCCTCCGTTGATCTTGAAAACGCTATAATGGCACATGAGGCTGTCTTTGAAGCAAGTGTCGTTGCAGTTCCTGACGCAGAATGGCAGGAGCGGCCAATTGCCTGTGTTGTTCTTAATGAAGGCTATAAAAAAGATGGAATGAAAGAAGCTATTATGAATTATCTGCGCCCACAATTCGCTAAATTTTGGCTGCCGGACAACGTACTATTTTTCGATGAAATTCCTAAGACGTCAGTAGGGAAGTTTTTAAAACGGGAATTACGTGAGCAAGTTAAGGAGCAGTTGGGGTTAAAAAATTAATAGATTGTTGTGTTGAGAACCAAGTAAATATCTGCCTTAGATAAGATTAGTGAGCTACAGAGATTTTTTCACCACCGACAAAGTTAATCAGCAGTAGCAATTATACTCCCATTATAGATGGGAATAGTTAGTATACAGAATTTAATCTGCTATAATCAAAAACCCTTGTTCTACAATAGAACAAGGGCCTTGTTTATTCTTATTTATTTGCTTCTTTTTTATATTGTTCAAATTCCTTAGAAGTACAGCGCACCCAATGTCGTGGCCGAACCTCCCTAAATTCCGGCTGCTCACTTGTGTCGTGAACGGTAGGATCATAAGCCACACGTCTGCGTGAACGTTCATAATTTGGATCTGGTAAAGGGATAGCAGATAATAATGATTTGGTATATGGATGAATTGGATTATGATACAATTCATCTGCATCTGCCAGCTCTACCATATTACCAAAATACATAACACCAATACGATCACTAATATACTTCACCATGGAAAGATCATGCGCAATAAACAAATAAGTTAATCCGCGCTCTTTCTGAAGCTGTTTAAGCAAATTAACTACCTGTGCCTGAATAGATACATCAAGAGCAGATATCGGTTCATCCGCAATAATGAAGTCTGGCTCGACAGCAAGTGCTCTTGCAATACCTATACGCTGTCTTTGTCCACCACTAAACTCATGAGGGAAGCGTGTTGCATGCTCTTTATTCAGACCAACAACTTCTAATAATTCCTCTACACGGGCTTTACGTTCCTTATCATTTTTCGCCAGATTATGAACGTCAATACCTTCAGCTATAATATCCATTACAGTCATACGAGGGTTTAAAGAAGAAGAAGGATCCTGGAAAATCATTTGCATCTTACGGTTAAATTTCAGCAATTCATTCTTTGATTTCTTCCCGTGTACATCTTCGCCTTTAAACTTCACTTCACCTTCTGTCGCTTCATATAAACGAATGATGGTTCTTCCAGTTGTCGACTTCCCACAACCGGATTCCCCAACTAATCCAAACGTTTCACCTTTGAAGATATCAAAGGTTACTCCGTCTACTGCAGTAATTGTTCTATGTCTTCCAGCTTTAAAGTGTTTTTTTAGGTTTTTAACTTCAAGTAACTTTTCTTGTGACATTATTTCTCACCATCCTTCGAACCTGTATTAGAGAAGCCTTGCATTCTGCGTTGCACAGATTCAGGTGGCTCGATTTTTGGAGCATCTTCATGCAATAGCCATGTAGCTGCATAATGTGTATCAGATACTTTAAACATTGGCGGCTCCATTACTGTATCAATCTCCAAAGCAAATTCATTCCTTGGTGCAAATGCATCTCCCTTTAGTGGATTTAATAAGTCTGGCGGGCTGCCTGGAATAGCAAATAATTCTTCTTCATCACTATCCAATGTTGGCATAGAGCCAAGTAAACCCCAAGTATAAGGATGTTTGGCATTATAAAAGATATCATCTGTTGTGCCAATTTCGACAATTTTACCTGCGTACATAACAGCAACTCGGTCAGCAACGTTTGCTACCACACCTAAATCATGGGTAATGAAGATAATCGCACTATCTGTTTCCTTTTGAATATCTTTCATCAGTTCTAAAATTTGTGCCTGAATGGTCACATCCAAAGCTGTTGTAGGTTCATCTGCAATTAGAATTTTTGGATTACATGCCAGCGCAATTGCTACTACAACACGCTGACGCATCCCACCCGAGAATTGGTGTGGATATTGATTTAATCTAGTTTCAGGATGTGGAATTCCTACTAGTTCCAGCAATTCCACAGCCTTTTTTCTAGCATTAGTACGATTCATATTCTGATGCTTAATTAAACCTTCCATGATTTGGTTACCAATTTTCATGGTAGGATTTAGGGAAGACATCGGGTCTTGAAAAACCATCGATATATCTTTACCCCTGATTTTTTGCATATCTCTAGTAGATTTTTTTACTATATCTTCACCTTCAAAAAGGATTTCTCCTGATTTCACATAGCCATGTGGTTTAGGAAGAAGCTGCATTAGAGCCATGGATGTTACAGACTTACCTGAGCCTGATTCTCCAACGATTGCTAACGTCTCTCCTTTATTTAAATCAAAGGTTACACCTCGAACAGCTTGTACTTCACCGTTGTAGGTGTTAAATGAAACCTTCAAATCTTTAACTTCCAATAATTTACTCATTTAAAAACACCTACCTTATTATTTATGCATTTTCGGATCAAATGCATCTCTTAAACCGTCCCCGATAAGGTTGAACGTAATCATAATGACTGAAATTAATACTGCAGGAAATACCAACAAGTAAGGGTATAATCGTAAGTTCTCAAATCCAGTGTTAATTAGTGTACCTAGTGATGCTTCTGGTGGCACTAACCCAAGTCCGATAAAGCTTAGAAAAGCTTCGAAGAAAATGGCACTAGGAATAGTGAACATGGTATTAATAATAATTATACCACTAATATTCGGAACTAAATGACGACTAATTATCTTACCATTGGAGGTTCCCAAGGTTCGTGCCGCAAGAACAAATTCCTGACTTTTCAGCTTCAATATTTCTCCTCGGACAATACGGGCCATTCCAATCCACCCAGTAATGGTCAGAGCGATAATAATAGAGAGAATACCTGGTTGTAGCACTAAGATCATTAATAGTATAACTACCAGGTTCGGTATTCCGACAAGTACTTCCAAAATTCGCTGCATGACGTTATCAACTCGTCCACCATAGAAGGCGGAAACTCCACCATATGCAACACCGATTACTAAATCAATTGCCGCTGCAACTAGAGCGATAATTAATGATACTCTTGTACCTAACCACAATCTTGTCCACTGGTCACGTCCCAGTGTGTCTGTTCCTAGCCAAAAATATTGATCATTCATATCTTTTGCTTCATAAATATGATACGTAGCTTGTACTTCAGCAGACTTCGCACTCCCGTCTCCCTTATCAAGCTCTTTTATATCAATAAAATCTGCATCATTACCATACCTGGCTACTGCGTTTTTCGTAGCTTCTTCTATGTCTTTACCTTTAAATTCATCTGTTAATGTACCATCAAAGCCTAGCCAAGAAATCTTTTCAAGTACTGGCACATGTGGTGGCATTTTCGCACGGGATAAATCTTGATCATCCAGTCCGTAGTCATTCATCCCCGGTCCTACAATACTCATAATAGAAATTATTATAAGTATGAATACACAGAGCATTGCTAATTTATTTTTAAAGAAGGTTCTCCTTGCATCCTGCATAAAGGTTCTGCTTGGACGGGAGATTTTATCACTTGTATCTTCTTTTCTTTCCAAAGGAACAAGAAGATCCTTTGGAACATTATTATTATTTTTATTTTCGTTATCCATTTAGCTCTCCCCTCCTGTAAGTCTGATTCTAGGGTCAATTAATACATATAGGAGGTCGATTACTAAAATTATTAGAACAAACAAGAAAGCAAATAAAAGTGTTGTTCCCATAATTGTTGGGTAATCATTAACCATAACTGATGTAACAAACTGCTCTCCAATTCCAGGAACAGCAAAGATTTTCTCGATAACTAGTGTACCAGTCATTAGACTAACAGCCATCGGGCCCATTACTGTTACTAGTGGGATTAAAGCATTACGGAGGCCGTGTTTAAAGATAATTCCATATTCGCTAACACCTTTTGCTCTAGCAGTTGTAATAAAATTGGAACCCATAACTTCGATCATTTCTGTACGTGTAAAACGTGCAGCAGTTGCCATTGGGAAAATCATTAATGCAACGGTTGGCAGTATGGTATGTTCAAACGTCCCCCATAATGCGACAGGGAACAATTCCCATTCAACTGCGAGGTAGCGCTGCAGTAATCCTGCAAACACAAAGGATGGAATAGAAGTACCTAACACAGCAAGTATTGTGGAGGTATAGTCCAGTGCCCCATTATGTGATATTGCGGCGATGAGTCCCAGGAGAATTCCTAAAAATGTTCCAATTAACAGTGCCTGTGCCCCTAACTGGGCGGACGGACCGATGCGATCCATTAATATTTTGGTTACAGGTGTATTGTCAAATGTAAATGAAATTCCTAAATCCCCTTTTACGAGACCACCAATATATCTGACATATTGTACGGGTACCGGGTCATTGAGGCCATATTTCTCTAATACAATTTCTCTTTGTTCTTCACTTAATTTATCTTCAGCTTTTAACGGGCTACCTGGCAGCATCTTCATCAGAAAGAATGATACGGTAGCAATAATGAACAATGTTACAGCCATATAAAGAATACGGCGTAGTATGTAACGAAACATTTCTGCACCTCCTGAATTTATGTCGAATCTTGTTGTAATTTATAAAATGTTCAATATTGTAAGACTTTTTAATTGCAGTGGAAAAGAGAGTATATGCCAAAGGGTCATACACTCTCTTCTCTGAAAGTAAAAGCATATTTTTTATTTAAAAATGTAATTATTTACTAACACTAGCCCACTTGTACTCGTAGTCCGGACCGAATGGGTTAACGATAATTCCTTCAACACCTTGTCTCAACAACTGTGCAGAAGCTTTTTGGTAAACTGGAGCAATTGCTGCATCTTCAAATAGAACCTTTTCAGCTTCTAAGAAGTTTTGATATCTTGCTGGGTTATCAGTAGCAAGTGTTGTTTGTGCCTCTTCCAAAAGCTTATCGTATTCTTTATTGGAATAACCCATTTTGTTGTTTCCACCATCTGTAATCCATAGATTTAAGAAAGTGTATGGATCTAAGAAGTCAGGACCCCAACCGGAGAATTGAATATCATAATCCATGTTTGTATCTAAATCCAAGCGTTGCTCAAATGGAACCTGCTTTAAAGTAACTTTTAATCCATCAAGGTTAGTTTGAAGCTGGTTTGCTAGGTATTCGTTCATTTGCTTAGCAGTTTCACTGTCACCAGCAAGGAATTCAAGTTCAACAGAATCAGTTCCTAGCTCTTCTAAACCTTTTTTCCAATATTCTTTTGCCTTTTCAAGATCATATGTTACTAAGTCTCCACTTACTTCGCGGAAATCTTCTCCAGATTCAGGCATTGGAGTAAAGTTTGCTGGTACTAAACCATTAGCTACTAGAGATCCGTTATTAAGAATCTGATCAACTAATGCCTGTTTATCAAATGCGCGGCTAATAGCTGCACGGATGTTTGTATTTGCTAAAGCTTCGTTTCTAGTTTGATTCATTTTCAAATAGAAAACAGAAGTTTGCGGGTTTACAATATAGTCTTCATGGGTAGAATATTGATCAACAAGGTCAGAAGATAGACCTGCACGGTCAACTGTACCTGCTTCATAAAGATCTACCGCTGTTTGTGGATCTTTAACTACTTCATATGTGATTTTATCTAGAGAAACAGTTTCTGCATCCCAGTAATCTTCGTTCTTTGTAAGATTCCAAGAGCTTGAAGTGCTTTCCCAATCAGATAAAATAAATGGACCATTTGATAATAATGTATCTGTGCTAGTTGCATATTTATCGCCTTGTTCTTCAACAAACTTTTGGTTTAACGGTAAGAACGTTCCGAAAGTTGTTAATGACTCAAAGTATGGAGTTGGGTTTTCAAGTTCTACTACTAATGTATAGTCACCATCTGCTTTAACACCAAGTTCTTCAACTGGCTTATCGCCACTGTTAACAGCAGTTGCATTCTTAATAACTCCACCCATCATGTATGGTCCATATTCTGAACCAGTGTCAGGGTTTACAGCACGTTGCCATGCATAAACAAAGTCATGTGCAGTTACAGGGTCACCATTTGACCATTTTGCATCTTCACGTAAAGTAAATGTCCATGTTTTACCATCTTCACTTACTTTGTGATCATTTGCAATACCTTCAACCGGCTTACCATCTTCACCTAATCGGTAAAGACCTTCCATTGTAGCACCTAAAAATTCAAATGCATATTGGTCTGTTGCCATGGAAGCATCCATTGTTGGAATTGTATCTCCATTAAGAAGATTTAAGACTTGCTCTCCTGAAGCTTCTTCTCCTTCTGATGCAGAATCTTCAGTTTTTTCTTTGTTACCACTGTCTTCTGTGCCTTCTGAAGCGTCGTCTCCTCCGCCACAAGCCACTAAGAACACACTAAGCAGTAAACCTAGTGCCAAAAGTAATGACCATTTCAACTTCATAGTCAAAAGAACCCCCTTATTTTCTATTTTCTGATATTTTCGTAGATGAATTCTACTACAAGAAGTATACAATTATTTTTACAGTTTTGTAAAGTCTTTTTTTAAAATAGTGAAAAAACTATTACTATTTATTAAATTAATAAAGTCATGAAAACCCTTGATTGACAACGCTTTCATGAATAAGTGTTCACTACAAATTATTACAAAATTATTTCCAATTAAATCTATTTTCTATGATATAATGAGTAACAAATTACTATAAAAGGTGGAAATATATGCAACTCTTCATGAACAAATGGTTCTGTTTCTTAGTAAATATTTTAGTAGTGACGCTTATCTTTTTTCTATTCACTCCTAAATATGATCTGGAGAACTATATAAACACATGGTTTTATGTTTTTCTCCTTTCACTTGTAGCAATTCTATTTCTATTTATTAAAAAGGGTGGCTTTTTTGACGGTCTGACCTTCTCTTTTAGAAGATTTGGTAGTATGATGTCAAAAAAGAAGAAAGACTATATGGGAGAATGGAAAGACAAACCTGCGCCATCTCAAACTATAAATACTACTTTTTACCGCAATCTCCGATTCCTAGTGTGGATGCAAATTGTTATTCTACTATTGCTAATGGCACTCTACTACACAATATAATTCAGTTTTTAAAAGAGCACAATGAGTCGAAAAGCCCATTATGCTCTCTTTTATATTAGTGAATTTATTATTTGCTTTACCGATTCTTCCTTTTTTATTTCACCTACACCTTGTCCAGCCCATAAGGATTGAAGATCCGCCAATGAAAATACTTTTGCTGTAGCTCGTATATCTTTAGTCATCTCATTTTGCAAAGGAAATGGCAATGAGTTAAGCTTACTTTGTTCTAAATCATCAATAAAACGGTTCTTCACTGCTCGAGCTGGGCGACCGGAAAATGCTCTTGTTATTTGAGTATCCTCTGCTTCTGCCTGGATTAACGCATGACGATAAGCCGCATTTGTACCGGCTTCTCTAGCTATTAAAAATTTTGTGCCAAGCTGGACAGCACTTACCCCCATTGCTAGCAATCCTTTTATTTGCTCTCTTGTATGTATACCTCCTGCAGCTATAATAGGAAGTTGCAAATTTCCTTTAAATCTTTCCACTAAAGCTATTAAACCAAGATCAGCATTATCATTGAATCTATTTAAATCAAAGGTACTACGGTGCCCGCCTGCTTCATAACCTTGTGCCACAACTGCATCATAACCTGCTTCTTCCAACAGTTTTGCCTCATATACATTCGTTGCCATTCCTATCAGTTTCACCTGATTAGCTTTTAATCTTTCAATTAATGAGGCTGTTAACACGCCAAAAGCTGTACTGACAATTGGAATGTTTTCATCGAGTATTACTTGAATTTTTTCATGTAGATGATCTCTTACTTTAATCTCTCTGCTTCCTTCGTTAATAGAAAGTTCTTGCCTGTATTTATTAAGGAATTGTTGCATTTCAGCGACTTCGTTGGAATATGTTTCAAGATTTATGGCGAACACATTTACTGCAAATGGCTTAGAAGTTAGCATTTTCACTTGTTTGATTTCTTCTTTCAGCTTAGGTGCGCTCATATAACCGGCACCTATTGTACCAAGGCATCCATTCGTTGCTACGGCTGCTACTAATTCCGGTGTAGTAATTCCTCCGGCCATCCCTGCTTGAATGATAGGATGTGCAATGTTCATTTCTTTACAAAAATCCAACTCACTCACCTCACTAATCTAGAATTGTTTTACGGTCCTAATACAGATACTAAGATACAACATTATCTCGTACATTCATAGTTGGAAATAATTGCTAACTAGAGTATATCTAATTTTAAGGAAGTGGATGAACCCATTGATTTCCGCTTTAGTGGGACGCTTTCCACCGGCATGGCTTCAGCCGCTTCCTTCGCTACGCTACGTCCAGGGTCTTCAGCTCATGCTATTCCGGTAGGAGTCGCCCCCTTCCGCTCCAATCAATTTGTATCTGCTTTGTACCATAAATAGCGGGTTATTATCTAACCGCTTACCAGTGAAGGAAAAACACGAAGACTCCTCGGAAAGAAAAAACACCTTTCCTTCGTGCGATGCATAATTCGCTGAAGCCTTCCTTGTCCTGTGGGAAAAGCTACAGGGCTTTTTGATGGGGCGAGTAATCGCAAAAGGTCTTCGGTGGGACGAGGTAACGCAGTCCCAGCCCCAGCTGAAGATCCCGCAGGACCCGTAAAGCTTCTATGAGAAACATCGCACGCAGAAAAAGTGGTTTTCTTTTTCAAGGAAGTGGTTTTCTTCCGAGGAAGCTGAAGCGTTGCCCACGGAAAGCGAAGTGTATTTTCCGAAACGGCCGTTTACAGTACTATCAAGTTACTTTGCAGTATATCTATTTTGCGAATCACTAGATAGCCCCCAACCTCTATTTTAGAACCGGTTTTATATAGAATATCATATCTATAAAAAAAGAGGATGCATTTAACGAATACATCCTCCTAAATTAAATTCTGCTTATGACTTATTACTGAATAAATATTCCATCATCGAATCAAATAGAGCAACATCATCAGTTACCAGAAATACTGGCAATAACATAATTGCCATTACTACAGCAAAATTAGCTACGAAAAACTTTGCCACCCCTCTTGCAACTGTTCTCATCTTCCCATCTCCCTTAAGTGTTTACTTGTAATTTATACGAATGTGGCTTGGTTAAGAACAAAATATGGTTCGCATTATAAATTTTCTTCTTTTATAAAAGTCACGGATATTATTTTCCCTTTTTTCCGTTTATGAAAACATAAAGAACCAGCCTGGGCAGGCTGGTTCTTTCATTAAATATTCAATAGTTCTTTAACATCATCTTCACTGAGACTGGATAGCATAGACTCTCCAGGCTGAATAACCTGGTCAATGAGCTCTCGTTTCTTTTGTTGTAAATCATAAATTTTTTCTTCGATGGTACCTTCAGCAATCAACCGAATGACCTGGACAACATTTTTCTGACCAAATCGATGAGCACGGCCTGTTGCCTGGTCCTCCACCGCCGGATTCCACCAAAGATCATACAAAATAACCGTATCTGCCCCAGTTAAGTTGAGGCCTGTGCCACCGGCTTTCAAGGAAATAAGAAAAACATCGTTTTCTCCATTGTTAAATCGTTCGCTCATTTCCACTCGTTCTTGTGATGGTGTCTGCCCGTGTAAGTAAAAGTAACCTATTCCTTCGTTCTCAAGTTTCGCACTAATGATTTCATGCATACTTGTAAACTGGGAGAAGATCAGCATGCGTTTTCCACTTTCCCTTGCAGTACGTATCGTCTCCATCAATTGCTCAAGCTTACCCGATTTCCCCTGATAATTTTCGATAAACAAGGAAGGATGACAGCATAGTTGGCGCAAGCGTGTTAATCCAGCAAGTATCTTCATCCGGTTTTTTTGAAAACCACTTTCCTGCATCGATTGGGCAGCTTCCTGTTGAAGTTGGCGATGATACCCAATATACAAATCCTTCTGTTCTTTGGTTAGTTCGGATACATGAACAGTTTCAATCTTATCCGGTAATTCCTTCAGTACATCTTTTTTGAGACGTCGAAGAATAAATGGTTTTGTAATCTTTGCTATTCTTTCATGAGACAATTGTTTGAATTTGCGATGATTTGGCATCAGCCCTGGCAATATAACCTGGAAAATAGCCCATAGCTCATCAATCGAGTTTTCTATTGGTGTGCCACTTAACGCAAATTTTCTTCCTGCTTTTATTTCACGTATTGCCCTTGATGTTTTCGTTGCGTAGTTCTTAATATATTGTGCCTCATCTAAGATGAGTGTCTGAAAGGTCAATTCCCGGTAATATTCAATATCCTGTCTGAGAGTAGCGTAAGAGGTAATCCAAACATCTGCTGCATCAATCGTGCCGGTAATTTTTTCTCTTCGCTCCTGAGGATTCCCTGTTAAGATAGCTACTTTCATCTCCGGTGAAAACTTTTCGCATTCATTCTTCCAATTATAAATAACGGAAGATGGTGCCACAATCAAGTGTGGATGCTCACTAGGCTCTGAAGCAATGTAGGCGATGCTCTGTAAGGTTTTTCCCAAGCCCATATCATCTGCCAATATGCCCCCTAGATGATAATGGCTAAGGGATTTAAACCATTGATACCCCGTTTGCTGGTAATTCCGCAACGTAGCCTGTAAGTTAGCTGGTAATGGGTATACTTGTTCTTCTGGTGATTTCAGTTGATGAAGCAGCTTGCGAAATGATGGATCATAATTTTTATTCGTTTCAATCATTTCATCTACCTGCGTACCACGATAGACCGGTACATGAATACTGCCATCTTGAAGATCATCTTTATTAATCTCCATATCACTAAAGAGCTGCTTCATGGAAGTAAAGTCTTCCCCTTCCAAGGAAAGCAGTGCGCCATTTTGCAGACGGTAATACCGCTTTTTTTCAATAACGGCATCAATAATTTTGTTTATCTCTGAGTCG